>CANQEP010000008.1 GCA_947595235.1 uncultured Clostridia bacterium
CATCCCTTTATTTTTGGGCATTATAGCGATTTTTCAAGAGCCGTCTTGAAAAAAGACAATTTACTTACTCTACTTGGAGCTGGTGGGCGGATTCGAACCGCCGACCCATTGATTACGAATCAATTGCTCTACCCCTGAGCCACACCAGCATAGTTCTTATTATAAAGGTTTTTGTCTTGATTGTAAATGATATGATTGAAATTTAGAACTTTAGTTCCCAAATGTTTTCATATTCATGGCCTTGCTCAATCCACAAAACATGGTCCTTTGGCACTCTTGCTGCCTCAATAAACCTTGCGCCCAACTTTTCACACACCCTTCTGCTCGCGTGATTGTTTGGGTCATTGGTTATAAGTATCTTTCTCATGCCGTTTTTTATAAACACTTCTTCGATAAGTTCAACCGCCTCACCTGCATAACCATTGCCACGATAAGGTTCAATTATGCTGTAGCCAACATTACCAATTAGGTACATAACATCGTTCATGCCAAGTTTTGCCGATATCTCGCCAATCTTCTCGCCCGACTTCAAAACGATATTGTAGTAAAGCGCATCAACATAATGCTTTTCGGGAATCGCCTTTTGCGCCTCATAAAGCACCAAATCTATTCTTTTGCCCTCAACCTTTCTTACGACTTTCATATGTGTTTTTAATTATCCTTTTTGATGCTATTGATTTTGCAATTGCATTTGTGTTCTAATAGTTGACAAAGTCAGAGCCCACTTTTCACGCCGCTTTGGAGCGGGTGGCTAAAACTTTGCGTTTTGTCTCTCCCATTATCGGGAATGTAAAGCGGGGTCAAAAGGGGTTTATAACGAGGAAACAAGGAAGTTCAAGGCTGGAGTTTATTTGCATAAATGACTGTCTTGAACTTCCGCAGTTGACAAAGTTAGAAGCCTCTTTTCACCACGCTTTGGAGCGGGTGATGGGAGTCGAACCCACCTCACAGGCTTGGGAAGCCCGCGTACTACCGATGTACTACACCCGCAAACATATATGAGTGTAACATTTTTTGAAAATAATTGCAAGCATAAATCACATTTGTTTTTTAATGTTGGCAAACTATTTTTTATAAGTCCCCTATCACGTTATAAATTTTAACTATAAAAGCAGAAAAATAGACCGCCAAAAACGGTCTATTTTGTTGATTTTTGCGATTTTTATAGCATTTTTTACTCTTTTACTTCGGTTTTTTGCACTTTTTCGATATGTGCTTTCAAAACTTTGTAAACAGCATATGGCTCTTTTATGTGGGCGAAGTTGTATGACGAACTCTTGCTAAGTATTGGACTTGAATTGCTACCAAATTTCAGCGAGCCAGTTTTTTTGCAGAGTATTTTATCGAGCAGACTAACATACACATCAGTTGCGCCAATGCTCTTTATGTCCAAACTTTTGTAGTCAACACCAAAGATGCCAGTTCTTATGATGATTCGCTTTTCGGTCACAGCATAGATTGTGTGTCTGTACCAAAGTTCGGTGAAGACAAGCAAAAGCGCCGACAAAACAACAACGATTCCAATGCAAGTTCCAAGCGCAATCCATGTTTCAGAGACGCTCACGGGCTCTTCTGACGGAATCAAAAATGCCACAAAACACAAACAAAGAAATAGCACCATTGGAAGTATTGCCGTCATGATGTTTGAAAAATAGGTCTTTGCCTTGTTTGGCTTGTAACTTTCAACAATCTTTTCGTCGCTGTCCAAAATGTCGTCAAAAGTGCGAGCAACCTCGTCGTTTAACGCCTCCTTCTTGTCAGTCTTTTTTGTTTTTGTCTCTTCGCTTACAACGCCCTTTTCTTCTTCTTTGCTCATTTCTTTTCCTCCTTTTTCTTCTTATTTTTCTTTTGGATAAGCATATTTGTTACCTTTTCTCTGAGCCTTTCTAACTCTTCGGCAAGGCGAGTTGTGTTCATCTCGACCTCTTCTTTTGTCAGCCTTTTTGGATTTTCGCCAACAATTTTTAAAGGTTCACCAATGATAAGATAATTCTTTTTAAAGGCTCTAGCCTTATTATAGATAACCATTGGCAAGATGAATGTTTCGCCCTTTGACGCAAATGTTACCGCACCACTTTTGATGTCTTGAATTGCCCTCTCTTCAAGGTTTTTGTTGCGAGTGCCCTCGGGAAAAATCCCTAGAACTTTGTTTTTTTTCAAGACGCCAAGCGAGTATTTGAATGCAGAAATGTCGGGATTGTTCCTATCAATAGGATATGCACCAAGACGTTTCAAAAACCAGCCCAAGAATTTGTTGTCAAATAGTTCCTTTTTTGCTAAAAATTTTATCTTTTTTCCAAGGTAGATGTCAAGCAAAATGGGGTCCCAGTTGCTAGAATGCGTGCAAGTTAAAACATAGCCCACTTTTTTTGGCAAGTTCCTTTTGCCAATCACTTTCATGGGAAAAATTATGTGAAGTGGCAACCAAAATATTATGAAGAATATAACAAATAGCATTCTTTACCCCCTAGAAATCACTGGCACAAGACGACGCGGTGGAAAATGCGAGTTGCAAGTTAAAGCCCCCGGTGTGCGCATCAACATCAATAACCTCGCCAATAAAATATAGTTTTGAAACAAGTTTGCTCTCCATGGACTTTGGCTTTAGGTCTTTAACGTTGACGCCACCACTTGTAACAACCGCTCTGTCAATGTCATCAAGACTTTTCATGTCAAGTGGAAAATTTTTCAAAAGACTAACAAGGTTTTGCCTTTCTTCTTGACTGAGTTGGCTGACCTTTTTTGTTTTGTTTATTTTTAGCCTATGGGCAAAAACGTCGATAAGACTTTGAGGTAAAAGCAGTCCAAGAAGCGAAGAAAATTGCTTTGCTTTTAGTGATACTATGTCTCGGTTCACTCTTTGAAAAAGTGCAAAATTGTCCAGCGCGGGCTTAAAATCTATGCTCAAAACGAGGTTTTGAGGCAAAATTCTGTTAATATGGCTTGACATTGTTAGCACAAGTGGACCCGAAACGCCACTCCCCGTGAACAGCATTTCACCCACCTCTGTTTCGTATGCAATTTTGTCTTTTACCCTTGCAACAAGTTTGACATTTTTAAGTGACAACCCCGACAATTTTTCAAGGTCTTTGTCATTAAGAAGTATTGCGCAGAGTGCGGGCACGGGCTCAACAATTCTATGGCCAGTCTCTTCGGCAAACTTGTAGCCGTCCCCAGTGCTCCCCGTGAGGTGATAACTCTTCCCGCCAGTTGCAACAACGACCGCATCGGCGTTGAGTTTTTTATTGCCACCAAGAAGCACGCCAGAAGCGTGACCGTCGCTGACTATAACACTTTCAACATTGGTGTTAAGCATAATATTTACGCCAAGAGTGTGCAAGCGCCTTTCCATTGCCCTTGTTATGTCGCTTGCCTTGTCACTTTCGGGGAATACTCTGTTGCCCCTTTCAATTTTTAGTGGAACGCCAAGTTCTTTGAAGTAGCCCATGGTGTCATTTGAGTTAAACCTCACAAGGCTGGACATTATGAACTTTTGGTTGGTGACAACATTTTTCAAAAATTCGCCACCTGTCACGGCGTTGGTGAGGTTGCACCTCCCCTTGCCAGTTATATACAACTTTTTTCCAAGTTTTTCATTTTTTTCTATGAGCGTCACGTCGTGCCCCTTGCTCGCGATTAGTATTGAGGCAAAGCACCCCGACGCGCCGCCGCCGATAACAATAACCTTCATCTTTCCCCCTTTATAGCGATTTTAGATAAAGTATCTCGCTTTTGTCAAGAGGCCTAACCTTGCCACGAGCAAGTCCGCCAAGCCTGAGATCGCCAATCTGCGTGCGCTTGAGAAAAACCACAGTCAATCCGACCGCGTCGAACATCTTTCTTACTTGTCTGTTTTTGCCCTCGCTTATAACAACTTCAAGCCGAGTCTCTTTCTCTTGTTTTTCTAGGATTTTGACTTTACATTTTTTAAGCCTTACGCCGTCAACAACAACGCCCGCGCGCATGACTGCAAGTTGACTTTCTTTAACATCGCCCTCAACCTTAACAACATAGGTCTTCGCGACCTCGTGTGAAGGGTGCGTGAGATTAAAGGCAAGGTCGCCGTCGTTCGTGAAAAGTAGAAGTCCCTCGCTGTCATAGTCAAGGCGACCAACGGGCTTCAAGGTCTTGTACTCCTCTGGAAGAAGGTCAACAACGGTCTTTCTTCCGTGGTCGTCGCTCATACTAGTTATGTAGCCCTTTGGCTTGTGCATCATTATGTATCCATGCTCTTTCACGGGCTCGACCAACTTGCCGTCAACCGTGACTTTGTCGGTTTCACCAACTAAAAAGCCAAGGTTAGAAACAATAGAGCCATTGCATCTAACCTTGCCCGACAAAACAAGTTCTTCGCATTTTCTTCTTGAGCCAAGACCCGCAGAAGAAAGATATTTGTTAATTCGTATTTTTTCCACTTACATCTTCTCTATAATTTTGGTGAATTTAGAGCCAAAATCGTTTGCCTCTACACCATTTATAGTAAAGATTTTGTGCGAAAAAATCAACTGTTTTTCAAGACTAATTTCAATAGTGGCAAGGTTTGTCCCCATTTTTATGGGCGCAGAGAGTTTGCCACATGGAATAGTCTTGACCTCTATCTTATTTAGTTCACTTCTTTTGAGAGGATATGAAAAGTCGCAGTCCATAAAAACGTCAATTTTGTCTAGGCTTGCATTTTCCACTTGCACCTCGCACAACTTGTCGCCACTTTTTGCAAGAGGATACAACTTGTACTCGTCAAAAGCCATTTTCAAAAGTTTTTCGCAGTCCTCAAACATTGGCACGCAATTTAGAAGCACGCAAACAACTTGCATTCCGTCTTTTGTTGCGCTCCCAACAAAACATCTACCCGCGCTACGAGTGTAGCCCGTCTTTACCCCGTCGGCGAATTCGAAATTTGAAAGCATCTTGTTCTTGTTTATTAGTTTTCTTGAAAAGTTTGAGCGAAGTTCGTTCGCAACTTGATACTCCTTTGTTGAAACAATCTCACTGAAAATTGGATTTTTTAAAGCATACGCAGTTATGAGTGCGAGTTCCTTGGCGGTCGTGTAGTGGTCGCTTGCGGGTAGGCCGTGCGGATTTTTAAGTTTGGTGTTTACTAGCCCTTTTTCTTTAAGAAAGGCATTGACATCTGCAACAAATTTCTCTTCGCTCCCACTCGTTGCAATGGCAAGCGCTACAGCACAATCGTTACCACTTCTCAGCATAAGTCCATACAAAAGTTCGCGTATTGTGAGATGCTCACCATCTTTAAGACCTATGCTTGTTCCCTCAATTCCTGATGCCTCTTTTGGGATACAAAAAACTTTGTCAAGGTCGCTCGTGTGCTCAATGACATATATTGCAGTTATGATTTTTGTTGTGCTTGCCATGGGAAGTTTCTCGTCTTGGTTTTTGTAATATAAAAGTCTTCCGCTGGACTTTTCAATGACTGCCATTGCCTTTGCACTGGTCAAATTTTCTTCTTTGCTCGCTACAAAAGCGCACGTGCCGAGCGGTTCAAAAAACGCAAATAATATGCATAAAATAGTGAAAAATGGCATCAAAACTACAAATTTGGCGTATTTTTTCATTTTTCCTTGTCCTTTTTTAACATTTCTGCGAGGTTATCAATGACCTCGGGAATGGTCTCAAGAATTTTCTCAACGGGGCTCTTGTCGTCAATATGAATGAGTTTTACGTCGCCCTCTTTGACTTTCAAAAGTCCAACGGGTTGAAGTGTTACCCCCGCACCGCTACCCCCGGCAAAGGGATAGCGATTGCTCTCTTTGAATTGTTTGACAGTTCCATACTCGCCACCACCCGCAACAAAGCCAAGCGACACCTTTGTTAATGGGAATATCAGCGTTCCGTCTTTGCTCTCAAATGGCACGCCAATTACCGTGTTGCTTTCGGCGACCGACTTGATTTTTTCTATTGCCGTTGTCATTATCTCATTTATTTGATTATCCATTTATCTTCTCCTTTACCTTGGATTTTATAAAGCAAAAATATGCACACGCGAGCGACAAAATTATGTGAAGCAATGTAAATCTGAGCACTATTGAGCCACTAAGTTCCAGCCTATACTCGGTGTATGACGGGTTTATTCTTGTGAAGACTTTCATTCCGTGATACCTATTCATGAGCGCCCCAACGCCCGTCATGGTTAGCGCACCAATGTAGCCACAAATTAGGCTGACAAGGTATGCGTTGCTCTCGTGCCCCGCGTCCAAAAAAAGTTCAAACTTTCGCACGCTTATCATTGACGCAAGGCAAGTGAAGTATTTTTTTCGCACCTCTTTGTTCTTCTTTTTTTTCTTCTTTTTTACTGCATTTTTGACCTCAAACTTACCATTTTTTGTTATGGTGAAGCGACCGCAAAACAACTTTATTGCCGTGAACTTTATTGCAAGAAAGCCAACGTCCTTCAAAAAGTTGATGTGGGTTGCCACTTTGATTTTAAAGGGATATGTCAGTATCAAAATCAGAAAAAGTATAGACGCAAAAATAATAAGAGCCAACTTCATACTTTTAGAGTGCTCTTAAAACCAAAAAAAATACAGAAAATAAAA
Organism: uncultured Clostridia bacterium; assembly: GCA_947595235.1. Lineage (GTDB taxonomy): Bacteria > Bacillota > Clostridia > Christensenellales > UBA1242 > UMGS2069. The sequence continues at coordinate 6,555 of CANQEP010000008.1, forward strand.
AATCTCTCAAATTGAGAGATTGTTAAACTATATCCCAGTCGTCATCGCCATCGTCATCATCATCCCAGTCGTCATCATCGTCGTCGAAGTCATCATCGTTGTCTTCTTCTTCGTCGTCTTCGTCGTCGTCGAAGTCATCATCGTTGTCTTCTTCTTCGTCGTCTTCTTCGTCGTCGAAGTCATCGTCGTTGTCTTCATCTTCTTCGTCGTCTTCGCTAACATTTTCGTCGTTTTGCTCAGCATTGTTTTCGAAGTCGTTTGATTGGTTTTCTTTTTCGTTCTCGGGCTCGGTCTCACCCTCTAGCATTTCGAAGTCGTTTTTCTCGCCAATAAGTTCGCCGTCAAGGTCAAGGCTTTTAGGGGTATCGCCATTTGCCATGGCAACATCTTCGCTGAGCCCAAGTTTTTTCTCCATTTCTTCGTCGGTCTCTTGGATTTCGAAGTGGTTATAGAGCCTGTTGTCGTCGCTATGAATGACTTTGACCCTTTCAAGAAGTTCATTATAGTCGGGAAGTTCGTCAAGCGATGTGATGTTGAACCTTTTCAAAAACTCATCGGTTGTTCCAAACAAAACGGGCTTCCCAACCGTGTCTTTTCTTCCGACAATTTCAATGAGGTTATGCTCAAGCAAGATGTTGATTGCATAGTCCGAACTAACGCCACGGATTTCTTCAATTTCTAGCCTTGTTACGGGCTGTTTGTAGGCAATTATTGATGCCGTTTCAAGGGTTGCACGGCTAAGATTTCTTTGCCTTATTGGGTTAAGAACCTTGCTGACCTCTTCGCCATAGGCTCCGTTGGAGGCGAATTGAAGTTTGTTGTTGAACTCCAAAAGGACAATCCCCGACCCCTCTTTATATTTGTTTTTGAGTTTTTTCACAGCATTTTTAATGTCTTGCTTTGTGGCGTCAATCTTGCTTGTTATGTCGCTAATGTCAACGGCATCGCCACTCACAAACAATATGCTTTCAAGTATGTTTTCAAGATTGTCCATTTGTTTCCTCTTTCTTTATAATCTCTATGTCACCGTAGATGTTTTCTTGAACGGCGGTTATAAGTTGCTCCTTCAAAAGTTCAAGCAGTGCCAAAAATGTGTTTATGATTTCGCTACGAGAATAGTCCTCTTCAAAAAGTTCACTGAACTTAAACTTTGACTTTATGAGCAGACTGTCCTTTATTTGCGCCATTTTTTCGGCGACGGTGAAGCGGTCTTTCTCTATCTTTCTTTCGGTTATGGTCTCGGCGCGCACGCTGACCTTGTGCATGAGCGAAGAAAATGCGTCGATGAGCGCGTCAAGGCTGAGTTTGTCGGGCAGAACGTATCTATAGTCGCCCGCAGTTGGGTCGGGAGCCTTATAAAACTTGTTGACATCTTCAATGTCTTTGAGTTTCTCGCTCGCCTCTTTAAAGAGTTTGTACTCCTCAAGTTGCCTATAAAGTTTCTCCTCGGGGTCCTCTTCTTCGGTGTCGTCAATGACCTCGGGCTTTGGCAGAAGTTTGTTTGACTTGATTTCAAGCAAGGTCGCAGCCATAAGCGTGAAGTCCGCCGCCTTTTCCATGTCGATGCTGTCAATCTCTTTCATCATCTCAAGATATTGCTCAGTTATTTGAGAGATGAATATATCTCGAATATCAATTTTTGCCACCTTTATGAGGTGATAAAGCAGGTCCAGTGGGCCATCAAATTGAGCAAGGTGGAACTTTAGCGTGCTGTCAATGTCTTCGGGCTCTTCCATTCCCTCAATCATGATTGGGTCATCTTCGCTAAATTCTGCCTCGCTTTGAGCCACGACGCTCTCGCCCTCGGGTGCGCTATTAACTTTTATATCTTCTTCATTTGAAAAGTCCATTCTACACCACCAGTTTTATGAGTTTGTCAAAGCCCTGCAAAATGAGGTCGGCAAGTCCATTCCCAAAAAAGTCAATATAAAGCGAAAACAATCCAGTCACCATTAGCACAATCATTATCCAAAGGCTGTTCCTTTTCATAAAGCGAATGTAAGAATTTTCTGTTTTTGAAAGAGACTCAACAACGCGAAAGCCGTCAAGAGGATAAATTGGAAGAAGGTTGAAAAAGAAGAACATGAAGTTGAGGCTTATCATGAACTGGAAGAAATAATAGTAAAGGTCACTAATAAAGCCGTAACTTACAAATAGTGCGGGCCAAACATTGTATAAAAGTGCGTACAAGAAACAACATACAATGGCAATGACAAGGTTAGTCAAAACTCCCGCAAGTGAGACCCTAAGTTCGCTCTTCACTCCGCGCTTAAAGTTGCGACTGTCAACTGGCACGGGCTTTGCAAAGCCAATGGAGAACACAAGCAAGAAGACAAGCCCCGCGATGTCGATGTGCGCAAATGGTGCTAGCGTGTATCGGTGAAGCGCCTTTGCAGTGCCGTCACCCTCTTTTAGGGCTGCGTGCGCGTGAGCAAACTCGTGGCAAGGCAAAGATATTAGCAGTGCCGACACAAACGAAATTAGCAGTGCCAAAGCCAAAAGTGGCTGGTCAAGATATTCAAAAAATGTTATAAGCATACTAATAATTTTATATAAGTTTATAATAAAAGTCAAACAAAAGGGGGACAAACATCATGCTTTATTTATCCCCTTTTTGTGGTTTCTTATATTTTTTTGAAAATCTTTACTAAGATATCTTTCAGTTTGATCTTTTGCACATCTTCCCTCACCACAAGTGGCATCTCGTCGGTCACGATATTTTTGTCATCAAGGACAAACAACTTACCAATTACCTCGCCACTTTTTAATGGGGCTTTGAGTTTTTCAAATCGGTATTCAAGACTATATTTAATGTCCTCACCTTTTCTTATGAACTTTACAAGGTCATGCTCGGGATAAAACTTCACCACCTTTTGCTTTGAAGAAACAACTTCTCTTTCGCCAAGGGGTTGGTCCTTGCTCAAAACCACCTTGTTTTCATAGTTTGAAAAGCCGTAGTTGAACATATCTGCCATTTCATTGAACCTTGTCTTGCTGTCTTTTTCTCCAATAACAACACCGATGAGCCTCATCACCCCTCGGGTTGCCGACGCGCTGAGGCAGTAGCCCGCATCGCTAGTAAACCCTGTCTTTCCGCTGTCGCAACCCTCATAGGTTCTTATTAGTCTGTTGGTGTTAACAATGTCGGTCTTTCTCCCCGACGGATGGACAAGTTCGGTCATCCAAATGGTGCTGTATTTTTTATAGATTTTGTTATCGCAGATTTTTTCATAGATTTTTGCGATATCGTGCGCTGAAGAATAGTGGTCGATGGCTGGCAAGCCCGTGCAGTTCATAAAAGACGTGTCTTTTAGACCCATTTCCTTAACTTTGGTGTTCATTCTTTTAACGAACTCGTCTTCTGTTCCCGCGACCTTTTCGGCAAGTGCGACCGTACTGTCGTTCGCCGAGCAAACAATAACGCTCATGATAAGGTCGCCCGCCTTGTAGTCACTGCCCTCGTCCAAAAAGGCAGACGAGCCCTCGGTCTTTGCAGAATGGTGGCTGACGCGAATGAGCGTGCTCTCGTCAAACTCTCCTCTGTCCATGGCGTCAAAAATTAACATTAGCGACGCAAGTTTTGTCATGCTGGCAATCGGCAAGTGCTTATCCATGTTTTTTTCAAAAACAATACTTCCACTTCTTTTGTCATAAAGCAGTGCAGACTTTGCCCCCTCGGCAAGATTCACCTTTTCAGAAGCAAAAACCACTGCATTTGGCATAACACTTGGCATGAAAATTGCAAGCAAGATAAACGATAAAAGTAAATACAATTTTTTCATTTTTTCCCTCTTTTTTATTGAATTTACTCTTATTTTCTCCAATTCTTGACAAAATATGCGTTTTTTTAGAAGTTAACAACAACAAAACTTTTTATAAAAATCGGCAAAATGAAACTATTTATAATAGCCGTGCCCAAAAGCCCCATAGCAAAGATGAAGAACTTGAAAACAAAAGAAGTTTCTTTGAAACTGTCGCCAAATTTGAGTTTGTAGTTTTGCCAAACCTTTGCCCGTTCATAGCCCACTCCAACTCCATAGACCATGAGCGCGATATTTATAATATTTATTGGAACAACAAACAAAATGACATTGAGCACCCCGCTTAGGCCATACATGGTGATAATCGCCGCACTTGTCAAGACCACCAGCGCCATTTGATAAGACAAAAATAAGTAGGACAAAACAAGAGTGTATTTTGTTATTGTCAAAACAAAAATTATTATAAGCGTCAAAATAACATTCACAAGTCGGCTATAAAAAATTGAAGTGTATGGCGCAGTCCCCGTGATGTATGAAAACATATTTTTGTCTGGGGCAGACAACAGCGCGGTGTACTTATATCCCGTCAAACTGATGTATAGCCCAAGAGCCAAGCCAACACAAACAAAAACGAGCGCAAAAAAATAATAGAGAGTATTCTCTCTAAAATGCTCTTTCATCTCTTGCAGTCTATATCCCTTTATTGCCATACTCTATTATATGTTAAAAGTGGCAATTATTTGACCAATACTTCCTCCTCGTCGCAGAGGTCTTTGTCGGTTATGAGTCTTGTTACTATTGTTGATATCGCCATGTTGTTTGTCAAATCCCGTGGAAGTTGCGCCCTAAGTTTCATGTTTTCTGCCGTTTGGGGCATGACGTTAACTTTGCTCGACGCCCTGAAAAGTGCCGTACGCATACTCTTTTCAATCGCACTTGCACTTTTTCCATACTCAAGCGCAATCTCTTTGTAAAGGTTCATGGTGGAATATTCATAAGGAAAAATCATATACGCCTTTAATATTGCCTCAGAAAAATATTTGAACCCCGCATGCCTCATAGAGAATTTGTATTCATTCAAAACGTCGCAAATCTTTGACTTTATGAGCGACAAGTTGTGGCTGGGCTTTGCACTGATTTTGCGCTTTATTTCAAGAAGTTTCATGCCAAGCCTAAGGTCAAAATTGATTTTTTCTTCTGAACTTAGATAAAAATATTTGTCGTCTTGCCGAGCCTCACTGCCAACAACCAAAATGTTTTGACAAAAATTGCTGTGAATGATATCCAGCGCGACGGCAAGCCTTTCCTTGTCTTGACCGCTCTCGTCAACAATCAAGATGTCCACCTTGTTTTGACAATGATATATCAAAAGATTGTTGCAGTTATCATTAAAATAGGTCATTTCAAACCCAAATTCGTTGTACTCATCGGCGGTCAAAAGGTCTTTAAGATTGCCCTCAATATCATATATTAAAGTTTTTAAACACAAATTCAAAATTATGCTCCCCGTGGCATGACAATTAACTAGATTTTAGCACAACAAAAAAATTTTTACAAACGATTTTCAAAAGTTTTTCAAATTTATTCAAAATTCTTCAAATTGTCTTAGTTGTCAATCATCCAATCAATATACACCCCGAAGCCCTTTGTTGGGTCGCTTACAAAAACGTGGGTTATTGCGCCAACAAGTTTGCCATTTTGAATGATTGGGCTACCGCTCATACCTTGAACAATACCGCCCGTCTTTTCGATAAGGCGCTCGTCAACCACTCTTATGACCATGCTCTTGTTGTTTGAGGTGGTTTGGTTAACAAGTTTGATTATCTCTATGTCAAACTCCTCGGGCTTTGCGCCGTCAACCGTTGTCAAGATAGTTGCCTTGCCTGTCCTAACGCTGTCACGACTGGCAACTTCCATTTTCCTTTCAATTTGATTTCTTTCTATATACTCTTGTTTCACCTTTCCAAAAACGCCAAAGTCTGTGTTTTTGTCGATACTTCCCGCCTCTTCGCCATTTCTTAAGAAAAGCCCTCTAAGTTCGCCCGCGGTTCCTCTTGTGCCCTTGTTAACTCCAACAATGCTACACTTATAAATGCCCCCACCCGCAACTGGCAAAACAACGTCTGTGTCTATGTCAGTCACGGGGTGTCCAAGTGCGCCAAAGCGCAAATTGTCCTCTCGAATATATGTGAGTGTGCCAACGCCCGCCGCATTGTCTCTTATCCAAATCCCCAGCCTATACGAAGATGTGGACGCCTCCAGCGACGGGGTGACTATTTCAAAAAACTTCTCTTCATTTCGCCTAACACCCACCTTTACGGGCTCGCCATTACTCTCGCTCAATATCTTTTCCATGTCCATGGCAGAGGTAATATTCTTCCCGTTAACGCTAAAAATGATGTCGCCCACCTTGATGTTTTTGCCTTCGCACGGCCTTGTGTCGCCAAACGCAGTCTGGACAGAGCCAACCGCGATGACGATAACGCCCTCGCACTCAAGCGTGAACCCAAGAGGATATCCCCCAACATAAACGCTTTGACCCGCCGTCGTGACCTCGTTTTTTGCTTTTTCCTTAGCCCCAAAAAAACTCTTTATAATGTCCCAAAGGCTGGGGCGCGCGCAGACCTCATACTTTGATGTCGACGAGCAAGCAAGTGCAGTCCACTCACTTTCGCTCTTTTGGGCTCCACCAAACACGCTGAAAAATGTCAAAAGTGCAACAATAACGCAAATTAGCCTATTAAAGCAAATTTTCATTCTAGAAAAAACCACTCTAATCATAAGAGTAGTTTTTGCACTGGCGAAATATATATGTATCAATTTTGAAAAAAAACTTAAAATTTTGACGCGCTCTCTAACAACTCTTTTGCGTGCGACAGAGAGTGCTCGGTAAGACTGCCACTTATGAGCCTTGCAATCTCTTCCACCCTCTTTTCGCCCTTGACTTTTGCAACAGAAGTGGTGGTGGTATTATTGTTCTCTACCTTTTCGATAACAAAATGATTGTCTGCAAAACTTGCTATTTGAGGAAGATGCGTCACGCAAATGACCTGAGAAACCTTGCTGACCGCCTTCAACTTTTGCGCAAGGGTGAGCGCCATAACACCGCTAACGCCCGTGTCAATCTCGTCAAAGACAAGCGTCTGGATGCCCTCGATTTTTGCGGTGATGTTCTTGACGGCAAGCATAAATCTGCTCATCTCACCTCCGCTGGCAACGGCTTTTAGTGGTTTTAGTTCACCGCCAAGGTTTGCCGAAAACATGAACTCTATTCTGTCAAGCCCCGCGCTCGTTCTTTGCTCTATATCAATAGGCTCAAACGACACAACAAATGACGCACTCTTCATGCCAAGGTCCTTGAGCTCCTCTTTTATCTGCCTTTCAAACTCCTTCGCGCACAACTTTCTTGCTTCGGTCAAAAGTTTTGCATCTTGCAACAATTCATCCTTATATTTTTCTCGCAGAACCTTTAATTGTTCAATGCGCTCACTCGCGTTAACCAGCCTTTCATACTCGTTTCCAACGCGCGTTCTGTACTCGTTTATCTCTTCAATGCTTGACCCGTACTTTTTCTTAAACGATGAAAGAAGGTCAAGCCTATTTTCGTTGATTTTTGCCTTTTCCTCATCAATAAACAACTTGCCAAGAAGGTCATCAAGGGTGGAAGAAATGTCGTCAATCTCTAGCCTTGACGCCTCTAGCCTTTCAACCAGCGGATTGAGGTCTTCGCAGTACTGAGCCACTCCACTCAAAAGTATGCCAGCCTTCTTTATTGTCTCGACTGCGCCTTGATACTCGTAGCCGTCGCCACTAGTGAGTTTCATGGCGCCATTTATTGCTTCCAAAATCTTTTCTTGATGCAGAACTTGATTTCTAAACGCCTTGAGTTCCTCCTCTTCACCCTCGTAGAATGAGGCTTCGTCAATTTCGTCAATTTGGTACTTATACAAATCGACAAGGCGGTTTCTCTCAAGGTCGTCGCCATTAAATGAGTCAAGTTCAGTGATAACATCGTCGTACTTTTTCAGTGCCGACAAGTATGCGTCTTTGCACTTGACAATTTCTTTGCCGCCGAACGTGTCAAGGATTTTTATGTGGCTTTGCACTTTCAAAAGGTTTTGGTGCTCAAACTGACCGTGAAGGTCAAGAAGTGGCGAAGATAACTTCTTTAACATGCCCAAAGTGAAGATATTTCCGTTCACGCGAATCTCATTTCTCCCGTCAAGTGAGAGTCTTCGGCTTATGATAATTTCGTCGTCCTCTTCGCCCACAAGTTCTTTCAAAGTTTCTTTAACAAGAGGGCTAACGGATGAAAAAACCGCCTCAACGCTCGCCGTTTTTTCGCCATAAGAAATGAGCGACTTGTCTGCCTTTTCACCAAGCAAGAGGGACAGCGCATCAACAACAAGTGACTTGCCCGCGCCCGTCTCACCCGTGAGGACATTTAGCCCCTTAGAAAATTCTATGACTTGGCTCTTTATAAGAGCGATGTTGTTTATGCTAAGTTTGTCAAGCATGGTTTCTCCTTAGTTTTCGATATCGTCAAAAGGCTTGATTGTTATTTCGTCAAGTTGCTTTTTTATTATTTCAACTTTGCCTTCGGTCTGCTTTAATTTTTCAAAACAAACCTTAGAAAGTTCAACGCTCTTTTCAAAGAGTTTGAGCGCCTCGTCAAGACTGATGTCGCCCCCCTCTAACGCGCTTAAAATGTTTTCTAGTTCTTTAACAGCCTCTTCGTAGTTCATAATTTTTTCTCCTTCAAACTTTTAACTTGGCTAATTATGACGCCGTCTTCAAGCAAAGTCTCAATCTCGTCGCCCACCTTCAACTTTTTGATTTTCACGCTCTCGCCATTTTTCAAAACTTTTGCATACCCTTGCTTTAAAATAGTCAGCGGATTGGACTTTTCAATCTTTGCAACCAGAACGTCAAGTTTTGACTTTTCTTTGCCAACACGCGTGTCAACTCTGCTTATGATGTTTTGAGTGAGCAACTTAACTTTTGCCGACGCGTCTTTCAAAAGTAGGTTAACGTTGCCAATTATGGAATTTATGGCAGTTCCAATGGCATTTTTCTTTTCATCAATTAAGTCAACCGCCAGCGATGATATCTTGTCTTTAACGGCAGTCACATATTCGAGTTCTTGGTAGTAGTCAAAGACCGCAAGTTCAGCCGCGACCGACGGAGTTGGTGCTCTAAGGTCGCTTGCAAAGTCCAGAATTGAAAAGTCGGTTTCGTGCCCAATCGCAGATATTATCGGCAGTTCACTCTTAAAAGCCGCCATTGCCACTTCTTCTGTGTTAAAGGGCGACAAGTCCTCAAACGAGCCTCCGCCCCTTGCAACAATTATGACATCAACATTTTTTGCCTTGTTAAAGTACTCAATTCCGCCGACAATTTCTTTCTCTGCGCCCGCGCCTTGCACTCTTGACGGATAGACCAAGATGTTTGTGTAGGGGTTTTTTTTGCGAGTGACGTGGTAGATATCTCTAATGACCGCGCCCGTCTCACTTGTAACAATGCCAATGGTGTTTGCATGGGTTGGAATTTTCTTTTTTCTGCTCTCGTCAAAGATGCCTTGACTTTCAAGCCTTGCCTTAAGTTCAAGGAACTTTTTGTAGAGTTCGCCCATGCCATACATCTCGACCTTGCTGACAACGAACGACAATTTGCCAAGTTTAACGTGGTAGTTTAGTCGACCTGTAACAACAACTTTGTCGCCATTTTTTGCAAAAGGTGCAAAGCACGAAAACTTGACACACGAAAGTTGAGCCCCCTCTTCTTTAAGGTCGAAGTACGCAATGGAGTTGGAAATTTTGAAGTTTGTCACCTCTCCATAAACGCTTATGCCGTAAAGGAACTCCTCGTTATCAAAAATTTGCTTGATATAGTTATTAAGTTGGGTTATTGAAAGTGTTAAATTTTGCATCATGCACCAACAAAGTTGCTAAGTATGCCGTTTATGAACTTAGAACTTTTCTCGGTTGAGTATTGTTTTGCGATGTTCAGCGCCTCGTTAACGCTAACCTTTGGAGGAACAACGCCGTTTTTTATCTCATAAACAGAGACAAGCAAAATGGCAAGGTCAATCTTATAGATTCTTTCGACCTTGAAGTCTTCGCTGTACTTTTTTATCTCGTCAATCAGCGACTGATAGTTTTGCATAACGCCGTTATACACCTCGCTGATGTATCCCATTTCGTTCTTATTTTTCTCGTCGCTTATCATCTCTTCAAACAAAGTGTCGTCTTTTTCTTTGGTGAAAAGATACTCATAAACAAGTTTAAATGCGCACTCTCTCGCAAAACTTCTGCTCATTAAAATTTCTCCTTATTCACTGAGGCCAGGTTGCTCGCCGTCGCTACTCATTTCGTCCCCGCCATAACCTAGACTTATTGTTGTTCCAGTTGCCTTTTCGGGTTTCGCCTGAGCGACAATTCTCACAGACCAAGGGTTTATTGGAATACTACTTGCCGGAGGCGTTGCCCCACCCGTTGCAGGTGCGGGTGAAGTGGCAGGCGCAGGTGAAGTGGCGGGTGCGGGAGACGTAGCGGGTGAAGATGACGTTGCGGGCGCAGATGAAGTGGCAGGTGCGCGATTGGATGCTGATGCTGGCTTTTGTGCTCCCGCATTTTGATGACTAACCGCTGCAGCAACAAACGCCGTTGCAACAACTGCCCCCTTCAACCTTTCAAGCACAGGAGTTGAAACCCCTTTCCCACTTTTGCCTTGTTTGAAGACAACTGGCTTCTTATCATCTTTCTTGGCGGGTTTGCCATTGTCCGACTTTTTGGCTTGAGGTTTTGGAGTTTCAAGCATTTTCTTAAGGGCGGTCTCTTGCGACTTGTCTCCCTTCTCGCGAACCTCGTCAAGTTTACGTCTTATTGCCTCTTTTATTGCCTTTTCCTCTTGCTCACGCTCAGAAAGGTGCCTTGTTAAGGTTCGACTTGTGAGGTCCACCTTCGCCAAACGCGAAACTCTGTTTTTGATGACAAACACATAAGGAATTTCCTTCCCGTTTTTGTCAAACATTGGAACAATGTCAAGTTGCTCATAGACAGTGGGCAGTCTTTGACCGTTCTCGTCAAACTCGGGCTCAATGCCAAGAAGTTCATATATGTCTTTCACTGACCCGTCTTCGTTATATTGAACGGGTATGCCAAGAATGGTGTAAAGGTCGGTCTTGCTTCCACCGACGAAGGAAGTGTCGCTCGGTTTTGCACTCTCTTTTATTGATTTTGAAAGTGAGCCTTTTTTCTTTCTTAGTGCCAACACCAAGAAAACTGTAACCAGCCCCACACCAACAAGCATAGTGCCCAAACCCACTGCGAATGCAAGCGCAGAGAACGCGTCAAACACAAAGCAGATTATATCAATTGCAATAAGGAAACTAAAAACCAAATATAAACTTGCAAATAACAGCTTCTTTTGTTTACTCATACTTCTCTCCTTACAAGACAGAGACTTCTTCTACGTTTGAAAAAACAACCCCCGTAACATTAACATTTATTGCAGCAACCTTAAAGTCTGTCATTGATTCTATACTACTTTTGATGTTCTCTTGAACTCTGAACGCAATGTCCTTGACTGAGTAGCCAAAAAGAACATTGATATAAACATCAACATAAACATCATCGTCTTCACCGAACTCAATCAAAACGCCATGGCGGTAGTTCTTGTTAAGCATCCTTTTGATGAGTTTTAGTCCCGTGATATCAAGAGAGGCAACCCCATTGATTTCTTGAGCGGCAAGTTTAACGATGGACAAAACAACATTTCTTTTGTATGAAACACTTCCCTCTTCGGTATCAATAAACTTTTGTTTGCGACTAGCCATATATCCTCCTAACAAAACTTTCCCAATATTTATATATATTATAACATAATAAATTCATAGTGCGCAAGTCAATATCAAAACTTCTTAATAGTTTCTTACAGCAAATTTTTTGTTATAAAAAACAACAAAAAACCGCCCAAATATCAAAATTGAACGGCTTTTTACGCTTTTTTGATGCGATTTTGCGTTTTTTATGAGACTGGACTAATTCTAACTTGCGTTGCCAAAACTCCCGTTTCTCTCACCAAAATTGAAAGTATGGCAGCAACCTCGTCAGAGGTGAGTCCATTCGAGGTCTTAACAAAGACGTTGAGTTTGTCTCCATTTGTCCTCACAATAACATCCTCATATCCACGCGCAGCAATCAATGTTTCAAGGTTAGACTCCTCTGCAATTTGAGCAGAAATGGCATCGCGCTTTTGAATTGCATCTGCCCTTTCCTCTGCATTGGTTGATGTGTTTATAACATCCTCATAGATTTGAAGTTGATAATTTCTTGCCGCAACAATGTCAGCCCTAACTGATGTGAAGAAGTTTGCCGATGAGGTTGCCGGCTCACTCACACTATTTTTTCTGTTCAAAACAACGTTGAGGTATCCCGTAACAACCAACAATAGCACCATGGACACCAAAATAAATATCTTTTTCTTTTTACTCATAAGTTTTCCCTCCTTAAAAAACAAAATTTTCATTATCGCCCCTCCAAGACTTCCACTTTTGAAATATCAACAGAGAGTATGGTTGCAGCAATGTTTGTTAGCGTAACCTTCATTTTTGTGTCTTTTGCTCCCGTCGCAACGATAAGAACCCCAACAATTTTCGGCAATATTTCAAGTTCGACAACTGGAGAAGTTATGGTTCCATTTCTAGCCTCATAGACCGTGGTCTTTTTGCTTGTCACACTATTTCCCGCATCGCCACTTTCTTCTTGCACCTCTTCAAGATACTTAAAGGTTGGACTGCTCTCTACCATAACAAACACATTTACTCTGCCAATATCTTTGACGTTTACTAGTACTCTCTCAAGTCTATTCTCAAGCGCATCGCAATATTCCAAAGACTTGAAAGAAGATGAAAGGTCATCAAAAGATGTTTGGTTTTTCTCACTCTCTTTCTTTGGAAGAAAAGAACTTAAAAAGATAACCGCAACAATAACTGCCAGAACAATAACGATGGCCGACTTAACTTTTTTCTTTCCCCCTTCAGAGCCAAAAATCTTTTTAAAGAGTGATTGCTTGCCCTCCTCCATTGTCATCTCCTTGATAAATAATATTCAAATGGGTTCTCTTCAAATGACAGTTTGATTTGTATAATTTTCGCCAAATTGGTCGAAATGTGGCACTTTTTTCATATAAACATGGTGTATTTTGCGTTTTTTATAATGATGAGAAAATGCTTTCAACTCCCCCTTCAAACAAAAAGTCGCAAAGAGGTGAAACAATGCTGAAGAAAAGATAGAGTCCAATTATCGAAAGAGTAAAGGCTCTCATTCTCCCCTCGGGGAGCATTATTGACGCAATAATCTGCAAGACCGCACAACACACAACATTTACGATAAATCCCGAAAACATACTTTCCCTCACAGCACATTACTTAGCGTTATTGTCACAAGTATCATAGTAAGAAAATACATGAGCGCAACACCAATAATTATTGCAACAAGCAATTTGAAACTTTTTGCAATGTCATAAAGAAGGGTTGAACTTCTCTTGTCCATGGTCGGTTCAATGACTCCCGCAAGCAACTTTAATGAAAGTTCCAAAAGTCCAATGCTTAGAAGCGGCATGATAATTGTTGCAAAGAGCAAAATTATTCCCGCAAAGCCAACTGCGTTCTTAACAATCAAACCGCCCGCCTTGATAAGTTCAAAGCCGTCTGAGATATAGCCCCCTAAAAATGGTATATAGTTCTTTATGGCAAACTTGGTTGCCTTTATGCTCACCTTGTCGCTACTGCCCGCGGTTATGCCTTGAATGGTCAAAAAGCTCAAAAAAATCGCAAAAGTTGTTCCAATAACCCACTTGAAGAGTGATGCAATAAAATCTCGCAACTTGTCTAGCCTTGTGTTTTTTGAAAGGTTACCAATAAAAGAAAGAATGAGACTGAAAGAAAATAATGGAAGCAAAACATATATGAAGATATTTGAAACAGCATTTGACAAAAATGCGAGCATTGGCGAATACGCCTTGACCGAGACCACCCCACCCATGAGCCCCATAAGAGTTATGAGAATGGGAAAAATGCTGTTCATTTGCTTTTGAAGTGACAAAAGACTATTTTTCGTTGAACTGACTAGCCCTGCCGAAAGGCTTGCAACAATGATGACAACAATTGCAAAACAGACAAAGCATATCATCTCACCCACGCCACTTATCTTGCTCGACCTGATGTTATTAAACATTGAGCAAAGCAAAACAATAACAAGTATTGAAAGAAGGGGCGCAAGCAACTTCTTTATTGAGTCTTTTAAGGAAGATACAACGATGTTGAGAATATCCGCAATGCTTATGGTTTCGTCACCCGCAATGACGCTTAAAACAAACTCCTTGAATCCAAGCCCGCCAAAGAGTTTGAAATCAAACTCATCTGCCACCTCTTCAAGATAAGAAAAATCAATGTCGTCAACAATATCGCTTGTCTTTTCTTCAAGTTCCTTTTCTATGTCTTCTTGAGGTTCATCTGCATAGCAATAATTTGTCGACAAATTCGATAAATTCGTCATAAAAAATAAAAACGCAAAAAACAACAAAAAATACGGAATAATTTTCTTTTTAAGCACTAAATTAGTGCGATTATTGTTTCCACAAGACTTTTTACTATGGGCACAGCCAACAAACATATTGCTACTTTACCTCCCACAATAATTTTATCTGCAATATTTTTATTTCCGCTATCTTCTGCCAAATCTGCCGTAAATTCTGTTATGTATCCAACGCCAATAACCTTTATAATTGGTGTGACGATGTCTATCTTTACACTTGACAAACTATTTATGTATGTGAAACTCTCTATTATTTCTTCGACTTGATTTGTTATTAGCATAAATATCAAAAGACCGCCACAAATGTTTGCCAAAACCGCAAATTCGGGCTTATATTGCTTCAAAACTATGTTGATTATGACAGTTACAACTCCTACACCGAGTATTTTTAAAAGCATATTACTTCCCCTAGTACAAATCAAATAAGGTTTTTAGGCTGTCAAAAAGGCCACTAACCATATTCAAAACCATAATAAGAGAAATGACAAGTCCAGCAAGCGTGGCAAGTGTTGCAATCTCGGACTTACCTTGATGTTGAAGAATTTGACTTATAACTGCAGTCAAAATTCCAATAGCGGCAATCTTGAATATGATATCAATGCTCATCTTTGTCTCCTATATGATAATTATGCTCAGTACTAGCCCCACCGCGATGCTGAGTTTGTAGTATAGCCCCTCGTTTTTCTTTCGATAATCTTCTGCACGGCTAGAAAAGTTCTTTATTTCACTTGAAGCCCCCTCAATGTTGCCAAGTTCGACCTCGCTGTTGCCCGCGCCTAGCCCCAAAAAGAAACGAATTAACAATGTTTTTTCTTCTTTTGAAAGAAAAGACAGTTCTTTTGCGTTTTCTATTTCATTTACATTTCCGCTTGCGTATTTATCAAAAATTAGAGAAAATCGCTTTTTTTCGTTTATGTCGCTAATGCTTGAAAGAAAGTCATTAAAAACGTTTTTGATAACATCTTGCTTGAAAATTATATTCCCCTTCAGTTTTTCAGTAAGAAGCAACATATCTTTGAAGAAGGCATCCCGCAAAATCATCTTTTTGCACAAATACTTTCCCACAAAGGCAGAAGAAACAACCATACAGACGCAAATTATGTATATCATAAAAAACGCAAAATCCTCCTCTTGAATGTGTAAAAATACTAAAAATATATGCAATTTAGGTTTTCGTCTAGTATTTGTTCAATTGTTCCCACACCTTTATTGCTAGACAAAACGATGTATCTTTCAAATATCTTTTTCGTCATAAGTTCCTTAAAATCGTATTTTTCAAAAAGGTCAAGGTGGTTGTTTGCATGAACGGATGCAATGACTTTCACTCCCGACCTCATTGCTGTTTTACACGCCAAGATATCATCTTCGCTCATAAGTTCATCGGTTATAATGATGTCAGGTCGAAGCGCACGAATGCCATTTGTGAATGCGTATTTCTTTGTTCCCCCAGAAACGATGTCTGTGTTCTCTCCAACGTCAAGCATGGCAACTCCATCACAACATGATGCAAGTTCAAACCTTTCATCAACCAAGAGGCAGTTATAAATTCTGTCAAGTTTTGAGATGTTTCTTGCAATATCTCTCAGCAGCGTTGTTTTTCCCGCACCTGGTGGCGAAATGATGAGCGTGCTCTTCACTCCATTGTCACTTGCAATAAATTTGAAGACCTCTTTTGAACAGCCAACCACCTCATGCGGTATTCTTATGTGGATGGAGGAAATGTTCTTTATTGTTGTTGGCATAAAGTTGTCACTTGAAACACTTTCACCCGCGATGCCAATCCTTATACCCCCCTTCGCGGTTATATAACCTTGCTTTATTTGACTGTTATAGGCGTAGAGCGAGTTTTCTGTCGCAGACCTTAGAACAAGTTCAAGTTCCTTTGTTGTTACGTAGACTTTTTCTCCGCTCGGATAAGTTAGGTGCATATTTTTTCCTTTGTACATGACAAGCGCGGGGCAATTCCTTCTTAGGCGGATTTCTTCAAGGTGAGCAATGTCCAGTCTTTCAACAAGGCTATAAATATTCTCGGGCAAAAGCCACTTTAACATAGAATCCTCCTATTTATTAAAAGATACTACCCATGCGTTTGTTATATGTTTTTGCGCACAAAAAAAATATGTCAAAAATTGACATATCTTTTTCATTTTTATATAGGAATTAGCACCTTGACATATATGTTCCGGTGCGGGTATCAATTCGTATTTTGTCGCCGTTGTTGACAAATAGTGGAACTTGAATAACGTAGCCGGTTTCAAGTGTTGCAGGCTTGAAACTTGCCTTTGAGGTGTCGCCTTGGATTGCAGGTTCGCATTCAACAATGTTAAGTTCAACAAATGTTGGTGGCTCAACGCTGAACGCTTGCCCCTTATAGAATTGAATAACACAATTCATGTTCTCGGTCATGAAGTTAAGAGCGTCCTCAACTTGGTCTTTGTTGAGCGGAACTTGCTCATAGGTCTCGTTGTCCATGAAATAGTAAAGGCCGCTGTCATTGTAAAGGTACATCATTTCTTTTCTTTCGATGTGCGCCTTTTCAAACTTTTCAACTGGGTTGAAAGTCTTTTCAATAACTTGACCAGTCACAATATTTTTAAGTTTTGTTCTTACAAAGGCAGCCCCTTTGCCCGGCTTTACATGAAGGAAATCAACAACGATATAAATCTTTCCCTCAATCTCAATAGTAACTCCTTTTCTTAGTTCACCAGCAGTAATCATAAAATCCTCCAATCGTTTTATCTTTTTGATTATATCACAGCATTTTTGTTTAATCAATCAATTTAGAAAAAATCTTTTGCATAGATTGTGCATCTTTTGTCTGATTGCCCCTACTTTCACAGATAACATTGCCCTCTATGCCAAGTTTCTTTAGAACTTTCGCAAGTGGCTCAAAGTCTGGACCATAGCCCTCTTCGTCGCTGTCAAAGTCAAGATGCTTGAGTTCGCCCTTTTCTCCATACATGACTTTTGAAAAGTGGATATGCACTTTTTTGTACCTTTCGCCCATGTACTTTTTAAGGGTCATAAACACATTTTCGAAGTCCTCTTCGGTCTTTAACGAGCCCAGCCCGTACGCATTGATGTGTCCAAAGTCAAGAGTTGGAATGTATCTTTCGTCAAGAGCGCAAATCTTCGCGATTTCCTCAACCGTTCCAATTTGGCCATGCTTTCCCATGGTCTCGGGGCAAACGTACATATCGTTCATGCCAAACTCGTCAAGCAAAATTCTAAGTTCGCTCATCCTTTTCATAACAAGGTCAAACGCCACTTCTCGCGTGTTTTTTGTGAGACTGCCAGGATGAATGACCAATTTTTTCGCGCCAAGCAACTTCATTTTTTGCAAACTACTTATGATATACATCTTTGACTTTTCAGCCATCATGTCATCAGGGTTTGCCAAATTTATGTAGTAGGGTCCGTGCACGCTGACCTCAATGTTCTTATCGTCAAACAACTTTTTGAGTTTTTCTGCCTTCTCGTCTGAAAGATGAATGCCCTTGTTGAAAGCATACTCATACGCGTCAAGCCCATGCGAAGTTATCCACGAGGGCATCTCTTCGGTGTGCTTATGCTCCTTTAAAAATTCTTCACAAAAGCCCGAAGGCCCAAACCTCATCATAAATTCTCTCCTTCAAACAAATATATCTTTATTTTAAGTTCACCATTTTCGCAAGACAAAACACCAAACTCACTTTCGTTATAAAACGCCAAATAGTCGCCACTTTTTATATTTCTTTTAATGGTCTTGCCCTCTTGCAAGGTCTTTGCATCGCTCTTTGAAAGGTCAATCCTTTCAATCCCCAAAACATCTTGAACCCTTATAAGACACTTTTCATTATCCTCTTCAATCTCGTTTAAAGTGAAAGAATTTTCTAATGTGAATGGTCCGCTTCTTTGCCTTATTATTGCGACTGTGGTTGCCACTGTGTTCAGTTTTTCTGCCAAATCGCGAACAATACTTCGCACATATGTTCCCGCGCTGCAATGGATTTTTAGCGCAAAAACGCCATTTTGATGCCATTTTTCAACATTTATTGAGTAAATTTGCACTTTTTTTGGAGCGAGTGAAAATTCTTTCCCCTCTTTTGCAAGAGCGTATGCCCTTTTTCCGTTCACCATTTTTGCAGAGAAATTTGGCGGGATTTGGCTGGTCTCTTTTTCAAGTTCACTTGCAACTCTTTTTAAGTTTTCAAGCGAAACAGAGACCAAGTCTCTTTTCATGACCTTGCCCTCGCTGTCTAGGGTGTCGGTCAAAACTCCAACTTTCATGAGAGCAAAGTACACTTTGTCTTTGTTCAAAAAGTAGTCAAAAAATCTTGTGGCCTTGCCAACTGCAACTGGCAAAACCCCGCTGGCAAGTGGGTCAAGCGTCCCAAGGTGTCCAACGCGCTTTTCGTTTAATATGTGTTTCAACTTGCTGACAACATACCCTGACGAAACGCCAGTCGGTTTCAAAACATTAAAAAATCCAATCACAATCTTTTAAGTTCCTTTTCCATTTCGGCAAGAAGTTTCTTTTTTGCGTTTTCGCCACTGTCATAGATTTTGCAACCCGACGCTTTTAAGTGTCCACCACCGCCAAACGCCATGGCGATGTTCCTTGCGCTGTAGTCCCCTTTGCTTCTTATTGACACTCTGAACGCCCCCCTTTCGTTGGGGTCTTCACTTAAAAGTGCGTCAATCAAAACGCTTTGTATGTCTGTTCCAATGTCAACAAGCCCCTCGGTGTCGGTGAAACTTGCGCCCGCACTAACTATGTCGTCTGCAGTAAGAACGCATATGGCGAGTTTACCATCAGAGTGAAGTTCAAGGTTATTGAAAACAAACTTTTTGAGGTTGAATGCAGAAAGTGTCATGCTTTTAAAGATTGGAACCATGATTTCGTCCATTGGCATTTTTGTTTTTTCAAAGAGGTCGCTACATATTCTCATTGTCTTTGCCGAGGTGTTTGACTGCTTTAGCGCGCCCGTATCTGTATAAATTCCCGACAAAAGAAGTCTGCACGAAACACTGTCAAGTTCCACATTCATAACATTGAACAACTCATACAAAAGTTCGCAAGTTGACGAAGCCTTTTCGTTGAGGTAGTGAAGTTTTGTGTAGACGGGCGTGCCGACATGGTGGTCAATGCTGATGGTGGTTTTTGTTCCTTTCTTGTACTTATAAAAGTATTTGCCAATTCTCTTCTCGTCACCGCTGTCTAGTATGATGGCGACATCATATGTTTTCAAACTTTCGTTGTTAATTTTTTCGTAGCCGTCAAGAATGGTGATGTTGCTTGGAAATCCCGAATGAGAAAAGACATGGGCGGTCTTGCCCATTTTCTCCAAAACTCTCTTTAAAACAAGGCTTGAGCAAAGTGCGTCAAAGTCGGTGTTGATATGCGAATAAATAGAAAAAGTATTAAAATTTTTCAATGCCTCTGCAATGGCATTCAAATTTTCTTTGTTATCCATTTTTATCCCCATTTGACACTTTGTCTATAAGTTTGAGAAGTTTTTGCCCTCTCTCATAGGAGTTGTCAACTTCGAACTCAAGTTCGGGCATGGTCTTTAACCTCACCATGTGCATGAGTTCATGACGAATGAAGTTCTTTGCATGATTTAGTGTTGCAACGACCAATTCCTCGGTGTCGCTGGCAGAGAGCACGCTTATTCCAACTTTTGCAACGCTCAAGTCGGGAGCGGTTTCAACAAAAGTGACCGAGATAATTAGTCCGTCAAGGTCGGGATTGTTAAGCCTGTTAGAAATTATCTCGGCAATGGCCTTTTGAAGTTCGCTGTTGATTCTGCTCATTCTTATGTTTGCCATATATTCTCCTATATCCTTTCAAGCGAGTATGTTTCGATGATGTCTCCAACCATGATATCGCTGAAGCCTTGAAGCGTTGCGCCAAACTCAAAGCCCGCGCTAACGTCTTTCACTTCGGCTTTTTCACGCTGGAGTGTTGCAATAGTTCCTTCATAGATTTGTTTGTCTTTTCTTAGAAGTCTAACCTTGCTACCCCTTGTTATCTTGCCGTCAAGCACATACGAACCCGCAATAACTCCCACCTTGCTGGCCTTGAAGAGCATTCTTACTTCTGCGTGGCCGGTGACAACTTCTTTGTACTTTGGAGTTAGCATCTTTGTTATCTCTTCGTTAACGAAGTCAATCGCCTCATAGATGACTTTGAAGAATTTGATGTTGACATTTTTCTTCTCTGCCATGGTCTTTGCCTTTGCGTCTGGCTTGACGTTGAAAGCAATTATAACGGCGTTTGATGCCTCGGCAAGCATGATGTCGTTCTCGTTAACCGCACCAACACCGCCGTGGATACATCTGACCTTGACTTCTTCGTTTTGGATATCGCCAAGCGACTGCCTTAGCGCCTCAATAGAGCCTTGCACGTCGCCCTTGATGATGACGTTGTAGTCTTTGAAGTTGCTGTCGGCAATCTTGCTAAGAAGGTTGTCAAGCGAAACATCTTCTGCCTTTATCATGCTTGTTCTCTGCTTTGCGTTTCTTTCGGTGAGAATTTGCTTTGAGAACTTTTCGTCAACAACATAGAGTTGGTCTCCCGCATTTGGAACGCTTGTGAGACCAAGAATTGCAACAGGGGTTGACGGAGTTGCCTTCTTGACGTGTTGACCATTCTCGTTAATCATGGCCCTGACCTTACCCGTTGCAGTTCCGGCAACAACAACGTCTCCAATATTGAGAGTTCCATTTTGGACAAGCACGGTCGCAACAGTTCCCATGCCCTTGTCTAGCCTTGCCTCGATGATGCTACCCGATGCCTTTCTGTTTGGATTTGCTCTGAGGTTTTGATACTCGGCAACGAACAATACCATTTCAAGAAGTTTGTCGACATTTGTGCCCTTCTTTGCAGAAATTGGCACCATAATGGTCTCGCCACCCCACTCTTCGGGCATCACGCCCTCGGCTGCAAGTTCCTCTTTTACTTTGTCAATGTTTGCCGTTGGAACATCAATCTTGTTTATTGCAACAATCATTGGCACATTTGCCTCTTTTATGAACTTGATGCTCTCTTTTGTTTGTGGCATAACGCCGTCGTCGGCAGCAACAACCAAGATTGCAACGTCAGTTAGGTTCGCACCTCGCTTTCTCATCTCGTTGAATGCGGCGTGACCCGGAGTGTCAATAAAGGTTACATACTCGCCGTTGACCTTGATTTGGTATGCGCCAATGTGCTGGGTGATTCCCCCCGCCTCGCTAGAAATGACATTGGTCTTTCTTATGTAGTCAAGAAGTGAGGTCTTTCCGTGGTCAACGTGACCCATAACAGTTACAACAGGAGGACGCTTAACAAGTGTTTCTTCGCTGTCGCTGTCTGTGCTGTGGATGTCGGCAAGTTTCTCTTCAAAGGTCTTTTCCACCTTCTTTTCAAGGGTTACCCCAAGTTCGCTCGCGATGAGTTCGGCGCTGTCGAAGTCAATGTTTGAGTTGATGTTGACCATCATTCCAAGAAGAAGGAATTTGCTCATAATCTCGCTGACTGGTCTGCCGATTTTTTCGGCAAGCAACTTGACAGTGAGGTTGTCGGTGGTTATGACTGCATGGTCAACTTTTGGCATGACAATCTTTGTTCCTTCTTTTGACTTTTTCGACCCGCGCTTTCTTGAGCCCATGCGTCCGCCATCGTCATAGAGGGTGTCGTCCTCGACATAGCCTCTCATGACAAGCGCTCTCTTGTTCATTGCCTTCTTGTCTTCGCCCGCCTTTTCGAAGGTCTTTTTCTTTGGCGCATGACTTAAAGTGTTAGGCTTAACAAGAGTGCTGGCGTCCATCTTTTCGGGAGTGAATGTCCTTTGCTGAAAAGGTCTTCCACCTTGAGGATTTGGCCTTGGTCCACTTGGCCTTGTGCCGTTTTGGTTCTGGCTAAATGGTCTTGGAGGGCGACCACTTGCGCCTTGGAACCCAGTTTGCCTTTGCACGCCAGATTGCATCTGCCTTTGCCTTGGCTCGAAGTTGCGCGTTACAGAAGAAGATGGCTGAGGCCTTGTTTCTGTTTTTTCTTCTTTCACTTCTAATTTTGACTCAACTTTTATGGCTGGCTCTTTTGCTGGCGCAGACTGTCTGTTTCTTTCCAAGGTGTTTGAAAGGCTACTAAGTTTTTGTCTTGCGCGCTTGAGAGAATTGGCAAGATTGTTCAATCCGCCACTTCTCAAAAGTTCGCTGAGTTTTTGAATGTTGTTAAGTTGCATTTTGCTTTGTGTGTTTTCTGTGTTAGTCAAGTTTGTCCCTCCTAAATTTCCATTTGACTAATTATTGCTTTTGATAGTTCTTCACTTTTTGAGCCTATGGCAAGAACTTTGTCGTTTTTTGTCAGTTCAAAGAAGTCAGTGCTTTCAATTTCATAGACTTTGCAGTTGTTTTTCTCGCCCAGCCTTTGACATCTCTCTTTTGAAGAGGCTGACAAGGCGCTTGAGTACATTATAAGATAAAGTTTCTTTTTCTCGAAGTTGTCGATGCCATAAACAACTTGCCTTGCGCGCTCCAAAAAGCCGTAGTATGATTTGACTTTGTTATTTATTTTGAGCAAGTTTAATCTCCTCATAAATGGAGTCATCGACCTCGCCAAGAGTTCGAGAAATGAGTTTTGACTTTATGGCCTTTGCAAGGCATTCACTCTTTTTGCAAAGATACACGCTTCTTCCATTTATTCTTTTGTCTTTCTCAACGCTTATTTTGCCGCTGGGCTCTCTCACAATCTTAACAAGTTCGCCCTTTTCTTTCCTTTCGCGACAAATAGCGCACATTCTTATTGGTGATTTTTTTTCCATTAGTCGTCAAGGTCTCCAAAGATGCCTTCGATATCGTCAAGCGAGATGACTTCTTCTTGCTTTGACTCTTCTTTTTGCTCGTCTTCTTTTGCTTTTGACTCGCTCTTGACGTCTATTTTCCAGCCCGTGAGCCTTGCCGCAAGTCTGACATTTTGACCGCTTTTGCCGATTGCAAGGCTGAGTTTGTCATCGGGAACAATGACCTTTGCTTGCTTTAGTGACTCGTCAATTTCAACCGAGATGACCGGTGCGGGCGAAAGACTCCTTGCGATGTACTCAAATGGGTCATCGCTATAGATGATAAGGTCAACCTTTTCGCCACCAAGTTCAGAAACAACGGCGTTGACCCTTGTCCCCTTGTTACCAACGCACGCGCCAAGTGGGTCAATCTGAGGATCGTCGCTGTAGATTGCCATCTTTGTTCGGTATCCCGCCTCTCTAACAATATTCTTGATGATAACATGGTTAGAAGCAATTTCGGGAACCTCGTTCTCAAAAAGTTTTCTTACAAATCCAGGGTTTGACCTTGAAACAATGGCTTGAACACCGCGAGCGGTCTCGCGAAGTTTCTTGATGTAGACTCTCAGACGGTCATTGATTTGATAGTGCTCACTTGCGATTTGGTCAGATGGCATCAAAACGCCCTCGATTTGAGTTCCAGTGAGTTCAAGATAGTATGTGTCGCTCTCTTGACGGCGAATAAATCCAGTAACAAGGGTGTCGACCTTTTCTTCAAGTTCACCATAGGCGATGCTGCGCTCAGCCTCGCGAAGTTTTTGAGTTACAACTTGCTTTGCTGTTCCAGCGGCAATGCGCCCAAAGTCTTTTGGAGTGACCTCTTCACTAACTTGGTCACCAACCTTGTATGACTTTTTGATTTTTTGAGCATCTTCCAACGAAATTTGAGTTGTTTCGTCTTCTACCTCGTCAACAACGGTCTTGTAGGCGTAGACTTTGATGGTGCTCTTTTCGGGATTGAGTTTAACCTCAACTGCCTTTGACTCGCCAAAATTCTTTTTGTAGGCGGCAACAAGTGCAGACTCAAGAGTTTCGATGAAAAATTCTTTTTTGATACCTTTTTGTTTTTCTAGTTCATCAAGCGCTAGAAAGAAATCTTTGTTAATCACTTTTTTTCTCCTTAAAATTCTATATATTTTGTGGCTTTTGAGATGAGGCTTCTTTCAATTTCAATCTCTTTGCCACCCTTTTCTTTGATAACTATTGCCTCGGCTGTGAAACTTAAAAGAACGCCAACAAACTTCTTCTTTAGCCCAATCTTCTTAAATAAGTTGACTTCTAGCACCTCGCCAATATTCCTTTGAAAGTCCTTGTCGGTTTTAAGTTCGCGGTCAAGCCCCGGTGAAGAGACGTTGAGTGTGTAACTCTGCCCGTTTGTGGGGTCAAGTTCGTCAAGTGGCTCGTCAATGGCGTTGTGAACAGCCTCGCAATCGTCAATGGTCACGCCCCCCTTTTTGTCGATGTAGATTGTTAAGTTCATGCCCGTGTTTTTCTTTTCGTAGGCAACATCAACAATCTCTATGCCAAGACCAAGGTCAGCAATAATTGGCGTTATAAATTCTTCAACTCTTTCTTTTATGTTTGCCACAGCACCCTCCTTTTGTTATCTTACAAAATTTAAGAGTGGCTCACGCCACTCTCAAAGATTTGCTTCAACTTGCTTTTATTATAAATGATTGTTCCAATAATTGCAAGCATTTATTCTTTTTTTCTTTCTAAATTATGAAGTTTTCGGTGTCTTCTCCCAGTTTTAACATCACTTCTGCCGTTGCCAAGGTGTCAAAGACCGCCCTATGGGCATGGTCAAGGCTTACCCCAAGTTTTTCGGCAACAGAAATGAGTTTGTAGTTCTTCACTCCCTTCACTTGCTTTTGCGCAAGTTTATAGATGTCGATGACGGGGTTGTCAAAGTTGTAGCCACAAAGTTTGCCAAAGTGAGTTAGAAATATCATGTCAAAGCCAATGATGTTGTAGCCCGACAAATAACTATTCCTCGTGAACTTGTAAAAGTCCGGGATAACATCTTGATAAGTCGGCTTGTCTTTGACGTCGTCGTCAACAATGCCGTGGGTCTTTGTGGAGTCTTCGGGAATGTGCATCTCGGGGTTAATGAGGCATGAAAAACTCTCAATAATCTTTCCGTCACGCACTTTGACCGCACCAATTTCAATAATTTTGTCCGCCCCGTCAAGCCTCAGCCCCGTTGTTTCAAAGTCAAAAACAACAATGTCTTTGCCAACAAAAAATGAATTGATTTTGTTTTCGGTGCTGGTGAACAAGTCGACTTGAGAATAATATTCAAGGGGCTCGGGAAAAACAACCTTGTAGTTTGCTGGCTCGCTCTTATAAACAATCTCCTCTTCGAACTTTTCGGGAAGAGTGCAGAGGCTGATTGCCTTCACTTTCATGTCCAAATTGTGCTTAAAATTGTTTTCGTTGAGCGTCCCCAAAAGGATGACCGACTCGCCATCTTGCAGTTTTTGCATATTCTCATACGTCTTTTTGTTTGCAAAGTACACGCAGTTCATTTTGCCCGAAAAATCTTCCACTGTGAACTTGAAATACTTTCTCTCTTTTGGCGCCTCTTCGGTCGCATCGCCCTCTTCTTTGTTTTTCTTTTTTGGCTCGAACGACGCTTCTTTGAAGTATAAAATCTTTCCGCAAATGACCACCTCTTGACCCGAGGTCGTGCAGTCTTTTATGTAGGTCGCGTTGGTCTCGGTCAACTCTCCAACAAGGGGCTGAACATTGCTGACCGAGATAACTCTCACGGGGTTTGAGGCCTCGAACACCAACTCCTCTTCGGGCTCAAATGCCTCAATCTTTTCCACCTCTTCTTCGCGCTTTTCTATTGAAAGAGAGATGTCAACATAGAAGTTTTCTTTCAGTTTTTCGCAAAGACTTCCGCGAATATCTCGACTTTTCGCATACTCGTACTCTTGCTCATAAAAGCCAAGGCAAACGCTCTTTTCTTTGCCCTCGCAATCGCAACTTTTTATGAAAAACTTAATTGAAGGGTAATTGGTTTTTAGAAATCTTTTTACAAATTCTGTGACCGCCTCGTTGGTGACAAAGTTCTTTATGAACTTGACGTCATAAGAAAAGCCACTTGGCAAAAGCGAACACAGTTCTTTTGAAATTTTCTCTCTTTCGCTCGTGCCAAGAATGACGCCGTCTTTGTAAAAGAGTTCAACAGAACATTCGCCACTATTTTTGTCCAAAATGGCTTTTTTTAGTTTCAAATCATACTTGTTTTCTGTTAGACTATTTAACTTCTCAATAATATCCATATTTATCTTTTGACTTTAAAGTATGAAGAAATGGTACACGTCAAGGAATATGACAAGTCCCAAAAGCACGAACAACCCAACGGTGTGGATGATGTTTTCTATCTTTCGAGGGACTGGCTTTCTGAATATCCACTCAATGAGGACAAACACCGCCCTTGCGCCGTCCAGTGCCGGAATTGGCAAGATGTTGAATATGGCAAGATTCATGCTAAGAAGTGGCAAAAGCGACAAGAACGTGTTGAGCCCCATCTTTGAGTAGTCTGCAATTT
>CANQEP010000009.1 GCA_947595235.1 uncultured Clostridia bacterium
CCATTTATTCTTCTCCTAACACTGAAATTATATCATACAACTAAAACTCTGTCAATGGGTTTAATTTATACCAATTTGCCTTTTAATACTTATACTTTACTGCAAAATAATTTTGATTAAAAAATACGAACTCAGACTTAGAGTTCGTATTATTACCTATTGGCGGAGGCTTAGGGATTCGAAACATTTTTATGTGCCTCTAAATGCTAGAATTTACCTAACACCAACTAAAAAATTACTCAAAAATTACTCACTTGAAATAATATTTTAAGTCAACTACCGGTCATATGACCGGTTTTTAATTGACATCTGTTAATATACGTTTAATTAAAAAATTCTTTTCTTTTGAGAAATAAAGTATCTTCTCATATAAATTATTTACGTTCACAAAACCAACGTCTTCCAAATCAACTTTATGGTCAATTAAAAACTCTTGCTTAAAAACACAAGGCTTTTTTAAATTCCGACTATAATAAAATCTTTTTTTAAATCTAAAAGTAGAGCCACCAATAGATTTGGACATATATTTTTCCATATACTTCAATGTCGCAGAAACATTTTTAATTTCGGTTATAGTAGTAAAACCATATTTAAAAGCATTACAATTATATATAATAGCGCCTTTATTTTTTCCACTTCGTTGTCTTTTACCACTATCAACTAATTTTAACTCTTCAGCACTGGTTTTACCCAATAACAAATGAAAATGTAAAGCACCATCTTTTTTGTGACGTTCTGGAACAACAATATAGACCAAATTCTTATATTTGTGCTTTAAATTGTTAATAAATTTTTCATATGCATTTATAACTGCATTATCGTCTAATCTATCAACTTTAGACTTATCAAAAGTTAATGTTCCGAAATACTGCCAATCTTCAAAATTTGCATTAACAATATCACGAAATTGATTTAAAGACCGATTTTGAGAACGTAATATGGAGTTTTCAAAATCTTTTCTTGAATAATTAGTCAACTCACCAGTTGCCATATCTAAACGCCTTACACAACCATCAATAGAAACTGGTTTGAACCTTTTTTTATACGTTTTTTGAAAAGCACTAACAGAATAACGCCTATCACAATAACATTGAAAACTCTTAGTTATAGTTCTTAAAACATATTGCATTTTTGCCCCCAATAAAATCTAAAATTCCGTTAAGTGTGTCTTAATGTCAAGTAAAGACACACTTTTCGAGGTGGCACACTTACGCGTGCCACCTCTATTCGAGAAAAGCGTTTAAAACATTACTACAAGCACAAAGAACGCTTCGCGCGAAACTAATAAACGCAAGAAATTTATGTCGATTATAAAAGTAACGTTCCGCATCAAAAGTTACAACAGTTAATAAACAAATTTATTTTTTTACTAATATACTTTTTAAAAAAGTATCAAAATAACTGCACAATATGAACGTCACGAGCAAACAAACAACCGCAAATAATCAATCAATATCGCTCAATGGATGCATTTTTATATAATTATCTATACTTTCTTTAGAGAAATCGAAAATAGGCTGTTTTATAAACTCATAAGTTTTTAAATTTTTAAAAAAATAAACTCTTCCAGAATGACTATCGTAATATTTAAAAACATTACAAAATTTTTTCAACTTATAAGATTTAAAACAACTTTTTACTTCTTTCAAAGAAACAGGACATCCACACTCATGTTTAATGTCTAAAAACTGCTTTTCAAAATTATCTAAAACATCAAAACGCCACTTTATTCTAAAAATAAAACCAAAAAACTTGCTAATTTTAGATTTTTTAAAGAAAACAACATATTGGATTAAATCTCTTATTCGTTTTTGTAAAGAACTAAAACTTTGACAAATAAATATCAATCTCAAACCATTATGACGAGCATATTTTAAAAGAGAAACAATATAACGTCTAAACCTTGCGTCTTTACAAGTTAAAATAGTGTCAGCCTCGTCAAGAATAATCGTTGAACCAAAAGGAAAATGAACTGTTGAATATTCACTATTAGGCAAACCGAAACAAGTAGTATCAATATAATGTCCATGAACGTCGCGCTTTTTATCTAAAAAAACATCAAAATTTGTATAAATTATATGACTACTCAACCGCAAATTTAAACCATTAACTCTATTATAAATATCAACATATCCTTGAGCATTTAAAACGTCTTTTTTTCTGTCATGTTTATAAAGAAGTCTAGCAATTAAAACTGCTAGACTTGTTTTTCCAGCACCTTGACCACCACAAAAAGCATAAACACCGGGCTTAAAAAACTTATAATCAGTTATAGAAACCATCTTTATCTTTGCGATACTCCTTATAACATTTATTAAGTTTATTAAGACAAGCATTAACACCGTTAATGAAGCCCTTTGATTTTGCAGTCATTGTGCCAAAAAATTTTTGTTTTTCTTTACGAAATTTTATAACTTTTAAGTGCTCTAATTCGTTTCTTATATCACGAAAAAACAATTCAATCTTTTCTTCCATTTTTCACCTCGAAAATTAAGAATCAAAATAATAGTAAACATTGTCAATCATGACAAATGTATCAGAAATAGCAAAATCATAAGAATTTGCATAACCTTCATAAAGCCAATTACTATAAATTATTTTATCACCAATAATAACATATGGAACATTATTCAAATCAAATGCATAACCATTAGGGTCAGATAATTTTAACCTTAAATTTTTACATGTAAAAGTATAATCAACACGGTAAGAATCACTTACAGTATAATGAACCTTATGCTCAAAAGGCGCCAAATAACTATGACTTGGCAATTCAGAATCAACATGATTCAACTTATATATATAAGAATCATTTAACAAAGGGTCAACAGATTTAAAATTATTAGAAACATCCGAACAATAAAATTCACCAGATAAAAATTTAATATAAATTTTTTCAGCAAACCAAACGCCATCACTTATAATAATCGAATAATAATCTTCGTTATATGTTAAAACAATATATGATTTTAAAGGGCCCAAATCGTCACGACTAACAGAAACAATACCACTTTCAAAAATTGTAAGATTTATAACTAAAGGCACACAAGAATCAGACAAAGTTCGATTAACTGTAACAGTCCAACAACCAGTCAAAACAGAACAAAACATACCATAAACGGTTATATCATCTTCCACAATATAATCAGAACTAAGAACATTAGCACCATCTAAACTCCAACCCCAAAACTTTGTATAAAGTTCTGTAGGTTCTAAGGTGAATTGTGATAAATCACTACCATGTCGAACATATTCAACTTGATAATCAGAATCATTTGAGAACAAAGTAACAGCATGAAGTTTAGTAAACTTAGCAACAAATGTTGTTTCCGCAGTGATTTTATATTTTGAAACATCAATGATGTCATTGCCATTTATTGTCCAACCATCAAACTCAAAACCATCTTTTGCTGGGTTCAATGGGACGGTAGCAAAGTGGTCTTTTTGAATAATTTGCTTATCATGTTGACTATCGTCTACCATGAACTTAACGTCAAACTTATATGTAATGTCGGCAATAAATGTTGTATCAGCAGTTATCTTATAACTTGAAACGTCAACTTTGCCACCGTTAACAGTCCAACCGTTAAAGACTTTATAATCAGTGCTTTCAACACTTACATTGCTTGCATATTCGCCATTTCTAACCTTTTGAGTAGATTTGGTTTCAGACTCAAACATAAACGTAACAGTATGCAGTTTCGTAAACTTAGCAACAAATGTTGTTGTTCCAGTTATCTTATAACTTGAAACATCAACAACATCAACACCATTGACAGTCCAACCGTCAAACTCACAACCGTCTTTAGATGGGTTCGATGGGACAGTAGCAAAGTGGTCTTTTTCGACTATTTGCTTATTATGTTCTCCGTTATCAACCATGAACTTGACATCATATTTGTAAGTAACATTCGCAACGATTGTTACACTATCGTTGACAGTGTATTCATTAAGAGTTATCTTTTCGCCACCAACGGTCCAATAATTAAAGATAACATAATCTGTAGACTCGGGGTCAACAATAGAAACCTTTGAGCCTTTGGCAACAACTTGCACATTGATGACACTGCCATCAAACCCAAATGTAACAATTGCTTTTTCACCCGACTGCAAAGTTTTAACATATTCCTCATAATATTGAATGGACTTTTCCAACTCCTCTATCTTTTTATTTAAACCAGTAACAGTAGAGCCATTATTTTGGAGTTGTAGAGTCAATTCACTTATTTGAGTATTTAATGTTAGAATTTGAGCATTTAACGAATTTATCGTTTGTAAGTTTAAAGCATTGGTTGACTCAAGTTGTTGAACATTAGATTGAAGATTGCTAACTTGCGAATTTAACGAAGAAATTTGACCATTCAAATTTGTAACAGTTGCGTTCAAATTAGCAACTTGCCCCTCAAGTTCTGTCTTTTGAGATTTCAAAAGATTGATTTGTGTATCTTTGTTTTCACCCGACTTCTCCAAATTAGAGATTTGAGTTGAAAGTTCCCTAATTTGACCATTTAACTGTTCAATTTTTTGCAAGTTCGTAGTCTTTTGTTGTTCCAAAGAACTCACTTGTTCAGTTAAAGTCGCAATATTAGAATTTAAAGACTTAATTGTTTCTTGTTGCTCTGCATTCGCAGACTCTAAAGTTTCAATAGTCTTTTCATGCTCGTTTTTTAATGCCGTTAAACTATCAATATTATTTTGAAGATTTACCGCATTTTGCTTATAATTTTCAACTTGACTTTGATAACCTACAATTTGACTATAATATTCGTCTGTCAAACTTTTATAATATTCGATTTGAGCATTAAGTTCTGTTTCATTATTTATTCCGTCATCGTAGCCTTTATCATAAGCCTCTTGCACTTGCTCACTGGTATAGTATTTATTTTTGGTTATAGCACCATTAATAGCAGGCCACAACATATAACCGCCAACACCAATACCAACAAGCACAACAATTAACAACAAAGACAAAAATATTGATTTTTTTCCCATCTTACACCTCTCTTGTAACTACTTTCAAAATTGCACCATTTACATTCATATATTGATTTAGATAAGCAAAAGAATTATTTTCATTCTTAGTTGTAAATGTAACAATGGTGTCACTATCAAAAAATTCAATTAAAACATTGACTTTTGACGTGCAAATTTTGTCCCCATAAGAATCATAAAATTTTAAAGAAATAACTGCAGTGATTTTGCCAGCAAAAATTTCAACGTCACTTAAAAGGTTTCCATTAAAAAGAACCTCATAGTTGTTATTTTTGCCGTCAAAATCAACACTCATTTCACTAAATTTTGCAGTAAAATTAACATGGTCCTCAGTCTCAAAATCAATAGCGCCTTTGTCAAACTTAAACACTTCGTCATAATCATTTATGGTTTCGATACTTTCATATGTGCCATAAACACCACTGTCATGTTTAAAGACATTAAACACACCTATTGAACAAAAAACACCTGCAATAATTAAAGCAAAACAAATTAAATAACTATACCATTTCATACGACACCTCCATACCAGAAAGGTTGTTAATATTAACATTATGAGTAATTATCTTAGAAAGACCAGTGTCCTTAAGACAACCAACCATAAGATTAAAATTATTGTTATTACCAATAATTTTGAGGGAATTAACTTTAATGCCATAAAGTGCGTAGTTATCAAAACCTAAAATATTTGTGTCTTTAATCTTAGTGCAATCAAAGACAATGTTAATTTCCATGTCCGCATCTGCAAAAGATTTAAGTTCACTAATCGTTTTGCTAGACAAAGAATAATAGAAGCCTTGGTCCATGCTAGAATAACGTTTTACAAAATCGGCCTCAGACAAGTTGTATTCAACAGTTTTATTCCAATAATTAACATTAAACTCGACACCCGAAATATTAAAATCGGAATCACTTGCAACACTGCCAAACATAGATTGTCCAGCATAAACCATACCGTTCCTGTTATAGTTTACAGACATTGAAAAATACGAATTGATTTGTCCATCACTGCCAATACGTGTGTCAGAAATATGTCCGTCCTCAGAAACCTCATACATATGAAGATAATCACCCAAATCAATCATATCATTTACATATGTTCCAGTGCCATATGAACAACTACGAACAATAGATGCAATCTTCAATAAAAAGTCTTTAAAAGTATAATAATGCTTTTCAGACTTAACTTTATAAGAAATCATGTCTTTTTGCCCAGTTAAACAAGCCCAAGTGGTCTTAAAGAAATCTCCAACAGTGTAATAAACACTATGAGTTTCATAATAACCATCTAGTCTAACAGCAACAACTTTTTTGTCTATTTCCAAAAAGAAAGCATTTTTTTGTTGACCCTCGTCATTTGTTTCATCATAAACATGACCAGAGTCCCAACTCATATCACCATGACTGTCATAATAATATAAAGTTGATGTCCCATCTTTCTCTATAACTAATTGATAGCCTTTTCGATAAAGTGTTTGTTTCTTTTGGTCAGAATAAGCATTTATTCTAAACTCAACAACCTCTTTACCTTTTCCATTAACATTTTCATAATAATTAACAGAAAGGGTGGGGATTTTTTCACCAGTCTGAGGGTCTACAACACTAAGCGCGTATGTAGAAGTTGCGTCTTTAAAAATATCTACATTTGTTGTTAATAGATAAATATATAAAACAGACACAAGAGCCCCAACAAATGCCAAACAACCAATAATAATATTAAAAATTTTCTTTCCCATAATAACTCCTTTAACAAAAATTTTATTGAAAAAGCACTATAAACAGTGCTCTCTCAAACTATACAAGTCCGTTCCAACCAAAAAAATTTAAAACTTTTGCAAGATATTCCATGGCTTTACCTATCCAAGCGAATATTTTTCCAAGGATGGACAAAGGCCATGTTCCAAAAAATATTACTAAAACTATTATTAAAATAAGTAAAAATATTTTCTTCATAACATAAATACCTATGCAACAAGTTTAAATGCTTTTATTGATTGAACTATAGACTCAACTTCTTCAACTGCTTTAGGTCCAAACCAATCTACAATTTGTTGTGCGAAACTTACACCATTAACAGAAGATGCAATGCAAATAACAAGAGCGAATAAACCCAATGCCACAATAGCACCTAAAAGAACGTAAAAAAGTCTTTTCATAACAGCAACCATACAAATACACTCCTTTAATAAATTCACCCACTTTTTTAAGCAGAGAGTTAGTTTCGAACTAACTTTACAATCGACTATGCAGTTTTAACACATAAACTATCTCAACATATTGCCCCAAAGGGCAATTATTATTTTTCATTAAGCAATTCAACACTTATTGGCTTTTTATTTGAACCAGTCATATCATAAGTGACACGAACTTTATCTCTAAATTTCAATTTTTGATAAAGTTCTGCAGTTACAGGGTATTGCAAATACAACCCGTCAACAAAACCATCCTCATTGTTAAAATGGTCAGAACTAACACAAACAACTATAAACTTCTCAGGTTGTGCATCATATTTCACACCATCGTAAATTCTTTCAGCCGTTGCATCTCGGTGAATTTTCTCAATCACCATACCATTCTCCGTATTTATTCTTCTTGAACTAAACAAACCCATATTTTACTCCTTTATTTGCGTTCTGTATTCCGCCTTTAGGTC
This sequence comes from uncultured Clostridia bacterium, assembly GCA_947595235.1. GTDB lineage: Bacteria > Bacillota > Clostridia > Christensenellales > UBA1242 > UMGS2069. The sequence goes on from CANQEP010000009.1 coordinate 7,646, forward strand.
GGTGTCACCGCATATATTTATTGTGCTGGGTAGCACATGGCGTGGAAATCGGGAATTGCACCCGAAACAGAGGGGCACTGTCAACTATTTTTTCCACATAGAGCGAGGAAAGAGAATTGAACTCTTTGCCAAGGGGAAAAATGAGAAAAAACCCTTGGGGCCACCAGACCTCGCGCAAAATGCCTTTATAGGCATTTTTTATGTTTTTTTACTATTGAACCGTCAGACAAAGAATACATAACGCTAGGAATATTTAATGCTTGAAAAGACAAATATTTGTTTTTTGCGCTAACAGAATTATCAAAAAAATAAATAAAATTTATCGTTTCAACAACATACATTTTTCTATACCTCCTACCAACACATTCTTTTTGCTTTCTTCCTTGCAGCACCAGTGCGAGTTGTTCCCCTTGTCCTAACTCTTGTTGACGACTTTCTTGTCGTCCTTGTTGTTCTACCATATGCCATATAACTAACTCCTTTAATTAAATTTTACTAAGTTTCTTAGTAACTTTAATTAAAATATATCAAATAATTTAATATGTGTCAAACAATTTACTAAGAAATTTAATAAAAAATTAAAAAATTTTATAATTATTGAAATTTAATACTAAAAATGTTAATTTATTAATAGGAGGCATAGAAAAATGAATTTAAACATAAAAAAATTAAGGCTTTTAGAAAATAAAAGCCAAAAAGAAATTGCAAACGAATTAGGGCTTACACAAGGAACTTATAGCAATTATGAAAACGGAGTGACAGAACCACCGCTCCAAACACTAATTGAAATTGCGAACCACCACCAAGTATCAATCGACTACTTAGTCGGCAGACAATTTCAAAACGAATTTGGTTACTTAACTAAACAAGACAGAAATTTCTTTCGCGAATATCTAAAACTAGAAGAATCTCAAAAAGCAAAAATAATAACTTATACTGCATTCGTATCAGCAGAAGTATAAAGGAAAAATTATGAAAAGAATTGATTTATTGAATTTTTTTTAATACAACGAAAGTTTAAAACAAGAAAAAAAATCAAAAGAAATAACCAATTTTATATGCTCAATTCAAGCAATCTTAAAAGCACAAATTGACGAACAAAATATTAAATCAAGTGAGTTGCAAATTGGAGACTCACAAATGAAATTTAAAAACATAATAATAAGAAAATCAAAAAACAACAAATCATGGTTTTGCAGATTTAGAAAAAATAAAAAACAATTTTACATATCAGCAAAAACACAAAACGACTGCTATATAAAATTGAAGAAAACACTAAACAACCTAGAAGACAAAACGCTTAATTCAAAATTAACGCTTGAACAATGGTATATGCAATGGCTTGATTTATACAAAAAAGACATAAAAGAAACAACAAAACTTGATTATAAAGCAAGTTTAAAATACTTAGAAAACATAAAAAATAAAGAAATCAATAACATAACAACAATAAATATTATCGAAACATTAAATTCTATAAACCATGAAAGACGAAAACAAAAGGTATATGAACTATTAAAAGACATATACAACAAAGCATATCAAAATGAAATTATTTCAAAAAACCCAATGCTAAACATTGAAAAGCCTAAACATAAAAAATCAAACGGGAATTCATTAACAGACAAAGACGAAAATTTAATTGAAAAAGAATTTATAAAACATAAAGCATATTTATTTCTAGTTGCAATGTATCAAGGCCTTAGAAAAGGCGAATTATTAGCACTAACATCAAGTGATTTTGATTTAAAAAACAAAACACTAACAATAACAAAATCACTTAATTATAAGAACGAAATCGACACAACAAAAAATAAAGAATCAATAAGAACAATACCTCTTTTTGATAAAACAATAGAAATAATAAAACCATTATTAAAAAATACCAATGAAAGAATATTTAACTTAACACAAAAACAAACACAAAACCTTTTTACAAAAATATTGTCTAACATTGAACTAGAAAAAAAATATACAATTCACTCATTAAGACATACATTCATAACAAAATGTCAAGAAAAAAATATTCCACTTCACATAATACAACACTGGGTAGGACATACAGAAGGTTCAAAAATCACAAATTCAGTTTATACGCATGCTAGAAAGAACGCAGAATTATTATATTACAATATAATAAATCAATAAAAAAATTACTCAAAAATTACTCACTTTTAAAATTTTTTTAAAAACCAATAAAAAATACCACAATAAATTGTGGTATTCACTCAATTCAAACACTACATATTGTGTTTGTGGCGGAGGCTTAGGGATTCGAACCCCAGGATGCTCTCACATCAACGGTTTTCAAGACCGCCGCTTTCGACCGCTCAGCCAAACCTCCATTGTTTGCGCCTGTGGTTAATGTTTTGGGGGCCACTAACCTCAGGACGTTGTTATTATATCTTAACCTTTTGCAAAAATCAAGGCTTTTGATATCTTTTATTGTAAAATTTTTTATCATTTGGCACATCGTGGATTTTGAGTGGGTAAAGGCGATTTGAAGGAGCAAGAATTTGTGAGATTTGTTATTGATAAATAATGGGTTATTTTATAGAATATGCTTAAAGGGGAAAGGACATGAAAAAGAGAAGATTTGTTGTGGTTTTTGCTTTTGTTATAATGTTTGTTTTGAGCCTTGGCGTCTTTAAGGTGGCAAGTACCGAAAGGGTGCGGGCGAAAGAGCAAAGCGACTTTTATTGGAGCGAGTTGAACGCGCCCGTCTTTTATGGTGCCATTGGCGCAAAAATCTCTAAGAATGTGGACTTTTCCACAAGTGACCCAAGGTTTAGGATTTTTGTTCGCGACTTCGAAGACGGCGACCTGAAGCCCAAGATTGAAGAGAATAATGTTTTAAGTGGCGTTCCCGGGACATACCACGTTGTTTAGAAAGCAAAAGTCGGGTCGCCCCGACTTTTCTTGTGCGTGACTATTGTTGACAAAAAATGCAAAAGCCGATACAATAGTTATATAAGACGCAGAGGAGAAAATGTATGAATGATTTAGAAATTGAAGTTTTGAGGGCGCTGGCAAATGGCGTTAACTATTTCACGGGGGAGAAGTGCGAAAATGACAGCATCTTAAACGACCCGAACATAATAAGAACGCTTTTTAACGTTTGCAACACTTTGAGTGCTGCAAAGTCAAATGATTCGCAAAAGAGTGAGTTTTCTTGCCCAGATAATATCGAGGACCTTTTTGAGTTTGAGAAAGAACTCTCGCTGACAAAAATTGTTCAAAAGGTGAATTTAGTGTGCTCCGGCACAAAGAAACTCAAACAATCGCTCGTTAAAGAGACCTTGAAAGAAATGGGAATTTTGAAGACCATCGTCAATAACCATGGCGGAACAAGGAGCGTTGCCTCTGACGAGGCGCAGGCGTACGGCATATACAACGTGCAACGAACCACCATGTATGGCGTGCCATACACCGCCGTCGTCTTCAACGAAGACGGGCAAAGGTTCGTGCTTTCGGTCATAAAGGATATGTTCAAGTAGGGGGACATAAGATAAATCGCGCAACCAACTAGTGCTCGCGCGTTATTTCTTGTTTGAGAATACGGCAATGTGGGTGTCGCCACAAATTTTGCCCTTCAAATCATTTAAAGATATACATTCTTTGTGTGTTTTTTTATACATTTCGAACCGATAAGAATCCAACTCTGTTGTTGCGTACTTTGAAAGATTCAAATTGTATTTTTCTGCAATCCATGTAAGTGTTTGTTTTGATAGCAAAAACTGATGATGCGGAGGAAGGTCAAGGATATCGTAATCTATTTGTGACATTATTCCCTCTGGATTTGGAGTACCAATAATTAAGTGCCCATTAGGGTTTAGAAGTTGAATATTATTTTCCAAAAATGTTTTTATCTCAAATATGTGTTCTATCAACTCAAAATGACAAACGACATCAAACTTTTTTTCTATGTTTTCAGTTGAAGACTCAATTACGTTTTTGACTCCCTTTTGCTTGCACAGACTTATCGCGCGAGAACTCGTTTCGCAGCCATAACTATCTGGGACAACATTTTTTATATAAAGCAAGAAGTTGCCAGAGCCACAACCCACTTCCAAAAGGTTTCGTGGCTTTATGTCTTTGATAAAGTGGGCTGCAACACCAAACTCATCTCTAAAGTGAGGATAATAATTTTTTTGTGATAAAAGGTCATAAAGTTCCAATGTGTCGTGAAGATGATAATTGTAATAGTATAGTCCACATTCAATGCACCTTTTCTGTATCAATATTTTGTGTCTGTATGTGTCGGCAACGGGGTTATAGCCTCTTTGTTCAATCCAGTCATTAATTATTTTGTCGATATCGAAAGTTCTTGTCTTAACATATTGCTTCGAGCTGCATAGTGGACATGCTTCAACTTCTTCAATATTTTTTTGCACTTTGGCTGAATGTAGTGGAGGTGTGTATTTTAAAGTTTCTATATTGGACATGATTTTTCTCCCACATATTATTATAAATACTCATCAAAAGAAAATAAATGTTTATAACCCAATTAGAGTTGAATTTTTTATGAAAATTTAAAATTTTTGCTGTTATTTGATAGGTTTGTGCTATAATAAAATCGTGAAAGACTTATGTTGGAAAGAAAGTTTATTACACAAATTTGTTTTTTGAGGGCGCAAAAAGGGTTATAAAGTATTGTTTGAAGTGTGAAAGTTTTATTATAATATGTTTACAAGGAGGTAAAGACATATGTTTAAGAATCTTTTCGTAAACAAAAGTGAACAACTCAAAATCGTTAAGCTTACTCAATCATATGATGCTTGCTAGTCACTTGTGGAGGCGGGAATAATTTGTTCTCGCCTCCTATTTATTTAATTTATTAAGGAGAGATACCTATGAAAAATAAAATATTTATTGAAGAAATAAGAGAAGAAGTCACACAATGCCGAATCATCCAAATCGACAAAAAGTTAAACAAGGCAAAAGAAATAAAACAAAACAAGAGGGGAGAGTAGTATGAGAAGCACAAAAATAGGTGAAGACAGATACATCATACCATTCAACAACAAGTATTTTGTTGTGAACGAATTTACAAAAAACATCTTTAGCACACTTGAACATAGCGCTTCAATCGAAGACTATGCAAAATCAACAAACACTCCCCTAGACGAGGCAACATCACTTCTTAAGGAATTGGACGAGAAGATTGATTCGTGCGACTATTACGACACCAATGTCTCTTTGCCTGTTCCACTAAAGATTCAGTGGAAAATGACAATGAAGTGTAATCTTCGCTGCAAACATTGTTATTTGGGTGAGTTACCAAACAAATGCTTACCCGAAGACAAACTCATGAAAATTGCCAAAGAGATAAATAAGTTTGGGGTTATGGAAGTTACATTGACTGGTGGCGAAATTTTTACTATTGATTGTATTGACAAGATAATTCAATATTTTCATGACAATCAAATAAAGATGATTTTGTTCACCAACGCCATACTCGCCGAGGGACATAAAGAATTTTTGGCTTCAATTTCTAACAAAGACCTTGTGAACTTTATTGTGAGTGTGGACGGAACAAAAGAAGAACATGAGAACATTCGCGGAAAGGGCACATATTCTGTCACAATGAAAAACATAAAGATGCTTTCAGACATGGGATACAAGGTTAGCGTTAACATGGTTCTTAATAAGAACAATTACAAAACGCTTTTTGAACTTGTTGGCGACCTTAACAAAGTTGGCGTTAGCAATCTTCAATTATCTGAACTTATTCCTATGGGCTCAGCAACAAAAGATATGTGTATGGAAGACAAGGATTTTGAAAAATTGCAAGACATTTTCAAACAAATACACAATGTTTATAAGACTAGCAATATTTTCTACACATCCGATGACGGCGATTCGTCAAATCAAATATATTTGCTCAATGATGATAAAATTTATAATTTTGGACAAGAGAAATGGAAATGCGGAGCGGGACTTGGAAAGGGAACTATTCTTTATAATGGGGATGTGGTTTGTTGCCCATTTATGGAAGACTACAAACTTGGCAATGTTTTAACAACTCCATTGCCAAAGGTTTGGGATTGTGAAAACAGATATAAGTTTTTAAAAATGATTGCACAAAACAACAACGGACATCGAAAATGTATTGTTATAAGAAGATATAATTAGGAGCATCTTATGGATAATTGTTCTATGTTTTCTAAAATATTTTTCGAAATTGTGTCAAATATAGACAGCGGAATGAACGAAGACTTACCCGAAATAAAGCGTGAGTTGGAAAGCATCAAAAACGGGTCAAGCCCCAATTTGCGCGAGGGCATACAATACCAAATTTCGCTATTCTTTGACTGCGTGAGAAAGCAATTCAAAAAGTTAAGCGAACAGAACCGGAACTTCTATCAACTATTGTCAGATGTTGTTGAAGCGGTCGGACTAATATCCTATCAAAGTATAAAGAAAAACAGAGGAATAAATTATCCAAATAAAGAAAGTTTAAAGAAGATTATTGGTGATTATAAAGAAAATAAACCAAAAGCCAATGAAAAGTTTTCCCTTTTGCTTTTTCCTGTTGACAAAAAAATGTCAATCACAACCATAAGTGAACTTGTTGGGTTCATTTATGTGCTATTGGCAGTATTTTGTATAGACTTAAAGAACATACAAAACATGGTTGTTGAAAAATTGCGTCAGTATGTAAAGATTTATGTAAATAATGAGGCTTTTATAAGGCAGGTATATAACGGGTCTTTTAACAAGTGGGCTGTTGTGGATAAAGAAATCTATGACTATTCCAGTGTCATTGACAAGTTTTCAAGTCTTTTAAAAGTTGACGACAGACAACTCATGCTGTGCAAGTTAATATTCATTTTGCTGTATTTCACCGACTGCAAAGCTCCAACACAAGAAGCAAAAGACTCTTTTGTTCAATGGATAAACAATATTCAAGACGAAAAATTGCAAATCGCAAATGGCTATTCAAAATATCTATGGATAAGATATAGGCGTCTCCCCGAAGACGAACTTTCTGCCGAATGTCTAAATGGGTTTACTGTTGATAATATCTATATTTTGCCATCGTTATATGCGAATAACAAGGCTTCATCAAGAAAGCTGTTTGATGGTTTTTTTGACAGAAACTCACAAAGTCGAAAGCGAAGAGCAATCATTGGTCAGTATGGACAAGGCAAAACCGCACTGCTAAACACAATAATTTCAATGGTGGCTATTAACAGCAACTATGCAAGGTCAGACAAAAATATATCGACCTATTTCATAAACTACTACTCTTCGTTAGAGGAGATGCTCGGATTTAAAGTGTTCGACGTTTTCCCTATTATTGTGAGTTGCGAGAAGTTTGATTCTTTCATAAAGGAGTGGAGGAAGAACAACGATACTGAACCAACTTTTTTGGATTTTGCCTACTACATTATTGTTTCATATAGCGACGACCTTAATGTGATTGGTGAAAAGAATGAGGGTTGGTATGAAAAATGGATAAACACCTTTACAACTAAACAATTTGAAACGATATTTAAGGGGGCCATTGAGGACGACAAAGCACTCTTTCTCATAGATGATTTCGAAAACATAAGTGGTGCAAACAAAAAAACTTTTGAAAATATGTTTGATGAAATTTTGCATAAGTATGGTTCAAAATGTGAAATCATTTTCACCGCAACCGATGAGAATCTTTTGCCAGAAGCAATAACAAAAATCAATGGCGGTTTGGACATTTTCAAACTGGGCGAATTTAACACAGAAGATGAAAAAAGATTGTTTTCTCGCTTTTACGCATACTTTAAAAACCCAACTCTTATTCAAGAGAAAAAGAGAGAAATAACTTTTCTCTGTGATATGGGGCTTGATGACATCAAGAGCAAAGAGTTGGAATTTGAGAAACTTATTGCGCGTTCAAGCAAAGATGCTTGCATGCTCTTAGATAAGAATAATCCTTTGGGTGATAATCCTATATTTAAGTCTCCTTTGGCGTTATGCAAATTGGCGCAATACAAAGATAATAAAAGTGGTTTTAACATAGAAACAATGGATGAGTCGCTAATGGGGAAACTTCTTCCTGCCATTTCAAATGACGATGATATTGCTGCAAAACTTTGCCAAATAATTCCACGCAAATTGTTTGACGCGATAGACAAAGCGAAAAAGGACGGCAACAGCGGTTCGCTTTTGAAATTCCAATATGCTATAAACACAAAAAGCAGATATATAAAGAATTTAAAAGTCAAGAGTGCAATGGAAAATTGCAACAGAATTATATCTTTGATGTTGGAAAGTGAAAGATGAAGAGTGTTAAGTATTTAATTATTGGTGCGGGTATTTCTGGGATGAGTTTTGCCAATGAGGTTGGTGATGATTATTTAATTATAGAAAAAACCAATCAAATCGGTGGACTTTGTAAGTCGATAAAACAAGGCGATTTCGTTTGGGATTGCGGAGGTCATTTTTTTCACACTCGCAATGATGATATAAAGAAAAATATACTAAGTTCAAAAGATATATTGGTCACGAAACAAGCAAAAATTTACATCGATAATCGATTTATAGATTATCCTTTTCAAAACAACATAAAAGAACTTTCACACAAAGAGTATACAAGGTGTTTGAATTCTTTTATAAAGAAAAAGGCCAACAAGAAAAATAATCTCCTCGGCGATTTGTACAGCAAATTCGGCAAAGGTATTGTAAATAAATTTTTGAAGCCGTACAATGAAAAACTGTATTGCACAAGGCTTAAAAATTTGAGCAAGACATCTATGGGAAGGTTTTTCCCGACGTTCAGTCCGGATGAACTTAAAAAGCCCGTGCAATATAATTCTTGCTTTTACTATAATAATGAGGGCATCGAGGCGCTTCTATCAAACATTTTTTGCAAGGTGGACCTTTCAAAAGTCATATTCGATTGCCACTACATTGGCATAGATAAGAGCAAAAAAATATTAAAGACGAACAAGGGTGACATCAAATATAAATATTTGATAAACACTTCGCCTTTTGATAATTTCTATGAGTTGATTGACGAAAATAACCACAAAAGCGATTGCGGGAACTTGCAATACAATAAGGTACTTATTTTCAATATGGGATTTGACAAACCCTCAAAAACTCCATACCATTGGATCTATTATCCCGAAAAAAGATACGTATTTTATCGAGTTGGCTTCTATAACAATGTTGTTGGCGGCGGTAAACTTAGCGTTTATGTTGAGGTTGGGCTTAAGAAAAATCAAGAGGTAAACATAGAAAAATACAAAAAGAATGTACTTCAAGACATGAAGAGGGCGGGGATTATAGATGATGGCTACACTCTTTTGGAACAAAATCATATGATTCTTTCGCCCGCATACATTCACATAAATGAGAAAAGTGACGAAATTGTTAACAAAAGGCTGAAAGAATGGAGCAATTTTGACGTTTACTCTATTGGAAGATATGGCATGTGGAAATATTCTTGCATGGAGGACGACATTCTTACAGCAGTAAATTTGGCAAAAACATTAAAGGAGAAAAAATATGATAAAGGTTGCGGTGATAGTACCAGTATTTAATGTGCAAAATTATCTTAACGAATGCCTAGACAGTTTAATAAACCAAACACTTAAGGACATTGCTATTATTTTGGTCAACGACGGAAGCACGGACACGAGCCTTGATATTTTAAATCAATATAAAGAAAAAGACTCAAGAATTATTGTAATAGACAAGAAAAATTCAGGTTATGGCGATAGCATGAATGTTGGAATTGCAAAGGCAATAGATATTGGCGCACAGTATATAGCCTTTGCAGATCCAGACGATTATTTGGCTCTTGACGGCTATGAAAAACTTTATAATATAGCAAAAACATATGATATTGATGTTTTGAGAGCAAACATAACATCGGTTATAACCGAAAAAGACGGAAGTGTCACATACTTCAAAAATGACTCGTTAAGAGCAATGCCCGAGTACTACAATAAGGTTTTATCCTTGAGGGAGAACAAGCAGTTGTTCACCATGAACAGTAATTGCGGCGGACTTTTTTCGACTGACTTTATTCATAAGAATAACATCCTTCACAACACAACTCCGGGCGCGTCTTATCAAGACACTGGTTTTTGGTTTCAATGCTATTGCTTATCTGAAAGATTCTATTTTTGCCAAGACAGATATTATTTTTATCGCAGAGACCGAGAGGGGTCTTCTGAAAACGGGAAAAAGGATCAAGACATAATCTTTAAAGAATACGACTTTATTGAAAAATTTTTAAAGCGAAAGAACTTGTTTGAGGAGTTCAGGCTGCAATATTTTGCGGCAAAGTATAGGTCGCTTTACTGGTATTTCCATTTGTTAACTCCGAGCAAAAGACCAGATTATATATTGAAAGTTTCTAATAGCTTTAATAAAGAAATAAAGGCAAGGCGTTTGAATGTGCGCGAGGCGAAGTCAATTTCACCATACCTTTATATGATTATAAAAAATCCAGACGAGTTCTTAAAAGTAAAAGAAGAGGAAGAGAAGAACAAGGAACATTCACCATTGATTCAACCAAAATAAGTTATGAGTATAAAGATTAAAGACAAAAAAGTGATATTAGTCGATTATTTTGACACATCTGTGTATAGGTGTGTTTCTTCGAATGCCGTGTTGATGAGGTGGGCAGAATTGATTGGGCAAAAGTTCGACGAGTTAAAAGATGTTTCGGCAGAGGAAATTTTTAAAAAAAGAGCGGAAATAAAGTATAACCACCGCAATGACTTTGATGAGGTCCCAATTTATGTGATTTATGAAGACCTGAGAAAAGAATATAAGATATCATGTACTTCTAGCAATTTTTGCAAACTTTGTCTTGAAATCGAGGAATATCTCGAAATGGCGGTTCAAATAAAAAATGAAAGTTTGATTAATTGGATAAAACATCAAAAGGAACAAGGTAAAAAGGTTTATATAGTCTCTGACTCACACTTTCCACTGAGTTCTTATAACAAATTCTTAAAAAAACTTGGGATAGACGATTTGTTTGATGGCGTGTTTGCTTCGGCGGAAGTCAATGCAACAAAACGCAGAGATGGTGCAAGGCTTTATCATCATGTTTTGCAAGAACTTGATGTTCCAAAAGACGATGTCATAATGATAGGGGACAATGCGGATTCCGATTTACAAATGTCAAAAATAGCTGGAATTGGTGCCATTTTATACAAAAGAAAATTTAAAAATATTATAAATTATTCGAATGACAATTTTTTTAAACAATTTATAAAACACAAATTGCAATCATGGAAGGGCACGCTTTACTTTGAATACGCGTATATGTTTTTTATTTTTATTTCGCGTCTGCATGAAGAATGCTTAAAAGACGGAGTCAAAAAATTGTCATTTTTGTCACGTGATGGATATTTTTTAAAAAAACTTTTTGACAAATACCAAGAATTGTTCATACCACAAGACAAGAAGATTGAAAGTTTGTATTGTTACAATTCACGACTGGTCAACAAAAATGCCATGGAAGACGGAACCTCTCGAGCGCACTTTGTTGACTACATGAAAGAGTTTATAGACGGCGACCACATAAATGTTGTGGATTGTGGCTGGAACAACTCCTCTCAACAAAACATTCAAAATATTATGAAAATAAAAACAAGGGGCTACTATATAGGCACTTTTTCAAAAGAAAATTTAGGTTTTCCTTGCAAAAGAGAGGGCTTGATTTACGATATAGAGAGTAATGGCGATATAAGTGATTATTATTGGTTGCTTAGAACGAACTTCACTTTAATTGAGCAGTTGTGCGGGGCTCCCGAGGGTAGTGTTTGTGACATAAAGAACAAGAAACCCATTCAACATTGGCAACAACAGGAAAAGTATATTTATAAAAAGTGGATAGCGGGGTTACAAGAAAATATTGCTGATGAATTTTTGCAACTTTGCGCGTGGCTTAAAAACAACGAGAATGCTATTGACTATGAGTTGTTAGCAAAAATAAATGTAAAGTCGGGCTTGTTTGCAGATGAACGAAGATTGCAATTTTTAAATGAACTTTCTGAAAATTATTTTGATAATTTTTCCTTTGGCAAAAACACAACAGGGAATATCTCCTTCCGCAAGGCAAAGCCAAGTCTTCGCGACAGATTGATATATCCAGAGAAGAGGTTGAGCATTTTAGTTAAAAAGCAGAGAGGTATCAAAACAAAATTCGGGATGTTTTTCTATAAAATATGGGCGAACTTGTTTTATTTCAAACTAACTCTTTTAGGGAAGTTTAACAAAAAGAAGCAAAATAATCATTGTAAAAACACAAAAAAGGCGTAAATTCACCCTTTTTTGTTATAATTTTGCGTTTTTCAATGATGTACTTAATGAAAAAAATCATTTGTTTTACAATAAACAATGCATTTTTTTGCATTTTATTTTACATTTGTGTAATTATTTGATATTTTTATACAGAGGTGAATGGTATGAAGTTTTTTATAAAGTTACTTTTGCTAGGTTTGATTGTGACTTTTGCACTTTTCAACCACAAATATATAAGTTTTGACAAAGGTATTAGCAAGACGGATTTTGAGGATAAAAGTGTTATAGGGGTTTTAACCACTGTTACTGGGGTAAAGTCGGTTCAGTACTACAAAAAGACCTTTGCCAGAGAGGATGGCTATAATTATAAGGTATACATTGTCACCACCGGTGATGCTTACTTATTGGATGCAACAGACGATGATATCAAAGCATTCAAGACTTTGGGAATATTCAGTTCAAAGTTCCAACCCGAGAAAATTTCACCCATTCCTTTTTATGTTGAGGTCATAGTTGGTTTCTTGGTACTTGTTATACCGTTCGGTAAAAAATCCTCTCATAATCGGCCCGCCGAACATCAACAACCGCAAACCGATTCGGCTCAATAAGTAGTTATCTTTGTTTGGGAGTGATTAATGAAAATATTTTATGTTCACCATGCAGAAAGGAACGTTATCGGCAAGTTGTCTCAAAGCGACACCATAACAAAGCTTGGCGAAAAAGACGCGAGCACTATGGCAGAGACGTTTGCGCGAAAGCAAGACAAATACGCAATAAAGGCAATTTACACGTCGCCATACTTAAGGTGCAGGCAAACGACAGACATCTTGAACGCGCAGTTGAATTTGCCCGTTTTTGAGGACGCTCGTCTCAACGAGTTTAATTGGTCGGAAAATGAAAAGTGGTCGGATTGTCAAAAGCGAATAATTGCGTGCCTTAAAGATATCGTGAACAAGTACGGCGAAAAAGATGCCGTTTTGTGCGTGACTAGTGGAGTAAATATTACCGCGTTCATTGCCGCTGCATACCACATTGCGCCAAGCGACAATTTACCGTACCCACTCGTTGGCACTTGCTCGCCAATCGGCTTTGACTTGACCCCGTCAGATTTCGAATAAAACAAAATTTATCCGAAAAACGCAAAAAATGACGCTATTTTTCACGACTTTTTGGTCAATTTTGCGTTTTTTGAGGTGATTATGAAAAAATTGCAAAAAGGAGAAGGGCATTATGCTTGGAACTGCAATCAATTTGACAACTGCAAGGCTACTCAATCTTTCAAGTCATGAGAGTGGCAATTTTGAAGAGGTAAAGTATCGATTGCTTGCAGACGATTTGAAAGAGCGATTGAAGAGGCTGGGGTATTTTGAAATTTATAAAAAGTTCGAAAAGCCGCTAGACGAAGTTAGGACAAAAGAAGAGTACACAAGTGTCTATGCTCAAATTATGCAAGCCATAAAACAATTTAAAATACAACAAGAAAAGTTGGCGCGAGTAGAAGCATATTTTAAGCGAATGGAGGGGCTTGATAAGAAAAGTTGCAAAAAATTCTATGACAAACTCACAAACGACTATGATATTGCAACTATTGACCGCGAAGCAAAAATGCGCACAACCATTAGAAGTTTTGACAAGAATGGGAATGTTCCACCTCTTTTTGCAAAAGACAGAAGTGGAAAAACAATGACATACATCGACAAAAGTGGGCGCGAAAGATACAAGATAAACAGTGAGGTGCTTGATTTTGACAATTTCAACAGACTTGCGAAGTTCTTGCAAGATAAGGGACTAAAAATCCATGTCAACGCCCTAATTTGGCACGAAGAAGTCCCAAAGCAAATAAAGAGTATTGCAGAAAGTGACCTTGACCCCGCCGAAAAGAAAAGGTGTTGTGAGGACTTTTTGTTCGCCTACATCAACGAGTTCGCAAAAAATGCGCGAGAGAATGGCATAAGGCTGGACAGCGTTGAGGTGCTTAACGAGATTGTAAGTGACGACTCAAGTTCAAAAAGCGTTCTTCGTGATAGCGTTTGGAAAGACTTAATGGGCAGTGACTACTTTATTGAGTGTTACAAAATGGCAAAAGAGGCCTTCAGCCCAGACACCAAGTTGTTTTACAACGATTTTTCTGAGTTTGACCCCGTAAAAAAGGCAAAAATCATTGCGCTGGTTGACAAGTTTTCTGAGGCAGAAAGGAGGCAAGGGTCTCCGCTGCTTGACGGAATTGGCCTTCAGTGTCACCTTTATGGCGAAGACTATGACTATACATCGGCGCTAAAAGAGTATTTGGACACTGCAAAGAGTGCTCCACATCAAAAAGAGGTGCGAATAACCGAACTCGATTCGGCGAACTGCAACAACCCGTCGTGGCAAATGGCTCAAATGGAGGGCGTTATAAGTTCGGCGAAGGACCTTGGCATTGAGACTGTTAGTTGTTGGAGCGACCTCTGCCCATTTGTTGACCACCTTGAAGATGTTAATGGCATTGGGCTTTTGGACACAAACGGCGAAAGCACAAACGCCCACGAGACCTTGAAAAACAATTTCAAGGAGAATAGCAAAGAAAACGAGGGAGAGAAGACACTTAACAAAGGGTCCTCCAGCCCAAGCGATAGTGATAGTGGCGCGGACGCGGGGAGTGGCTCAGATTAAAATATTTTTTTGGTGGCGATATGAACATATAATTTGTGGTTTTAAGGGAACAGGAAAGACCACCCTTTGCAAAAGAATTTCACATACATCTCGGACTTTGACATTTGCGCTGGGCGGGAGTTTTGCGAAAAGACTATAGTTGAATTTTTGAACGGGCACGACGGCTATGTTGTTGATTTGCTTTGCTCATTGACTCCCGAAACTTGCGCACATCTTAACAACGCGCTAACGGTGTTCCTTGGCTTCAAGTCGGTTGCCCCCGCACTTTTGCAAAAACAAATGTCAAAGCATGGCGAAAACATCACTCTCATTAAGCAAAAAAGCGAGGCACTTGCCACTTTATGTAAGGAACTAAACCTTCCATTCTATGACATAAACCGCGACCGATCAATCATTCTTGACGAGATTTTTTCTTATATAAAGACGGAAATTGAGTAATGTGTCAAAAACATAAAAAGACTACTAAGCAAGTAGTCTATTATGTTGCGGGTTTGGTGCAATCGGAGGGATTTCGGCGGGTGACATTTTGCTTGAGAAATTGGTAACCGCAAGAAACAAGTGAAAGGTTGTTCGTCGATTTATAACGGCGAGGCAGTGCCAAACATTTCGTATAAAGACAAATGATAGAGATGTCAATGTGTAAAGGTGTGGTTTTATGTGAATAAGGGTATGAGAGGGGGTGAGCGAAGAGGCTGTCAGTAGGTTTTGTCAATGAGGTTTTGGAGGGTGATGTTTTTGAGGTAGGTGTAGATGAGGGCGTTCAAAGTTTCCCAGCAACCGATTGCCTCGCACTCGTCTTTCTTTGGGCACGATGACTGCGAGGATAGGCAAGGGGCAAGTTTTGGCATGTCGCCAGTAACGGTCAAGATTTCTGCAATGTTATAGTCGTTTGGACTTTTTGCAAGGCGATAGCCTCCGTTTGCTCCGCGCGAACTGACAAGTAGTTTTGCCTTGACAAGTTTTGAGACAATTTGCTCAAGATACTTAATCGAGATGTTTTGCCTTGATGCAATTTCGTTGACGCTCGCGAAGTCTTTATTGTTCTTTGCAATGTCAACCATTATCTCAACTGCGTATCTGCCCTTAGAAGAAATTTTCATTTTTGAAACTCCATTTGTATATTTTTGCTTATTTTTGCCAATTTTTTACAATTAAAAATTCAAAATTGAAGAAACTGTTTTTCCGAAAGATTTTGTTAACGTGGCTCATTGTTTGTGTTTTTCTTGCCTAACTTCAAATAAAAGCCTAAAATCCCAAATGATTTTAGGCTTTTATGGTGCAACCGGAGGGATTCGAACCCCCGACCCCTTGGTTCGTAGCCAAGTACTCTATCCAACTGAGCTACGGCTGCATAACGAAAATTATTATAGCCGTAATCTTGTTTTTTGTCAAGGAACAAAACAATAAATTTTATAATACTGCAATTTTGGAAATATTTGTGTTTCGAGATTGCACCAAAAATTTTTCATAAAGGTTTGTATTATTCTTAGAGTGTGATATAATATATCCATAAAATACTATATAAGCGAGCGAGCGAATGAAAACGTTTCTTAAAATTTTACTTTGTGTGGTCATTATTGCAGTTGTTGTGGCTTATCCAATTTATGTTGTTGTGGTATATGAAAGGAGCAAGAGCCCTGACCCAATAAGCATGTTTCCAAGTTCTGGGGTATATGTTTGCGCCGAAGAAAACTTCACACTGACAATAGACCTTTCGAATGTTACAACAGAAAACGAGGAACCCACCCTTGACAAGACATTGGAGAGGATGAAAGTGACCATTGAGTTTGACGAGAAAAAGTACAACCTCACTTGCACCATGTCGGGCGGGCATGGAACTTTTATTAACCCAGTTGCCCCAAGTGACATTTTGACTTTCAAGAGCACAAAAATAGACAGCGCGGATGAGAATTTTCTTCACTTCAAAGTCAGCAAGTATGTTTTCTCAGAGGACGAGTTCTATCTTAAGTCTTTGACTCTTTGCTCAGACAACCAGTCGAACATCTTTGATGGCTTCAGCGAACTTCACTTCACAAAAAAAGTCATAAGTAGTTGTTGCGACTCGCAAGCGAGTCGCAACTAAAAGAGTAATTTCGCGAAAGCGGACATGTAAGATGAGAGTTGCAAGTTTTTATTGGGAATTGTTTTTTGAGCCTTGAAATTTGTGGGATTTGTGATACAATATGAGTATGGATGCAGTTGTAAAAGATTTGTGTTTTGAAATTAAGCAAAAGAAAAGCACGGACATTGTCCGTGCTTTTGAGGTTTTTACTTTTTGTCTTTGTTGCCGGCCACGGTGACAAAGACTTTGATCAGCGTCCAGAGGATATAGACAATGTCATAGATAAATTCGATAACATAGTCGGTGATGTAGGTCTTGTAAAGGGCTTTTGCATCTTTTATTTCATCTTCGGTCAAAACATTTGTTGTTTTCATAAATTCAAGGGCAGAGTTGCAAGCCTGCTTTTCCACCTTGAGGTTAAGAATAACAATAATAAACGACAGCAAGAAGTATAGCACAGAAACGATTGTTAAGATTATCGTGAAGATGTTAAGGCCGTTATAGAGAGCAAAGTCCAAGATAACGCCAAGCACAATGAGTGGCAAAATTGAGAATGGAGCGAAGTAGCCGACTTTCATGAGTGCGGCGCGGACAGCCACTTTCTTGTCGCCGTCGTGATGCCTTTTTGCGATGGCAACCTTTTGAGTTGCAAGGGCAACGGCGGTCACGCTCGCCTTGTCATAGATATTGCTCCTAAGCCTAATGGTCTTTTTCTTTGGGCTGTAGGAGTTGCCAAGGAAGAGGCCTTTCCAAAAGCCAAGTTTTTCAACCTTTACGTCGGTGAGGCCAAGGCCTTCAAGCATCTTTTCTGCAACTTGAGAACCCGTCATGTTGACGGCAACTTGTTGCTTGTTGTATCTGTTGTAGCGAGCGACGAGCACCCACTTCCAAACCGCAGAGATTAGCGACAGGGCAGCGAGAGCAACAACAATAACAATAACGCCCACCAAGACAGATTCGATAATGGCAATAGAATTATCTGTTGTGTCTACTGCAAGCAAGAAATTTGTCATATTTTTTCTCCTTTTTATAATATTTATGATAATTTTAGCACGATTTTGCGATTTTTACAAATGAATATGGCTACTTTTTCCCAAGTACAGAAAAGTCTACGCCACCACTTTTTTGGCTTTCGCCTTGGCTTTTTTCTCCCTCACTTTCTTGAGGGGTTGCGTCTTTGCTTGAAGAATTGTTGCCGTTGTTTGCGCCACCGAGTTTGCTGAAGTCGGGTCCAGTGTAAGTTTGCTTGTTCTCTTCAAGTTTTTGGGCGTTATATTTTTTGAGCCTAATTTTTGTGAGGATAATGTCGACAAGTTTAAAGTTGAAGCCAAGAACAAGTGCAACGATTAGTCCGATTGTGAAAACCCCGGGAACCATTATGCCGAATATGATGGCGGGGATGAGTGACAAAACGTCAAAAACCATAACAGCAACAAGCATTCCGTTGAGATTTTTCTTGTCGCTTTTGAAAGAAGAAACGATTGTCATTATTCCCATCGCAAGGAACAAAAATCCCGATGGTGCAAACAAGGTGCCAGTAACAATAAGAACGGGGGATATCAAAAGATTTATGAGTTTGTCGAGTTCTGCATTGCCGGTGGAGGCAGATCTGACAATCTCCATTATGAGCATAATACCCATTCCAATAATGGCAATGGCCACCAAGATGTCCAAAATTCCTGAAATGAAGGCGAAGGGCTTTGCGCCAAACTTTGCTTTCACTTTCTTTGCGGGAGCGCCCGCAGAGTTGTTTTCGTTTTCCATTTTTGCTCCTTAAAGGCAATATATATTATATATATCATTTATAACAAAAATTAGTCAATTAAAAAGTGGCACTTGAAGAAACTTTGAATTTTCTATAAATATTGTCAAAATTGTCGTTTTTTGTGCATTTTTTCAATGTTTTTTGCGTTATTTTGCGTTTTTTTGCGAAAAATGGACGCTGTTTTTCAATTTGAGTACCGCAAAAAATTTAAGCAAAATTCTATTTTAACCCTCAAATTTTTTTGCAATTCGCTTTTTATGGGGCTATAATTAGTTTTGTGGAGGACAGAAAAAATGAATCCTGAGATATTCGGTTGACAACACATTGTGTTTTTGCTTGTCAGCATTGTGATTGGGGTTGCCAGCGTTGTTTTAATTAAACTTTTCTGCAAGACAGACAAATCTATTTCTATTGCCATAAAGGTCTATTCGGCTTTCCTTTTTTGCTGGATTGTTGCAAACAGAATACTTATTGCCGTTCGTGACCACAGCGTTCTAAGTTTCATTCCAAACACGTTCTGCGGCATAACAAGTCTTTCGCTCGCCATTGTTGGACTTTTTGCAAAAAAGGATGCGGGCATCTGGCACTGGATAACCTATTGCGGGTTGCTTGGCGGATTTTTGACCATGCTTTATCCTGACTTTATTGGGCAAGCGCAGTCGATTTTTTATCCGCTGACAATAACGGGGCTCATGCACCACACCGTCATGTTCTTCTTGTGCGTAACCGTCATTGCAACTGGATATATGAGACCATCGCTTAAAAAGTGGGCATGGCTCCCACTTGGGCTCAGCCTTATGATGTGCTTTGGCGTTTTCCTTATAACCGCACTTCACTTCGGCGACGCGATGTATATCTATGAGCCACTCATTGAAGGAACAATTTTCACTTGGTGGTTCACGGGAATAATATTCTTAATTTTGCACCTTGGGGCGCTACTTGTTATTGAGTATGTGCGCTTGAGAAAAAGTGGCAAAAGGCTTTTCAACAAGAGTGAAGAAAAAGCGGAGCAAAAATAATGAAAATAACGGCGAAGGAGTTGACCGACAAGGGCATTTGCCCAACTTGTTATGACCGCGCGCACAATTTTTGCGTTTTTGGGGACAACTCGGAAATGATGCTTTTTGAAAATTCGCTCTTTGAGTGCTTTTTGTGTGGCAATCCGCGAGCCGAAGGGCACACCATAATTTCTTCAAAAGTGCACTATAAAGACATGACTGAGGCTCCAGAAGAGTTGGTGGAAAAGATGTTCGTTTTTGCAAAGCGTGCCATGGAGGCAGTGAAGAGCGTTTATGGCGCCGAGAGCGTTTACCTTTGCACCATGTGTGACGGGCCGATGAACCACTTTCACCTGCAACTCATTCCAAGATTTTCGTTTGAAGAGCGCGGTTCAAAGAACTTTGTTAAGCCAAGGAAGGACTTTGTTAAAGACCAAGAAAAGATAAACAAACTTCGCGAGATTTTTAAAAACTACAAATGACAAAAAAAAGCATTTTTCGTGGCTATGCCACGAATTTTTTATGCAAAAAATTGTCAAATTTTGCATGACGCCCATACAATGGTTAAAAATTGCAAAATAAATTGTTAACATGGTTGACAAATAATTGGCATACATATATAATGACTGCTGTTTGTGTGGAGGATAATATGACAGAAAGCGAGCAAGTGCACATTCTTATTGAAAAGTTGAAGAGCCGTCCGCCCATTGCTTTAAGCGGTGTGCAAAAAGAGGACAACGGGCTTTGGTTCACTCTTAAGTATATTGGCGACCATCCAAATTCATATGCGCTTGGCATAAGCGAGAAGATGCATATTTCTAGGGCGCGCGTTGCGGTGATTTTGAAAAAACTTGAAGAAAGGGGACTTATTAAAAAAACAAAGTCGCAAAAGGACTCGCGTGTGGAGGTGCTTTCGCTGACCAGCCAAGGCGAAGAAGAGATAAAGAGGCAGAAAAAGCACATTTTTGACATGATTGCCTACATTACAAAAAAAGTGGGCTATGAAGAAATAAGCGCGTTCGTTGACACCTCGCTCAAAATTCGCGGGGCGGTCTGCGAGTTTGAGAGTGGCAAAAAAGGAGAGGGCAATGTTTAAACTACTTAAAAGATTTAAGACAAAAGATTGGATATTTATGTTCTTTGTTGTGGGGCTGGTCGTTTTGCAGGTCTTTCTTGACCTCAAGATGCCCGACTACACCATGGAGTTGACCGCGTCGGTCTCGTCGGGGACGGTCACCATGAACGACGTTTGGTATAACGGGGGAATGATGCTACTTTGCGCGTTTGCAAGCATGGTTGCAACCTTCATCAGCGGTTACCTTATTGCAAACATCGGCAGTTCGTTTGCGCGCACGCTCAGAAATGACCTTTTTTGCAAGACCACGTCGTTCTCGCTGGTTGAGATGAAAAGGTTCTCAATTCCTAGCCTCATAACAAGAACGACCAACGACGTGACGCAAGTGCAAATGTTCTATTCGGTGGGGCTACTAATGATGATAAAGGCGCCAGTGACCGCCATTTGGGCGATATCGAAGATTTCTACAACTTCGATTGAGTGGACAATGGCAACGCTCATCACTGTTGCAATAATTGTTGCAATGGTAGGGCTGGTTGTTGGATTCGTTTTGCCAAAGTTCAAGAAAATTCAAAAACTCACCGACAACCTCAACGACGCAACGCGAGAAAATGTGACGGGTGTGAGGGTTGTTAGGGCGTTCAATGCAGAAGAGTATCAAGAGGCGAAGTTCGAAAAGGCCAACGACTCGCTCACAAAAAATCAGTTGTTCACGACCAAGGCGACTGGACTTTTGATGCCCATAATGACTCTTTGCATGAACGGGCTGACACTCGCAATCTATTGGATTGGCGCGATTTTGGTGAATAAGGCGAGCATTCCCGAGCGTGGAGTTGTTATTGGTAACATGACCGCGTTCACGCAATACGCACTTCAAGTTGTTATGGCGTTCATGATACTTATCATGGTGTTTGTCATTTTGCCACGCGCCATTGTTTCGGCAAAGCGTATAAACGAGGTGCTTGACACAAAGAACGAGATTGTTGAGGGCTCAAAGACGGGCAAGGCTGACCAAGTTGGCGAAGTTGAATTTAGAGACGTGGCATTTAGGTATGCCGACGGCGTTGGCGACGTCTTTTCAAATGTCTCTTTCAAGGCAAAACGCGGAGAGACCATTGCAATAATTGGGGCGACGGGTAGTGGAAAGACCACGCTGATTGACCTTATTCCAAGATTTATGGACGCGACTGAGGGAAGCGTTCTTGTTGACGGCGTTGACGTTAAAGAGTATAGCGAGCACGAACTTGAAAGCAAGATTGCGGTCGTTTCGCAAAAGGCGTGCCTTTTCAAGGGCGACATAAAGGACAACATCATCTATGGCCACGACATGCCCGTTGAAGACGACGACTTGCGCATAAAGAGGGCTATTGACGTTGCCGAGGCGGGGTTTGTTTATGAGACGGACAAGGGCATACACTCTGCCGTTGCGCAAGGGGGAACCAACTATTCTGGCGGGCAAAAGCAAAGGCTGTCAATCGCAAGAGCGGTCTTCAAGGATGCAGAGATAATGATTTTTGACGACAGTTTCTCTGCCCTTGACTACAAGACAGATATGCTTGTTAGAAACAACATAAAGAAAGAACTCAAAGACAAGACCGTGTTCATTGTTGCGCAAAGGATTGGCACAATTCGTGGCGCGGACAAGATTTTGGTGCTTGACGACGGAAAGATTGTGGGCGAGGGCAAGCATGAAGAACTTTTAAAGACTTGCGAGGTCTATAAAGAGATTGCCCTTTCTCAACTTTCAAAGGAGGAATTGTGATATGCCCGGACCTATGAGAAGACAGATGATGAACGGAAAAAAAGAAAAGTTTGACATGAAGTCGCTAAAAAAGGTCTTCGTTTTTGCAAAGCCCTTTCTTCCAATGATAATAATAAGCGTCATCTTTGCCATTTTTGGCACAATAACAACAATTATCGGGCCCGACAAGGTCAGTGAACTTATAAACATCATAACCGACGGCATATTTACGGGCGTTGACATGACCGCATTCGTGCGCCTTGCGATATTCCTTTTGTGTATCTACGCTTTTGGTGCGGTCTTTAACTATCTTCAACAATATTTGACCGCCATTGTCACGCAAAAGACGTCGAAAAACCTAAGGCGTGACATCGACAAAAAAATCAACAAACTCCCACTGAGGTACTTCGACAACACCACCACGGGCGACATCTTGAGTCGCGTCACCAACGACGTTGACATCATCTCGCAGACGCTGGGGTCAAGCATTGCCAACCTTTTGAGTTCAATGGTCTTGTTTGTTGGCGTTATTGTCATGATGTTCAAGACAAATTGGGTGCTAACCCTTGTCACCATCGGCACGTCTGTTTTGGGCTTTCTTGCGATGAGCCTAATTTTGAGAGTTTCGCAAAAGTATTTCGTGAAGCGTCAGCAATACCTCGGCGACATGAACGGCCACGTTGAAGAGATATATACCAACCACTATGTTGTTAAGTCGTATGGCGCAATAAACAACGAAAGGGACAAGTTTGCGGGGCACAACAACAACATCTTCAACGTCACTTGGAAGGCGCAATTCTTGTCGGGAATGATGCAACCAATAATGATGTTTGTTGGCAACCTTTCGTATGTTCTTATATTCGTTGTGGGCGTGTCCATAATCTTACAAGGGGGAACGGGCGTTACCATTGGAACGCTGATTGCATTCATCATCTATGCAAGACTTTTCTCGCAACCACTTCAAAACTTTGCGCAGAGTATGTCGTCTGTTCAGCAAGCGTCGGCAGCGTCAAGGCGAGTTTTTGAGATACTTGAACAGCCCGAATTACTTGACGAGAGCGGAAAAAAGCAAGTGCTTGCCGATGCAAAAGGAAATGTTGAGTTCAAGCACGTGCAATTCGGATACTTGCCAAACAAAACTATCATCCACGACTTTTCTGCAAAACTCAAGGCGGGGCAGAAAGTTGCCATTGTTGGGCCAACGGGTGCGGGCAAGACCACTATGGTCAACCTTCTTATGAGGTTCTATGAGATTGAAGCGCCAAGGCTGATTTTGGACGGAAAAATCACCGACCACAAGATTTTTGACGGCGGAAAATCCATAAGACTTTTGCGGGGTGAGGACGATTTGCTCTTTGTAAACAACCAGCCAACTTCCTTCAAGGTCAAGAGCAAGGACTTCCCAAAAAACGAGGTTCTTAAGTTCAACCAAGACTTTGACATCTTGGTTGATGAGAAGGTGCTTGACTTCAAACTTCCAGTCGTGACGGGGCACGGCCTTGACGACGTTAAGGATGTCGCGCTTGGCATCGCGTATTATGGCGACATCTTGATTGACAATGTTCCAATAAACGCGCTTACAAGAGAGAACGTGCACGACCTCTTTGACATGATTTTGCAAGACACGTGGCTGTTCGGGGGAACTGTTCGAGAGAACCTTGTCTATAACAAAGAGGGCGTTTCAGACGAGAAGTTGACCGAGGTTTGCAACGCCGTTGGGCTGTCA
The DNA here is from genome assembly GCA_947595235.1 of uncultured Clostridia bacterium. Classification (GTDB taxonomy): domain Bacteria; phylum Bacillota; class Clostridia; order Christensenellales; family UBA1242; genus UMGS2069. Next base: position 31,917 of record CANQEP010000009.1, read on the forward strand.
CACTTTATAAAGACACTTCCAAATGGCTACGACACCATTTTGACCGACGTGAGTTCGCTGTCTGAAGGGCAAAAACAACAATTAACAATCGCGCGCGCCATGATAAAAGACTCGCCACTACTCATCTTGGACGAGGCGACCAGCAACGTGGATACGCGCACTGAACTTGTTATCCAAGACGCCATGGACGCCCTAACAAAGGGGCGCACGTCCTTCGTTATTGCCCACAGACTTTCAACCATAAAGAATGCCGACGTCATCCTTGTTATGCAAAATGGCGACATCATCGAGCATGGCAACCACGAGAGCCTTATGGCGCAAAATGGCTTCTATGCCGAACTTTATAACAGCCAGTTCGTTGTTTAGGTGGCGAGCGACCAAATTTGGAAAGAAGAGGATGTTTGATTTTAAATGTTCTTTCTAAACGAACATACAAATACTTGCGTCAACTTTAAGTTCCCCCGAAGTAAAGGGGTCCCCACAGAGGGAGAATAGCGAGGTCTGTGGGGAGAGGAGGAGTTTTGCAAAGGCGGGGCGGGTCGCCCATAGGGTGACCCGACGAGACGAGGTGAAACTTCGACGAGGAAAGGTGGTGCCTTTGGCACCAAAAGGGGAGATACTGAGATAAAGTATCCTCTTTTTATTTTGAATGAATAAAGGTACAGATATTTTAAGTCAAAGTTTTTCCTAAAAATAAATAAATGAAAAAAGTTGATACTTAACCTCCCCTTTTGGTGCGTACCGCACCACCTTTCCCCATCGACAGTGGGGAACTGGGAGAGGATGCAAGGGATTTGAGATTGTAGGTTTGGGAAGAATGCAAAAGATATTATGGGTGGCTAACAAAACGCCTTTTTTCTTTTTCAAAGTTTTTCGGATTTTTTAACAAAACCCCATTAAATCACTTGACAACTATATGGGG
>CANQEP010000010.1 GCA_947595235.1 uncultured Clostridia bacterium
TTGAGAGTGGGGGAAGGTATACCCATAATGGTGGAACAATAAGCGGAAAGTCCAAGATGTATGGCGGAGCGGTGTTTGTTGCGAGCGGTGGACACTTCACCATGGAGAGTGGCGAGATAAGTGGATGCTCCGCCAAGTATGGCGGAGCCATCTATGTTGCAAATGGTGGCGAATGCATAATAAATGGAGGAACAATAACCAAGAACAAAGCCGAAGTTGCCCCAGCAATCTATGTTGAGAAGGGTGGCAGTATTACCATTTCGGGGGAATCAATTATAAAAGAGAATACAATTGCCAAGTTTATTCGTATAGGCCCCGAAGAGACTGTTGGTTCTGTTTCTTCGTCACTCAAATTAAAGACGACAACATTTGGAACCTTTCCACAAACATATGTAGGGGACTCAATGAACACCACGCTCGAGAATTGGTACTCAGGTAAAGCAAAAGTGAAGACATATACAATTAGAGGTTCCCAAGTATGGGATGCATATGAGTATACCGACGGAGAACTTTATGCGAGAGGAAAAAGTCTGCCGTATGATACTATTTACAAATATGAAAATGGAACTACAATAAAATCTACGGGGGCTGCGGTATGGTTTAAAGTAGAGCCAATAAAATGGTATATATTAAACTATGATGCATGGAAGAATGGTGGTGAGGATATAGAATTATTAAGTGAGTTGGCCCTAACTAGTTATGTTCGTTTCGACGATTCAAGCAATATATGGAGTGGCTCTGAACTGCAAATGTGGTTAAATGGGAATTTTTATAACACGGCTTTTGACGAGTATGAGAAAGATTTAATAAAGAAGTCGGAAGTTAAGAACAATATAACTGGTGATTATAATTCTTCAACAAGCGATGGAAAGGGTACAACCACAAGTGACTATATATACTGCAAGAGTTATTGGGAGATGTATGATAGTGATGGAGTATTTAAAAATGATGCCAATAGACATTGTTCACCGACCGACTTTGCATTAAGCAATAATTGCTATATGCCTGCTGGATTCAGTACTGGATATAGGGCTGGCACATGTTCATGGTGGTTACGTTCGGCTGGCTCGCCCGATAATTATGCTTTCTATGTATATATCTATACTGGAGGTTTTCGTTTTAATCCTGTTGATACTGAATATCATGGCGTTCGTCCCGCATTGCATCTCAATTTGAGCGCTCAGTAGACAAGCAAAAGACCGAGGAGTTAACCTCGGTCTTTTATTCTCGCTTGCAAAGTTTACTTTTTGTCGGTCTTTTTTGGCGCTTTTGCGGGCTTTTCTTTTGCGGGAGCGTCTTTCTTCTTTTTCTTCATGATGTCCTTAAAACTGTCGGTTTCAAGGTTGAAATGATGGTCTTCTTCGGTTCTTACTTTTTCAACTCTCTGTTGAAGTGGTTCCTTGTTAAATGGCATAACAACGTTGTCTTTCCTTTCGCGAACTTCAAGTTGATTGTATGGAATTGAAATGTTGTTTCTCTTGAACTCGTTATAGACGGTTTCCATAACATAGTAATAAACATCCCAATAGTCACTGCCGTCGCACCAGCAATTTGCAAAGAAGTCTATTGAACTTGAACCAAGGGTTTTAAGTCGGCAGAATGGTGCTGGGTCAAGGTCAACGCGTCCGTCACTTTTCATGGCTTCAGTTACAATTTTCTTCACAAGTTCAACGTCGGTCTCATAGGCAACCGAGAAGGTGAAGTCAACGCGACGCTTCTTGTTTGCACCCGCATTAACAACTGAACTGTTGACAATTGTTGAGTTAGGGATTGTAATTTTTTTGTTGTCAACGGTCATAATTGTTGTGAAAAGGAAGTTTATCTCTGTGATGTTACCTTCTTTTCCGTCAGCGATGATGTAGTCGCCTTTTTTGAACATGTGTGTCGAGACGATAACAATGCCGTTCGCAAGGTTGGCGATAAGATTTTCGAGCGCCATGCCAATGGCAAGTATGATAGCACTAAACGCTGTCACAATTCCCGAGATGTTGATGCCTATTATTGATAACAAGCAGAGCACCCAAACAAAGTATAAAATAAATTTGATAATGGCTAGCAAAAAGTTTTGAGCGATTTTCTCCATTCGTGATTTGGAGAGGATTTTTCTTAGCAGTCTCATGAGAAGTTTTATGAGCACCAAGCCAAGAAGCAAAACAGCAAAGAAGAGCACGATTTTCCAGACATTAGTTGTGAAAAATGTTACAATGCTGTTCCAAAATGATTCCCAATTCATAATTTTCCTCCTATAATAAACTAGTAGATATTTTAATACGAATTTTAGGCGACATACAAATGTTTTGAGGAATTTTGCAAAAAAATATCTCATTATAAATACCGCCACCATTGACATATTGTTCTTTTTGCGGTATAATACAGCCATAAAGGAGAGAAAGACATGGAAAAGTGGAATTTTAAGCCTTTTATGAAGTTAATTAAAGAGGCAGATGACGAAAGGACGAGCGACGAAAGGCTTGTTGAAATTGCAAAGAAGGTTGCGGCAACGAACGACCCTTATCTTATTTGCGACTTTTGTGAGTTTTGTGAAAGGGCAGACAGTCCAAGCGTCATGCCAATTTTGCAACGCGTGATTGAGCAAAACAATAACCCCCTTCATGTCTATGAGTTTGCCTACCTTATGGCAGACTGCGGCAAGAAGTGTGTTAACTATGGCTCGCTTCTTCAACGAGTGATTGAGTCGGGAGACCCAAAACTTGTTTGCTACTCGCGTGAGTTCGTGCCCGCGTTTGACGGGGTAAGGCTGGACATGGCGATGTCAAGGCTGGGCAACAAGAGGTGGCTTGAGCATTACAACGAACTGACGGGCTTTCTTGAAGGGGGTTCGTATGAGGCAAAGGCGCTTTCTCAAAGGCTTGCGCTTGTTGAAAAACTTGCGAGCGAGGGCAAAGTTATTGTGCCCGACGTTATAAAGTCCAGAGTGCCCGACATGAAAAACGGGCTGGTGGATGCCTACAACCATTGTCTTTCGGTAAATGACCCATATCTTATAACCAACATGCTTGAGAATTTCCCAAGAATGGAGAGGTCGGGCAGGCTCACGCAAAGGCTCTTTGACATGGGCGACATCATGAGCATCTATGAATATGGTGCGTCCTGCGAAACGGCGAACGTGGCTAAAGTTACCGAGGCGGCAAAGCAGAGCAATATGCCAAAGTATATGTACTATGTTGGGGCGTATTGTCCCGGAGCGGACGCGGAGGCGTTACTTAGCGCGATAAAGAGCGCGGTTGGAGTTCCCGAAGAGATGAAGGTTAAGTACGCAAAAAAACTTGAGGAGCACATCCGCGAGACCTCCAGCGAGCCGGGAGGAGACGAATAATGAACTATTTGACCGTCAAAGAAGTCGCAAAAAAGTGGCAGATAACCGAAAGGCGAGTTGTCAGCCTAATAAATAACGGACAAATTCTTGGCGCCGTAAAGAAAGGGGGTGCTTGGCAAATCCCTTCAACGACTCTAAAGCCCGACGACCAGCGATATTCTTTTGCCACCAAGCAAAATCCAAAGAAGGTGGTCATTGCGGGGATAAACAGCGAAGTTGGGGTGTGCCTTGCGCATCAACTCTTGAGCGAGGGCTACGAGGTTGTTGGCTTTTTTCAAAAGGGGAGTGGCAACACTGAAAAGTTGGAGGGTCTTGATGGCGCTAAGCTGGTATCGGTTGACTATTTCGACAAGAACAGCCTCATAAGTGCGTGCGAAAATATCGAAAGCGGGCTTGACGGCTTTGTCTATCTTGAAGTGTTTTTTCAAATGGAGGACACGGTCGACTTTGACTACGACCTCTTCGAAAAGAGTTTCAAAATCAACCTCTTTGCGCCAAACATTCTAACGCGCGAACTCGTGAAGAAGATGGACGCGAACTCATCAATCGTCATTGTAAGTTCCATCGAGGCATACAGAGGAAGTTTTGGCGCGAGTGCCTATGCGGCGGCGCAAGCGGCAAAGGTCAACCTTGTGCAAAGTTATTCAAACATTTTCAGCGAACTCTATGGTGTTAGGGTCAACTCGCTCATGACGGGCTGGATTGGTGGCTACGGCTTTGACGAGGCGTTCAACAAAACAAAAAACAAAATTCCGCTCAAGCGTTTGGGCTTTCCCGATGAGGTTGCCGACGACATCTTCTTACTTTTGACGCGCCACAAGTACACAACGGGCTCAAGTCTTGTTGTGGACGGCGGATACCTCTCGGTTGACGAGCAGTCTAGGAGTGAGGACCTTGAGAACGCGAGGTTCTATCGCTACATCAACAAGTTCCTTAGCGAGAGCAAAAAGGGAGACCATATTTGGGCGGTGTCCATGCTCATGCCAAACGAGTGGAACGACGAACCCCAGGAGCGAAAGTTCCGTCAAGACAACATCGACGCTGCGGTTCGAGGCGTGGACGTTGAGAGGATTTTTGTCTTCGACTTCGAAAATCAGGGCGAACTTTCAACCAACAAGGAACTTAGACGCTACGTACAAAACAAGTACGTCAGGTCGCTAGCCGTGGACAAAAAGCGCATAGAAAAAGAAAATCCTTCGCTTCTTGCAAAAGTAGACAATGGACTTTTTGCCATAAATGATGATAAAATATTTGTGGACTATCTTGCCGAAAATGGGAAAAGTCGTGGCTACATAACCTTTAACAAGAGCCTCATAAAGACCTATAAAGAGGCGTATAACGAACTTAAAAACTACGCGGTTGACATAAACAGCGTTTTATAAGGAGAACAAATGGCAAAGTTAATAAAGACATACAAGGGCTTTGGTTACAGCACCGACAGCAAAGAGGCTGAGGCGCGCCTTAAAAACTACATCGATTCGCTGGGCGAAGAACCGAGCGAACTTCCCGACGTCAGCGAAGAGAACTATTCTGCGTGGCACTGCGACTACGACTTTGCGGGCGTCAAACTTCTTGTTTTGCCAACTTCCATAAAAAGAATTGGCAAGTGCGTTTTTGCCCAAAGCAAAATAGAGAACGTCATCGCCGACGGGGTTGAACTCATCGACGAACTCGCGTTCTATAACACTGAGGACCTAATGATGGTGCGCGCAAGAGAGTGCAAAAAACTCGCCGCCACCACCGAAAACGGCACTCTTACTAGTGGCTCAGACGCCTTCAACCACTCGGCCGTTAGAGAACTTGAACTCCCATCGGTGGAGTATGTTGGCCGTTACGCCTTCTATGATATGCCCTACATCGAAAGACTGGATTTGCCGAGTGTTCGCGTGCTTGAGCCACATGCCATCTATGGTTGCGAAAGACTGAAAAATGTTAGCATGGCGAACCTTGCGAGGGCGGGGTACTCAATCGTCACCATGAACGAAAACCTTGAGGGGATTGATTGCCCGAGCCTTTTGGAGCGCGACAGGTTGGCGTTTCACTCGAACGGAAGTTGCAAAGTGAGTATGCCGGCTGGGGCGTACAGAACTGAGGTCGCGGGGAGCAATGAGCATCTTGACTACAGCGCGGACATCCTTGAAGAGGCAAGAAGACAAGAGAACATCAACTATGACTATAACTACAAGGGCTTTTGCTTTAACCTTGTGGACTCACTAGCGCCAAGTAAGAGAGAAGAGGTAAGGCGTCGCCTTGAAACCGAGATTGACCGCTGGGTGGATATGGGCGAGATTGATGACTCCAAAAACAAAAATGCAAACGAGTCGGGACACGATGCACTCGCCAATGTGAAAGACATCTATGTTCCAGCGCGCGTGCGCAAGATTGGAGACTATGCTTTCGCAAAGTGCTATGAACTTGAAAGCATTGTTGCTCCCGCCGTATGGCAGGTGGGCGACCACGCTTTCTATTGCGATGGGGCAGTGAGATATGTGGACTTGCCAAAGTGCGTCGTGCTTGAAAATGACGCGTTCAATGGAACGGGGTGCGATGTTGCCAGCAAGAGCGAGGGAACATACTCAAAGATTTTTATTCCCGAGGTCAAGGGCATTGGAAGGCACGCGTTCTGGCAAACGGGATTCAGAGTTGTTGAGGCTCCAAATTGCATAAAACTCAGGCGTACCGCCTTTGAAGAAAACGAGGTTCTGCAACGAATTGTTGTTAAAAAAATTGCAAGTCCGCTTTGCGTTAATAACAATCCCGAACTTCGCGAACTGGTTGCAAGCAGTATGGAACTGGGCTCGGGGCTCTATGGTTGCAAACTTGCACAAGAGATTTTGCGAGACCCAAAGAGTGAACCGGGCGGAGACGAATAACCAATGAGAGGTCAACGCCTCTCATTTTTTTGTGCTTTTTTCATAAAATTTGCAAAATTTTGCGTTTTTTATAGTATCTTGCAAGATTTACATATTAAAAACACTTTAAAAAAAGCAAAATTGACACTATAATAGTGTTATAACCCATGAAAAAAGGTGGTTTTATGGAAAAATTGAACGATTGCTTTTGCAAAAACAAGTATACTTCTGCGCTAATTGAAGAGTGCTTAACCGAGGCGAAGAACCTTGACCCAAGCGTGGAGATACTTCAAAAGGAAAACGAAATCACAGTGAGAAAGAAGGGCGAGGTAACAAGGTTCCGCTTTAGTGAAAAGGATGGAGTCATCTATGTCTCGTTTAGGGGGAAAACGAAGCAACCTCTTGACAGGCTCAGCAGAATGCAGATATTAAAGATGATAAAAAATGTCAGCAACCTTCCAAGCAGTGAACTAAAACGCAAGAAAAGGAGCGGAAAGACCTTCAGTGCTGGGTTCAGTCGTTATGAATTTTTGAACTTGCTCTCAAAGGGTATTGACCCAACAACCAACACAAAAGTTTTTATCCCTTCGCGCGACCTCACTTTGGCACTTAAAAGCCTTAATGTCTTTGTTTTAAGATACGAAAATATTGCGTCAACAGACTTTAGAATATACTCAACCGAAGAAGAGATTTCTGCCCAAGAAGAGAAAATTCGTGCGCAAAAGCGCGCAAGACAGAATGTGGATGACCGCAGTGGAATTCTTTGGACAACCGCCGAAGACGAGCAATTAAAAGAAGAATATAACAAAGGCGTGAGCATAGAAGAGATAATGCGCACCCACAATCGAACTCGCTCGGCGATTGAAAGACGACTTCTCAAACTCGTTCCATTGAGCGAAATAAAATCTAAAATGTAAAATTTCAATAAAAATAGCAAATTTTCTACAAATAAAAATAAAAAATCCGCAAAAACGCAATTTTGTGGATTTTTTCTCTAATAGAGCACAAAAAAATTTTCATTAGAAATTTGATAAAAACACTTTTATTTTGCAAATGTATATGTTATAATAGCGCTTGTTCACACGGAGGGATACTCAAGAGGCCTAAGAGGGCACCCTGCTAAGGTGTTAGTACGAGCAATCGTAGCGCGGGTTCAAATCCCGCTCCCTCCGCCAATAGGTAATAATACGAACTCTAAGTCTGGGTTCGTATTTTTTTTGAAATTGTTTTGTGGTAAAGTATTAGTATTAAGAGGTGAATGGTATAAGTTTTGTTTAACATTATAGAAACATTTGAGGGCAAAATCCCATTTTGTGGGGTGATATAAAATTGCTTGCAAAAAAGGTGGGTTATTATTATAATTAAAATATATTAAGAGGATTTGAAGGCTGAAAGAGGCTGGCAAAGGAGAAAATATGAATAGTACATACGGTTTTAAAGAGTTTTCTGTTGATGTTTTAAAGAAGGTCAAGAAACCACTGGGTAAAATGGAGATCTGGAACGAGGGTGTTCGCTTGGGACTGGATAAAAAGTTGGGGTCACAAGGAAAGACGCCTTGGTATAGCGTGGGGGCGCAAATTTACTCAGAAATAAAACAAAAAGGGGAAGAATCAAGGTTCAAACAAGTGTCTAACAGACCTGCACTATTTGCGTTGACCGAACAAGATTTCTCTCCAGAAGTAATTACAAACAGCATTGATACCGACAACGAGGGCAAGGAAGAAAAAACATATTATGAGAGGGAACTTCATCCCGTACTTGTAAAATATCTGTATTCAAACTCACATTTCAAGTGCTTGACAAAGACCATAAAACACGAGCGCTCAACCAAGAGGGGACCACGTCATCAAGACGATTGGGTGCATCCAGATTTGATTGGAATATATTTCCCGTATGGTGACTATGAAGACTTAACTTTAAGCACATTAGAAATATTGAACGAAAAGACATACAAGATATTTTCATTCGAAGTCAAAATTAGCATTGATATGGCGTCGCTAAGAAAAAATATTTTCAAGCCGTGTCAAATTCAACATGGGCGAATGAGGGATATTTGGTTGCGGCAGATATCGCTGAAGATGACGAGTTGTTGAGCGAGATGTCAATTTTGAACAATGCGTTCGGCATAGGCATCATAAAACTCAACATAGACATCCCCGAGCAAAGCGGAATTCTTTTCTATGCAAAGCACAAGAATGAGATTGACATCAACATGCTAGACAAACTCATATCGAAGAATCCAGACGTTGAAGCGATTTTCAAGTGCCTTTATGAGGGAAAGCAACTGTCAAGGGTTGTGAGCGAGAAGGCGTTTGATGAGGTTCTTAAAGACGAGCAATACAAAGAACATGTGGCAAAGAAACTTAGAGTTGAAACTGACAAGTGACTGAGATTGTGGAAGAATTAACGATTGATGACTTTGTTGAGATGGAGAAGATTGACCATCAATATTTTCCGGACGAAAATATAGCGCCCGCGAAAGAGGCGTACAAATGGTATTTGAAAGATAAAAATGCCACTTGGAAAGGAAGTGGCAATTCTTATGTTAATAAAATTTGTTGATGAAATCAAAGATTGTCGAGGGCACAGACTAGGCATCGAGGATGGGCTTTATGACCTCAATAAAGGCATCTATTTTTTCAAGTTGGTTGAATGAAGTATCTAAATAAAATAGGTTGTCAAGGTTCAATTTTTTTACTTGCTCTGCCTCTTCAAGGTTCTTTTTGTGATAACTCTTCACAAACTCTTTGAGTTTTTCGTCACTGTGCCTTTTTGTCCAATTATGTTCGCCCTCGTGCGCGCGGATTTCGTCGAAGTATTCTTGCTCGCTCAGATTTGGCTTTCCAACAAAGATGCCGATCGTGTCTTCGCTTGTGTAGAGCGACAAAAATTCGTCAATCGAAAAGTGCCCGCCTTCAAACATCAAAAACATGCCGATTTTATTGTATTGCTTGTTGCGTTCAAAAAGTTTGTAGACGAATTTTCTGTATTCGTCAAAATCCTCATTGTCAAAATTTTTGTAGGGTTGGGCATAAATAAGTGCCGTTCTTATGTGGTCGGTTGCAATGTAGTTTAGGGAAGGATATTCTTTAAGCAGCCTTTTTGCAAGCATGCTTTTCCCTACGCGGCAACTTCCACCGATGATTATATTTTTCATGTGTTTTTCCTTTTGTTATAAGGTGATTATAGCATATTGATTTTTAATTTCATAGCCATTTTAAGTTTTTATTGTTTGACGCTCTTCATTTATTTTCCTTCCAAAAACAATCTTTTATGGTTTGAGAATTGGTTGCGGTTTTTCTTTCGAACCATGGGCATCAAATAAATGTGACTCAGACATAATTCTAAAGAGAGGCTTGTTTTTTTTAAAATTGCTTTGGAATCTGGCTAAAGAATGATATAATGGTTGCTATATGAAAGATTGGTATATACAGCACAATATTGATGATGAAACACTACAGCAACTAATTTTGCTAGATCAAGGGGCCTATGCGGCAAAGGACATAGGTGATTTTTCGTTGTGCAAAAGATGGTTGGGAGTGAACGATAAGATTTACACGGTTCTGAAACTTGGGAATATGGCTGTTGGATACATCAACTTCATTCCATTGAAGGATGATGTTTTTGAGCGGTTTGAACAAGGGAAAATGAAGGACTACAATCTGACAGAAGATGATATTTTGCCTTTCACGAAAGGGGCTAGTTTGAACTGTCTGTTTATGTCTATAGTAATAAAAAAAGAATTTCGTGATGGCATGGCGATAATAAAGTTGACCCAAGCCTTCACGCAATTTCTTGACGAATTGAAGTCGCAAGGCGTTCATATTAAAAAAATCATACAAGATTGCGTCAGCGTTGACGGTATAAAATTTGCAATAAATTTCTTTGGTTCGAAATTTGTTTGTGAATCTCGCAACAGCAATAGGTTTGGTAAAATTTATGAAGTTGAGTATGACAAACCAAGAACGATTTTTGCTCCAAAATTGAGATATGAAGAATTGACCGAAAAGAACTTAAAAGTCATGGCGCAAATTCAATATGAGATTTTTAAAGACACTCAAAGTGTGGGCTACTCAGACTACAAAAACGCAGCGAAGTTAAAAGATAAATTTGCAAATAAACTTTTGCCCATGGATTTTCTTGTGTATTACAAAGAGATTCCAGTTGGTATTGTTGGACTATATAACGTAGAAGGTTATCCCGATGACGTTTGGGTGGATTGGCTAGGCGTTTTGCCAGAATATCGTAACCGTGGCATTGGAACTCAGATGCTTTTGCACATTTGTGAAGTTGCAAGACAATATGGCAAGAGAAACATCAGACTTTACTCCTTCAACAAAAGTTATCCGTTGGGTATAAGCATATATCACAAGGTCATGCAAAGGTGCGAAAAGTATAGGAATCCTTGCGACGACATCGAATGGCTGGAAGATATTGACTGCTTGCTTTTCAGTTCAAGTTTGGTCGATAAACGCCCACAATTGTGGAACAACAAATTCATAGATGCGAAGAGCGAAAAAGAGGTTCATAAGTTGAGTTTGAAAATGTTAAAAGAGGACAAAATTATTTAAAAAATTTAAAGTGCCCAATGTATATGTCAGTTTTTTGCTTTAACATTTGTGCTTTTCATATTTATATGTTCCGTCAAAAGTGAATTGCACGAAGAAATAGTGGATTTAAAACGATAAAGAAAAGCACGCACCAATTTGGTGCGTGCCTTTTGTTTTAGTGTATCTTAAGAAAATTATACTACCACTTTTTGCAAACTTCAAGACCCATTTTCAAATTTTGTGCCAAACATGGCTCTCGAGGGGACGACGCTAATTATAATTGCGCTCTTGAAGTTCGCGTTTTGCCGATAAAATGAGTTGGTGAAAAGTCAAAATTAAGGTATAATTAAATAGAAGGTAAAAAACGAGGACGAATATGAAAAGCATAAGAATTGCCACTTTGGGCGAAAGGGATGAGGTTAAGAGCCATTTTGATGAGTATCTTAAAGAGTTGTCGCAGTTCGACCCAAAGATAAAGTTTGACAAAAACGGCGTGCCAATTTATAAGTGGTTTGATTGCTACTTTGAAGACGATGACAGATTTTTGTTCCTTTTGAGCGAGGGCGAGAAGTTTATGGGGCTTGCGATGGTGAGAGAACTGGAAGAAAAGCACTACGAGATTGCCGAGTTCTATGTTGCTCCCGAATACAGAAAAGACAACAACGCGTTGGATTTTGCAAAAGACGTTGTTAAGCGCTTCGGTGGAGCGTTCAGTTTTTCAACAAGGCTAGAAAACAAAAGAGCGATTGCATTTTGGGATAAGTTTGTGAAGAGTTTTCACGAAAGCACTTCGCAAATTTGTGGAGGCAACAAAGAGTGGAATGTCGCTATTGAGGCTGAAAAAGACATTTTGTAGCGACAAAAAATGCAAAAGGCGTGGTTGCCGTTACTTGGTTTGTGGGTGAGAAGACGCGTGGGAGCGCCTGTGATTTACTATGTCCGCTATCCAGAACGGAGCGGTGAGAATGGCATATAAAATGGGGAAGAAGACAAAGACGGGAAGTATCATCCAAAGCACGGGGAAATAGAAGTCTTTGCCACCGTTAAGGTTGAATGCGTCTGTGCGAAAAAACGCGGGAACAAGCGCGTCAATCATGCCTTTTAGCGCGTCGAAAGAAGGCATAAGTCCAAAGACCATGCTTGTGTTTCTGTAGCCTCGGTCAAGAAGTTGACTGGGCTCGCAGTCGACTAGCCCGACACCGACAAGAAAATATTCGTTGAGGCAAATTATGGTCTCTTGCGCCAAAAACAGCAGAGGAATTGCCCAAATTTTCTTTATGCGTGGCCTATAAATTCCAAGCACGGCGGCAAGGAGTGGAATTGCGACGAGTTGCGTGTGACAGATATAAAAGCGAATGACGTCAAAAGAAAACGCCGCGTGTCCGATTGCCTCGGTTGGATAAAACAGCGCACCAAATCCGCCACAAAGACCGATAAAGAACACATAGTCATGCAAGACATTTTGCTTTTTTCTAAGATATATAAAGGGGAAGAGCATTGTTGAAACGGCGCAGATATTTTCGAAGGTTGAGCGCCTTAGCGATGTTGGAAAGTTACTTCTGTATGGCTCGAAAAATTGCTTGAGGAAATGCAGAGCCAAGTTAAGAAAGAGTATGACCACAAGGGTGGTGTGTTGAACTTTTTTGTCTTTGTTTTTAAGACAGAAAAACAGCACAAAAAAATACACCAGCGCGATGCCGACATAGAGAAAATAAAAGCCATTACCCATTTGAACAGTCATTATCTGCCCCCAAAAACTTTCTATAAAAGAATTGTATCACCGATTTTGAGTTTGTTCAAGGGTTTGCTTAAAGTTTGTTGGAGAGGTTATAAAAAAATCAAAAAAAATAGAGTTTTGGCTCGTTTTTTAACAATATTTCAATGTTTAAATGCCCGATTTGCGTTTTTTGATGCTGTTTTATTTTTTAATTTTTCTTATGTTGTGCGTGTCGGGATAAAATGTGGATTCTATTTGCATATACCTCTTTATATCGACCTGCCCGAGGCACACGGGTGTCCATTCTTCATTAAAGCAGTCGAACACTATGCCCGAGGGGTGAAATCCGTTCTTGACGTAAAAATTTTCGCGCTTTTTGCGAACATCTTTGTCTGAAGCGTTGGGTTTTTCGGGGTTCTCGATGTTGAGGGCAATGCCACAACTTGCATTTTCTTTATGAAGGGTTTGCAAAATCTTTGAGCCTATGCCTTGGTGTTGCATGGCTTTGTCCACGGCGAGCCAAATGAGGTAGATGAGGTCGTTTTCTTTAAAGTATATTGCAAGCCCAACAACTCTGCCATCAAGCAAATATGCGGTTTTTGTTGCCCCCACAAATTCGCCAACAAAAAAGTCATTCCATGGCGTTCTTTCGCTTTCTGGAAAATTGCTCTCGTATATCTGCCTTGCATTTTTCGCCACGGCTGAATTTTTGCTGAAAGTTATCGTCTTTAACTCCATCTTTATCTTTTATTCCACTCCTCATGGCTTCCAAGTGACAAGTTTTTGCTGTTCCACTTTTCACATGGCTTGCCCGTTAAACTTATTGAATAAATCACGACACGGCTTGCGGTGTAGTACTTGTCTTCATTGTTTTCATAGTACTCACTTGTCATGCCAAGTTTTTCATATAATTTTGTTGCAACAAAGTTGTCTTCTTCGTCGGTATAGAGCCTTAGATTTTCAAAGCCAAAAGCCTTTGCTTGGTCTTTTGCAAACTCAAAGATTTCTCGCCCGAAGCCCTTGTTTCGGTGCTCCTTTAAAACTCCATACCAGCCGAGCCACGCATCTTTGGGGTAGGCCTTGTATGCATAGAGTCCAACAATTCCAACTGGCGTTTTTTTATGATATGCAACCCAGTAAGTTTGCAAAAACTGGTGTGGGGGCGGAGTAGAGTTCATCCCATCAATCAAATCTTGCTCGCCCTCTTCAAGAGGGAAGAGCGCTTTTTGAATTTTTATGGCGGTCTCTAAGTTTTCTTTGCATATTGGTTCATATTGCAGTTTAACATTCATTTTCATGCTCGCTGTCCTTATTTGAATTTCAAAACGAATGGATATATGGCGTCAAACAGGGCTTGTTCCTTGCCATAATATGTGTGACCCGCGCCACAAACGATTGCATATTCTCCCGCGAAATTAGAGTTCTTGATTAGCGAATCGAGGTATCTTTTTATGTTATTTGAGCAAGAATCGTCGTGCTCGCCAGCAATGGCCAAAAGAGGGAGTTTTATACTTTTTAAAGCATCAAAAGAACCATTTTTGCTCATTATGGGTAGGTTTTTTGCGTTTTTGTTTTCGACAAGGTCAACAAAACGCGCAGAGGACAGTATGTAGTAGTCCCAAACAAGTTCGTTCAACAATTTGTCGGGCTTGCCACTATTTATGTTCGCTTTCGCCTCGGCAAGTAATTTGTCCATGTTTTTTGTGGTGTCAATCTCATATGCAATGTCGGGTGGACTTAAAAGAATGTAAGCAACAACATTTGCGGGCTTTTGCTTTGACAAGTAGTGAATGACTTTGTTCGCGCCAAGGCTGTGCCCAGCCAAGACGATTTTTTTGTAACCCAACTTTTGCGCATATTCTATGTATGCCGAGATGTCAAAAATGCAGTCGTCAAACTTCTCAAACGCCACACCTCGCCTTGGATAATTTTCATGGTCAACATATGGATAATCGACAATGTGAAACGAGCCTTGATTGTGCGCGCAGACAAAACCTATATTTTGCTTTTGAAATTCCTCGCCGAGCACTTGTATGAACTTGTTTTCAATGATATTACCAGCCATGCCGGGGACAAAAATCACGCACATTGACCTTTCTTTCGCGTCAAATAGGCACCCGTGCAAAATTATATTTTGAGAGTTCTTAACATCAATAATTTCCATTTAGACTCCAATTTTTTATGTAAATGACCTTTTCCATGATTATATTATATCATAAATTTTTGCAAATCACATCTAATTAATCTCCATTATTTCTTTAAAATTCCGCCACCATTCACTTTAAGATTTTCGCCATTTATATAATCCGCTTTGTTAGAAAGTAAAAAGCAAACAGCATTTGACATATCTTCTGTTCGGCCAAGCCTATGGCGTGGATTGCGTTGCTCTTTTGCCTTAATCTCATCTTTTGTCCAACCAGCCAAAGAAAGAGGCGTTGGAGTAAAGGCAGGGCTTACACAGTTGACGCGGATATTATAATCAGCAAGTTCCATCGCTAAACATTGTGTCAGTGTGATTATCGCAGACGCTGAACAGCAATACGCACTGCATTCAGTGTCTGGCCTTACACCAAGAGAAGAAGCAATGTTTACGATAGACGCATTTTGTTGATTTTTAAGTAAAGGAATTGCGTGTTTTGAGCAAAGCATTTTGCCAATAAAATTTGTGTTGACAACTTTCATATAATTGTCAAGTTTGCAATTTTCCACAAATTCATCAACATTTGTCCCGGCATTATTCACAAGCCCATTTAGTTTTCCGTAATTTTTCTTTACGAACGAAAACATTTCTTTAACTTGTTTCTCATCACTTATGTCGGCTTTAAACAAACAACAATCATATTTTTTGTTTTTAAATTCTTCTAAAACTTGTTGTGCTTGTTTGTCATTGCTACCATAATTCAAAATCACAGTATTTTTTTCTTTTAATAAATCTTCTGCAATTTGTTTTCCAATACCACTTGTTGCACCTGTCACTAAATAAATCATTTTTTTCTCCTAATTAGTTTTATTATATCATAAATTTTTGCAAATCACATCTAAACGCATGGAGATTTTGAGAATTTGATATAAATTTTTGTGAGAGTTTTTGCACATTAAAGTTGCTGAAATGTTTGGAATATTGGGGGAATTGTGGTAAATTAGAAGCGTGGAAAAGGAATATCCAATTTTGTGTGATGTTGCTCTTGACCATGATAGTGGAGTAACAAAAGAGACTTTGGATAGAGCCACCGAACAAATTATAAGCAATATAAAAGCAAACTGCAAAAAATAAAAGGAGTGTAAAAGTTAAAGGAGAAAAAAGTGGCAAACAAGACCAGAAAAGCGCTATTGGTGGGATTTACGGCATGGCAAACGAACAATGCGTTTAAGATTTATAAAGAGTATTTGAGACGCGCAGGTGTGGAACTTTCTTTGCTTAAAATTGATGAGTATGCACTTTGCATAAATAAAGGCGTGCCAAATATTGATGCTAAAAATTATGATTTTTGCATTGAACTTGTCAAAGACCAGTACATTTCAACATTGTTTGAAAAACAAGGCAAGCCGTGTTTCAATGCGTATCAAAGTATGTGCCTTTCAGACGACAAGTTTTTGACATTTGTTAAACTCTCAAATGAGGGAATACCATTGCCAAAGACCATTTCGGGCAACACGGATTTCGATGGGCTGACCATAAAAGACTTTAAGCGTAGCAAGGAGTTCAAAGACAAGATTGAAAAAGAAATGAAATACCCTTTTGTTGCCAAGCCAACTTTCGGCTATGGTGGGAAAGGAGTTGTCATTATCAAAGACCGCAAAGAGTTTGACAAGTTTATTGACGATATTGGGCAATCGCCATACTTGTATCAAGAATTCATAAAAGACAATCCCGGCACCGACATTAGGGTCATGGTTGTTGGTGGAAAAGTCATTTTTTCAATAATGCGTCAAAATCCCAATAGTTTCATTAGCAATGTGTCAAGTGGAGGCAAAGCAATAAAGTATGATGCCACAAAAGAGCAAAAGCGAATTGCCGTTAAAGTTGCAAAGATTTTGAAACTTGACCATTGTGCCGTTGACTTTTTTAATACCGAAAATGGTGCTCCACTTGTTTGCGAGGTCAACGCAAATGCGGGTGGGATAGAGACGAATGAAGAACTGACGGGCATAAGCCAAGCCGAGAAATTTGTTGAGTTCATCGTCGGTAAGGTGTACAAACAAAAGTAAATATTATGTCGCTGAACTTTGATGGGGTATAAGATTTTTTCTTTAAGATTGCTTTGAAAATTTATATAAAGTTGATATAATAATAAAGAAATGATAAACTTTGAAAAATATGGAATAGACACTCCGCAATCGCTTATGAGATTTTGCAATGTTTGTGAGGCGTTTTATAACAGACAAAGTGACGAGGTGCGAGTTTATGAGATGCCCAAGTTCAAAAAGCGCAAAAACACCTTCGAGTTTGTTGAAGAATGCTTAAAAAAACAAGCAAATTAAATGATATAATAAAAAAGGAGAAAAAATATGAGGTATGTTTTAATAACGGGTGCTGGAGACGGAGTTGGAAAAGCAACGGCAAAAATTTTGAAAGATGAAAAACTTTTGCTTGTTGACCGAGACGAAAAGAACTTGAAAAAGACGGCACAAACTATTGGCGCGGATTATTTTGTGTGCGATGTTACCAATGCCACCAAGATACTGGAATTAAAGGCCTATGTCGAGAGAAATTTTGCAAAACTTGACACAATAATAAATTGTGCAGGCGTTTGGACAAAAGGCGAAATTTCACAACTTGGTGACGAACATTTTGCGAAGATAAACACTCTTGAAAGACTTAAGGATTTGATTGACACAAACACCTTTGGTACGGTCGCCATGGTGACAACTTTTGCGCCAATTTTAATAAAAAATAAAAAGGGACAAATAATCAATGTCAACTCGCAAAGCGGTGTTGAAACAGAAGAATTTTGTCCAGTCTATAACGCCTCAAAGCATGGCGGATACTATTACCGCAAGGCCATTCAAAGAGACTTGGCGAAGCATAATGTTAAAATCACTGATGTCTGCCCTGGGCTTATAAAAACCAACTTTTATGTTAGAGCGAATGACGAACTTCCGCAAGAGATAATGAGGCTTGGACTTTCGCCCGACGAGGTTGCAAAGACCATCAAGTACGTTTTTGATATGCCTCACGAAATAACAATTCCAAGCATTGAAGTTAGACATATTAAGAATTTTTAAATTAGTAAAAACAAGGGGCGTTTGCTCCTTGTTTTTCTTTTTTTCTAGGCGGTGAAGTAGCCGTTTATTGTCACAATCGCAGATGTTGATGCCGGGATAACCATTGGCGAGCCACTAAGCGATGTTATTGTTAAAAGTTTTCCGCTCGTGAAGGTGTAGTCGCTTGGAACAAGGCTAATTGCCGAGCCCGAACCGATTTTTATTGTTATGCCGCTTAAAACATAAGACGATGCGAGTTGGTCAACGATGTTCACGATTGTGCTTGTGGCGATGCTTGGGTTGTTGATTGTTAAGATGTAGTCAAATGACTGGTTTGGCGTTACGGTAAGAACGCTAGACGTTTTTGCGATTGCAAGGCTCATCGAAGTCCTTTTGTTAATGAGGCTGGTTGCCGAGCCCTCAACGGTGCCCGACGCGGTGTAGCCCGTCACTTTTGCAGAATTTGTGATGGTCGAAACGCTTGATGGAAGGCTGAAAATAACTTGCGCCTTATAGGTGAGGGTCATTGTTTGGCCAACATTCAACTCTTGCAAAACGAAGGTCAGTGGGCTTGTTGCACTTGGAGTTACGGGATATGAAGTTGAAAGAGTTTTGAGATTTGCGCTTCCAACAACATATGCAAGGTTACCGCCTCCAAGGTCGTCAACAACGCGAACACCTGTCAAAAAGTTTCCGCTGGTGTTGGATATTGTAAGGGTATAGGTAACAATCTCGCCGGCAACAAAACTTGTTGGGTTAGGAACTTTTGTTACCGTTAACCCCGACAAAGCCTCAAGGTTTATTGAACTGATGTTGCTGTTTGATGTGAATTGTGAGGCGTCGCCAGCAAAGGTGTAGGTTGCCGAAGCCTCGTTGTTAATTGTACTCATAAATTTTCCTCCTTTTGTGTGGTACCAATACATTTTATGCAAGGGCAAAGAAAATGGTGAGAGGACAGAAAAATAATATTTTTTTGCAATTTATTTGGCGTTTTTGCGTTTTTTGATATAATAAAAGCAAGAAAAAAGCGAGGAGAAGTTATGAAAACATTAAAGGCTGGTTGCATTTTGGCCAATACAAAAACGGGTAAAGTTGCGTTGGTTAAGCGCGAGAAAAGGAATGACGTGTCCTTTCCAAAGGGACATTTGGAGAAGGGCGAGAGCCTTTTGGAGTGCGCCATAAGAGAGACCGCCGAAGAGACAAAGAGGGTTGCAAAGATTGTTGACAAGACTCCATACATCGACAGATACACAACTCCGCTTGGTGAAGAGTGCGAATGCCATATGTTCCTTGCAATCGACGACGGCAAGAGCAACAACACTTCAACCGACACCCACGACACCATTTGGGTTCCCACCAGCGAAGTTGAAAGTTTGCTGACCTATGAAAGTCTAAAGAAGCAATGGCATTTCTTTAAGGATAAAGTAGAGAAGTTGATAAAATAAAAGAAGCACCGACTTTTGTCGGTGCTGTTTTGTTTAGCGTGATTTTTTCTTCTTGTTGCTGTGAGATATTTTGTAGATTGCAAGGCCGCCAATGAAAAGCACAACGGCAGAGGCACAAGCAATGCAAATTATGAGCACAATTTTGTTGTTTGAGGTTGTTTCGCCCTCTTGCGATGTTCCACCACTTGACGACGATTGGCTACCCGTGTTGGAATTCGACGGATTTTGTGGCGTTTGGGTGCCAGTGCTTTCGCTGGTTTCGGGAGCGGTTTCAACAACCTCGTCGGGCTCTGGAGTGATGACAACTTTTTCGTTAAAGGTGTGCCCACCAACGTAGTGTTCGCTCTCTGTTGGAACAATTTTTTCGGGAGGGGGAACAACCTCTTCGCCCGTGTCAACGCCATAACTTACGTTCAAGAACGAGATGTTGAACTCGGCGTTGTCTTGGGTCTCTATTCTCACGGTGTGCTTTTTTGATATGAGTTCCTTTATCGAGAACACAACGCAATTTATGACGCGCTCGCCATTAAGATTTATTGTTCCAGCCTCGTGGTCATCAATATAGACCTTTGCAGAGCCGAAGTCTGGCGCCTTGTTTGCAAAAACATCAAAGCCCGTGCCGGTAAACTCAAAGGTGAAAACGCTGTTTGCCGTTTTTGTTGAAAGTTCGCCAAAGTCGTTCGTCTCAAAGCCCGTTGTCTCGCTCTCTAGGGTTGACGGCTTCAATGGTTGCTCCATTTTTGCTTTTAGTCCCGCGTTCACTTCGGCAATAACAACAAAGTCTTTTCCGCCGTTACTGGTAGCGCTGTAAACATCCAACTTGAAATACCTTAGCGTGGTCTCTTCAAAGTCTATGGTCGCTTTGAGGTTGGTGTATGATAGCGAGGTCGTTGAGAAGAGCACTTGATAGTCTTTGTTGTCTTTTGAGCCCAAGAGTTTCATCTCTTTTATGTATGAGTTGCCGTTGTTTCTTGTTATAATTTCGAAATAGTTAAGATTTTGCTCTGCGCCCGTGTCAAAGATGAATGTGTGAGGGAATGGGTTGCTGGTTGGATTGTACTTGCCATGGTATATGGTGGAATTATTGCCGTCAATCATGTTCTCTTTGCCGTTGTCTGTGGCTTGGTTTTCGGGAGCCTCAAGAACTTTCCAACCACTCTTTGAAACGGCGGTTGACTTGTATGCGTTCTTGATGCTCACAAAGAATTTTGGCTCCCAGCCAAAGTCCTTGGTTTCTTCAAGTTTGCTGGTGTCCATGTTGTAGTTTAGGCGGTTGGCGGTTGGAATTTCAACAATGCTGCTACTTTCTGGGAACATGACGCCTACAGTGAGGTAGCATATTCCACCATAGTTGACGTGCTTTGTCTCTATTTCAACAATGTCGCCAACGTTAAGATTTGCACTCACAAATGCGTTGGCGTTATAACTTGAACGGTCACCATTTATGCTCAACGACCCAAGTTCTACGCCGTCTTTTGTGAAGGTGACTTTCGAACTGTCGTCTGAGCGAGTATAGAACTTGTGCTCACCGCTTGTTGTTGCAACAAATTTGAACTTTGTTGTGAGGTAACTTTTGAAGGACTTTCCGTTGACATTTGCGTTGTATTGCTTAACGCCCGAGTAGTTTTCAACTTTGGTATATGATGGGTCGTGCGTTTTTGAATATTCTTCGGCGGCGGTGATATCTTGAGTGCCAATGTCGTCCCAAACGGTGGTGTAGGCGTTTGTGTAGCCAAAGTTGAAACGAACGGGAAGATAAACATCAACGCCCGTTGACTTTATCCTCACTCTTGCAAAGAACTCGTCGCTTTCAAAGACCTTGCCCGATGGGGGAGTATAGGTCACTTTTGTGTTGTCGTCGCTCACCTTTATTGTTCCGTGGAGTGGATTGGTGAAACTTATAATTTCATAGGCAACGGGGCAAATAATATTGTCGCCCGAGAAGTCAAAAACGGTTGGGTTCGAAAAGTCCACTTCATGCTTTCTTGCGGTCTCAAATTGGTTTGTGCCGTTGGCGTAGGTGTACGCTATTGGGTAGAAATTTTTGAGCGAGTTCATGAATTTTAGTTGGTTGCTATCGAACATTGAGTCGTCTATGTTCGCCTTATAGACTCTGTTGAGCCACTTGACAATGTTCATGTTCGTTACGCGGGCAATTCTATAGGCAAAGTCTGCGCGCGAGTTGTCGCAGTATTTGGTAACCTCGCTATAGGTGTACAAAAAGTCGACAAACGTCTCGGGGCTGAATGAGTGGATAAGAGTTGCATAAAGCGAAAGCATTTGGAAATAGTCGGCGTTTTTGTAGTCTGTTGCAATAGGGTGGTTTTCTATGTATTGTAAAGTGGTGTAGGGGTGAACAAACTCGCCGTGTTCAATGCTGTTTACTCTGCCGTCCATGTTGCAAAGTAGCGCATAGATAAGAATAATGAGCGTGTTGTTCCAGACTTCGCCCTCGCCATTTTCACGCATACCCCAGTTCATGTCGTATGCCTTGGCGTGGATGTGCCCAAGTTCGTGAAAAGTCCCCCATTGCCCCTCGGTTGTCAACTTGCCATAGTTCATGCAAACCGAAAACCAGCCAACGGGCATGGCTGCGCGGTCACTTGAAAGGGCAACAGCCGAGCCAGCGGGAACATGGGTGTCGAAAGACAACGTCACGTTGTAGTTGTACGCACGTCCGTTGAACGAGGTGTCAACAGCAAATGCCGAGTGCCAAAAATACGCAAGTTTTTGTATGTCGTCGGTGTTCCTCATGGCGTCACTTGGGCCAATAAGTTGACCATTTTCCGTGTCCAAAACGGCGAACAGCCCCGGTGCTGAGCGAAGAGTGTCCTCAAACTCACTAACTGTTGTAACGCCCAAGATGAAGTGAGGGGTTTCAACCGCGCCAGTTATTGTGAGTTCGGTTGGGGAGGTGGTTGGCTTAACATACAAAATACCACCAAATGGACAGCCGATTTTATAGGTAGTGTTTTCGGTCAAAACAAAGGTTGCACCCATTGCTGGTATCTCTTCGTTTTGACGCGCGTATTGACCATTGAGGTCGATATTAAGCCCCTCATAGTTTGGGTGGTCTTTCTTTGACTCTTCAATAATGAGGTTGTCAAGGCGGTTAAAATACGAGTTGACATCGCCATTTGCATAGCCCATTGTCGACTGGTGGTGGGTATAGAGCGTCACGCTCTCGCCCGGCTTTAGCCCCTTGACCTCAACCTCTGTCACTTCGCCCGGCGCGAGGTAGAGACCAGTTGTCATTGGAGATTTGTATTCGGGGTCGGTCAAAATCCACTTCTTGACCGCATTGTCCTTAACTTCAAGTTCGCCATATTGCAAGTCGGCGGCGGGGTGCTTTTTGAGTGTGCCATTTTTTGCATCTTCCATGGCGGTCTTGTTGTACCAAAATACTTCGCGAAGAAGCATATACTTTTCAAAATTAGAAAAAGTTTGATTGCCTTGACCTTTGCCGGGGTACTTGTCAAAAGTTATAGAGGCGTTTGTCATTTCGCCTGTTGCAAAGTTGGGAAGAGTGAATGTGTTTGAAAGAACCTCGGGAGCGGTGCGGTGGATATTCCTTTCAAGAACTTTCATTTGGGGCTGACGAATGGTCACCCTCTTTCCCAAAAGTTCGTCAAGGGTCTTGCGGCTGAGCCCCTCGGTGAGGCTGCTTGGCCTTTCAATTTCACTGGACGACGGGGTGTAACTTGCCAAAACTATAGACGATATTGGCATTGCAAGATAAGAAAAAAGCATTGCAAGAGCAATAGCAAAACAAAGAGCAATTTTTGTGAGTTTCTTTTTCATTTTTCACCCCTCCATTTGTAAGCATAGTGTATAATAATTTTATAAATATTTCAATAGTATACATAAAAATTATATGAAAATTTTGCAAAAAAACATACAGCATTTTGCTGTATGTTTCATTTTTATTTCTTTGCGAATTTTTTGACCTTTTCGAGGAGTTGGTCTTCTTTTTCGTCGTCAACATAGCCCTCAATCTTTCCAACGAACTTGCCCTTTTTAAAGAAGAGTAGGGTTGGAAGTTCTTTGACCTTATACTTTTTCATGACGGCGTCGTCGGTCTCTTCGATTTTTCTGTATCTTGTGTCTTTGTCGAAAGCGTCGGCAATCTTTTTTGCTGGGATACTTTTCAAAAGTTCCATTATTGCCATAACATTGGACTCTGAGCCCCCGCTTGTGAAAACCACTTCATTTGCATCGCAGTTAAGTAGCGTCGCAACGCTCTGCCTTGCCGAAGAAATGCGCTTTTTCACTGCCTTTGACGGGGCATAGAGACTGCTTGGGTTGAAATACTCCTCTTTCAAGTATGGGAGCATTGCCTCAAAGACCTTTTCATCAATTTTTGTTGTTGCGTTGTTGTCAAGATAAATTATCTTCATTTCGCTCATGCAGATATTATATAATATTTGAGCGTTGTAGTCAAGGCTTATTGGCAAGGTGCGAAAGGGAAAACTCGCGATACTAAATTTGCTCTAAAGCGTTGACAAATCGATTAAAGGAGTGTATATTTGTTAGCGTGCCACATGCGAAGGGTAACAAAGTTTGGCATCGCCAACACCTAGTGCAGTGAGACTGGAGAAGAGGAGGATAAATTATGTACGCGATAGTTAGCACAGGCGGAAAGCAATACAAGGTTGAGCCCGGAAAGTATTTTAAGGCCGAAAAAGTTAATGCGAATGTTGGCGACACCGTTGAACTTGACTGCTTGCTTGTTTGTGATGACAATGGCAAAATAACAACGGGAACTCCCGTTGTTAGTGGCGTTAAAGCAAAGGCCGAAGTTCTTGAGCAAGGCAAAGAAGACAAGATTGTTGTTTTTAAGTACAAGGCGAAAAAGAACGAGCGCAAGCGCCAAGGTCATCGTCAACCATACACAAAGTTGAAAGTTGTTTCTATAGGTTAAAAAGATGACTATTGTAAACATCAAAAGGAAAAATAATCATATCTGCATGGTTGAGTGTGACGGTCACACCTTCTATGGAGAAAAGGGAGAAGATATCGTTTGTGCGGCGCTTTCAAGCGTTGTCCAGACTGCGGTCTTGGGGCTCATGAGCGTTGCAAAAATCAATATCGACTTCCAGCGCGACGAAAAGCGCGGATACTTGAAAATCCAACTTCCCGAGGATTTAAGCGAAGAAGAAAGGTTAAAGGCAGATGTCATTTTGGACACTATGCTTCTTGGAATAAGCGACCTCAATGAGGGATTTTCAGATTTTATTGAATTGGAGGTAAAAGGCTAATGTTTATTAACATACAGTTGTTCGCCCACAAGAAAGGTGGCGGCTCTTCAAAGAACGGAAGAGACAGCAATGCGCAACGCCTTGGAGTTAAGAAGTACGCTGGTGAAAAGGTTAAGGCCGGCAACATCATCGTTCGCCAAAGAGGAACAAAGATTCACCCAGGTGAGAATGTTGGAATTGGTGACGACGATACTTTGTTTGCAAAAGCAGACGGCGTTGTTAAGTTCGAAAGAGTTGGCAAAGACAAAAAGCGTGCAGTAGTTGTTGCAGACGCCAAGAACTAAAAATCTACCATGGGGAAACCCATGGTTTTTTGTTTGTTAAAAAATTCATCTATGTTATAATTTTTGTATGGAAAACAAATTTGAAAGGTGCAAGAACTATATCTTGGGTCACCGCGCCCTTGTTGAAAAGGGCTTTGAGATTTTACAGCCACTTTTAAAAGACTATTTGTCTGATGCAGAGATGGAACTTTTAAAGAGTAACATCAAAGTTCACGACGAAAGCAAGTTTTCAAGCGACGAATTTTTTGCGCGCGTGAATTATTATCATGGCGAAAAGAGTGAAGAAAACTTGAAAAAACTCAAATCTGCCGAAGAGAAGCACAAGACGACCAATCCTCATCATCCCGAATATTGGGCGGCAAAAAACGAAGAGATGCCCCGCGTTTATATAGTTGAAATGGTGCTTGATATGTGGACATTTGGACTTCGCGATAACAACCCTCGCGAGATTTTTGACTTTTATGAGAAGAATAAAGACGAGATGCCCCTTCTTGGCTCTTCGCGAAAAGAACTTGAAAGGGTGCTGAAGATGGTCGATGTCGCGATTGACGAAGAAACACATCAAAAAAGTAAAAACAAAGTGCACAAACCATGCGAAAACGTTTAACAAAAAATTTTGCTTTTGGTATAATTGACTTAGTTTAACAAGGAGATAAAATCTATGAACAAATATCAAGGAACAAAAACTGAAGAAAATTTGAAAACCGCTTTTGCGGGCGAGTCTCAAGCAAGGAACAAGTACACATACTTTGCTTCTGTTGCAAAAAAAGAAGGATACGAGCAAATCGCTGACCTCTTTTTGAAGACAGCCGACAACGAGAAAGAGCACGCAAAAATGTGGTTCAAAGAACTTGGCGAATTGAAGACCACCAAGGATAACCTCAAGGCGGCTGCCGAGGGCGAGAACTACGAGTGGACAGATATGTATGAAGGCTTTGCAAAGACTGCAGAAAAAGAGGGCTTCAAAGACCTTGCCTTCAAGTTCAGAGCGGTTGCTGCAATCGAGAAAGAGCACGAGGAAAGATACAGAGCACTTTTGAAGAATGTTGAAACAAAGAAAGTGTTTGAAAAGTCTACCATAACAGTATGGGAGTGCAGAAACTGCGGACACATCGTCGTTGGCAAAAAGGCTCCCGACGTTTGCCCAGTGTGCGCTCATCCACAAGCCTACTTCGAAGTAAGAAACGCAAACTACTAAAAAGACCCTTCGGGGCCTTTTTCTTTGCGCCTTTTTGTTGTGATAATTCGATTGCGGTGACCCACTTGTCGTTAGAAAAGTTTCTTGACGACTAAGGCTAAATTCTGTATAATTATTATATAGGTGTGATATGGAAAGAGATGAGATAAAAAATGTTTTTAGGCAATATGTGATGTTTTCTCGACAGTTGCCTGAATATGAACAGGCGGTGAGAGACCTTATAAAAGCAGAACCAAAGGCCATTGATTTTGTTATAAGTGAACTGAGCAATGACCAGTTTTGGCGCGTCGTTAGAAACCTTCACTTGCCAAACGAGGTGATACAAAAGAGATTGCAGTGCGATATTGACATCTTAAAAGACAGCAAAAATCATAGTTTGGGTTCCGTTCAATATGCGCTTAGCGATTTGTGGTTTAGGATGAACCCGGACTCGTTTAGACAGCGACTAAAAACGCTTGCCGAAAGGGCAAAATTTTCTCAAGAATATAAGAAGATTTATGAAGAATATCAAGCGTATTATGAAAAAATTGAGGCATTTTTAAAATTGAAAGAAGGTGAGGTCACAGAACAACAAATTGCAAGTATGATTGATGACCTTGTTGCAGAGTCAAAAAAATTTACCGAAGACAAGACCAATAGTGAGATTTTTGATGCCGTTTGCGAACAAGCCGAGAGCGGTTTTAGGTCGGAACTTGACTCAATGTTAAAGAGTTCACAAGAAACCATGTTCAACGGCATTGAGCCCGAAGTTATAAAATCTTCTAGTGGCAAAGAAGTGAAGGTCTTTAAGATGCAGAACCAAACAGAGAACCAAAGGCACTTTGAAATTTTGGCTCGAAGTGTATCAAATTATGATATGCAAGACGAAGAGTCTCGCAAAAGGTATTTTGAAAAGATAAAGTCATATCCCTATATGTCATACAGCCTTTTTACTGAGACGCTTAACAGACAATTTCTTAAAAACGGCGTCATGTTTGGATATTCATCAACGGGAGAAGCCGAGATGTTGTCGTGCACCGTGCGTGACGGACAAACAAACCAAACATATTTGGATACTGGAAGGTATATCTTAAGACAGAACTACCTTCCTGTTGATGAATTCGTCAGACAAACGGATGAATACAATGAGTTGGTTTTAAGAAATTCACAGCAGTTGTCTCCAAGCATGATTATTTGCTTGACTTATCCGCCAAACGATGTTTCTATTGAACTGGCAGAAAAATTTAATGTTCCTATTGTGTTTATTGACCGAGAGGCATATAGTCAGCGTGAGCAAGTTTCGGCTCCTATGGAGTGGTATGAGAACAAGCCATATCTTGACACTCCTCTGAAACTGGCAAAAGCAAAAGAACACTCGGAAGGGACTTCAAAAGACGGCGCGAGTTAAAAAGTTGTTTTTTGCTTTTTCTATTTTTGTTGAGATTTGCAAATATGGGTAGGGGGTAACATGAAAACACTTTACAAGAAAGACAAAATTGTCAACGAGGTCGCTTGCTATATTGCATCAACCTATCTTGCTGAACCTGAGATGATTTTTAAAAATGACTTCACAAGCGTGGTCTTTCGCCACAGGATGAACAATAAATGGTTCGGTCTTGTTATGCAGATTGACGGCGAAAAGTTGGGACTTAAAAATCGCGGTCAAGTTTTTGTTATCAACCTTAAACTTGACCCGCTGTTCATCATGAGCATTGTTGACGGCGAGCACGTTTTCCCTTCATACCACATGAACAAAACTCACTGGGTGAGCGTTGTGCTTGACGAGAAGTTGGACAAAAACAAACTATACATGATGCTGGACATGAGTTTTAATTTGACGAAATAATCAATTTTTATGCGCAATTTTATCATATCTCACTCACTTTTGCAGAAAACAACCATTAAACTCTAACAAAACCTGCATAAAACTCTCAAAAAACCGCAAAATCCAAGTAAATCACCCTTAATTTGCGGTTAAAAATCAAAAATCACACAAAAAAAGCAAACACGAGAAAGAGACAACTCCTTCTCGTGTTTTTGTGATATTTTCTTTTGTTTTAAGTTTTTTAGTAGAGCAGGTTGTATTTTTTCTAATAAGTTGGTGCAACCGGGCAGATTCGAACTGCCGACCTTCCGCTTAGGAGGCGGACGCTCTATCCAACTGAGCTACGGCTGCATGGGAGTGCGCGGATGATGACTGAAATGGGGGTGTTGGTTACGAAACAAGGGTATTATAGCATGGGTGGGGAAAATTTACAATAAAAATTGAGTTTATTTTCAAAATTCTGGGGCGATTGCTAAATGGTGGCAAAATATGTGGGGTGGCTTGAATGGTCGTTTTTGTTGCGCGTGCGAATTGGCTCATTTCAAGAAGTTCAGTTCGCGAAACCAATCGGCAGGGTTAAAACTCACATTCGCGGGGCTGGTTGAGGGAAGGTAGATAATTGGAATAGTAATTGGGCTATTGCAAAGTATGTTGAACGCGGCTTTGCCGTTGCAGAGGATTTTCTCCACCTTTGTGTGCGGGGGCAAGAGCGGGCCAAGGCTGGTGAGGGCGTTATTTGACTTTATTAGGGCTTGGTCAGCGGAGCCCTCAATGTCGCTCTCGGCGATAACGTCGTAAAGGGCGATGTTGTGGCTTTTCAAAAAGTCAATTTTTTCGTTAATAGTTTCAAGAGGGGCGTGGTCAAAAATCATTGCAAGGGTCTTCCAAAAGCGGTTTTGTTTGTTGCCATAATAGAACCCAACATCGCGACTTTTCTTGCTCGGAAAACTGCCAAGAATTAGCACTCTTGAATTTTCATCAAAGATTGGGTCAAAGCCTTTATTCATGTTAATATTTTAGCATAGACAAAGATTGAACGCAAGGCAAACGAAAAATTTGTATTCTTTTATTATAATGTTTTGCATTGATTTGAAAAGGTGCATATGAATTTTAAAGCATAATTCAAAAAAAATGTTGTGAAATCTGGCGTTTATAGTGTGTTTTGCGAAAAAGTCTGTAAATTGGCATTTAAATTGCGATAAATAAGCCACAAAAACGCAAAAACAATGAATTTTTATGTGAAAATAATGTAAATTGTGCGATTTTTTTGATTGTTGAGGGTTGAGTATTGATTTTTTTTAAGAATAATTGTATAATAAATTCATTATGAAAAGAGAAACACAATTAGAAATCAAGAAGTTGCTCATGACAAATGTATGTGACTGTCGCAATTCATACAATATTCCCGAGGCATTCATGATTTTTGCCGACCGCGAAGTTGAAAATGAGCAAGATTTGAAGTTCGCTGCAACGGATTTTTGTGCGTTTCTTTTTGAGCACCCCGAATACTTTAATGTTGACTCACTTCAGGATTTGTGTTTTGCCATTCCCGAGACTATAATGTTCTTTCACGCAGAAATTGAATGCGCGCTTGACCCTCGTGAAAAGAGCGAGTTTGTCAGTGCGGTGCGAGAACTTTTGGTAAATGGCGAAAAGACAAAAACCTTGGACGTTGGCGCGGGCGTGATCCCCCTTGGCTCAATGATGCTTGCAAGGGACAATAGTAACATTTCGGCAATGGACAAGTTCAGAATTTCTGACGGGCTCATACAAAAGTTCAATGTCACTCCACGAAACGAGTACTTGACCGCCGACACCGATGTTGGGGGCTATGATATGCTGATTGGCAACACGCCGTGCGGTGCTACCATAGACATGATAAAAGCGGCCGTGAACTATGACCGAAAATACTTTATAAGGTTCTGCACTTGCGGACTTCCACAAGACAAAGAGGCACAAAGGCCAGCAAAGGACTGGATGAACCAACTGCGCGCAATTGACCCAAGGATAAGGATATTCACCAGCAAGTCGCATTATCGTCCGCACGAATATTATGGCTATGTTGGACCAGTGCCCGACAAAGAGGTTGAAAAAATTATCTTGAGTGCGAACAACATCAAAGAGCCAAAGTTTGGCAAAAAACTTCGAGACATTGTCATGGAGATTTTTCATGGAAGAAAAAATGAGGGCTAAAACGCACCTCGTTTTTCTTTAAGTTGCAAAAATAAAAACAATGTGTTACAATTATCGCATGAAATGTGACGAGAAATTTTTGTTGAAGATTGAAAATCTGTATTCAAAAGAGGCGCAGGAGCGAATACTCAAGGCGCTTGAATTTGCAAGCAAGAAACACGAGGGGCAAAAGCGCGCGAGCGGTGAGGACTACATTTCTCACCCATATGCCGTTGCCAACATACTTGTTGACCTCTCTGCCGACGAAAGCACAATTGTTGCGGGGCTCCTTCACGACTGCCTTGAGGACACCGACACCACCGAAAAGGAAATAAAGGACAATTTTGGCGACGAGGTTTTGTCGCTTCTTGTGGGATTAAAAAAACTCAACACCATAAAAAGGTCTTATCAGCAGTCCAGCGACAACCTTGAAAATCTAAGAAAGATGTTCCTTGCAATGGGGGGCGACGCAAGAATTGTGTTTATCAAACTTGCCGACAGGCTCCACAATATGCAAACGCTGGGCTTCAAGTCCAAAGAAAAGCAAAAAAGAATAGCGCGCGAGACCATGGACCTTTATGTCCCGCTTGCTGAAAGGCTGGGCATGAGCATCTTCAAGCGTCAAATGGAGGACCTTTGCTTTTTCTATCTCTACCCCGACGACTACAAAGAGGTCAACGACTACATTAATGAATACTTCAAAAAGAGCGAGCACATCATTGCCGACATAACATCGTCCATTCGCGAAATGGCAGACAAGAACAACATTGAGGCAAGAATACAAAGCCGTCGCAAAAGTGGGTACAGCGTGTTTGTCAAGTGGCAAACCAAGGGCAAAGAGATTTATGACATTGTTGCGCTAAGAATAATTGTTAAGAGCGTGCAAGATTGCTACACCATGCTTGGCGAGGTCAACAACAAGTGGAAAATTGTTGAGGGGCGCATAAAAGACTACATCGCCCAACCAAAGCCAAACCTTTATATGAGCCTTCACACAACGCTAATTTATCCTCTTGAGGATGGCAAGACCATTCCGTTTGAAGTGCAAATTCGAACCGAGCAAATGCACTCGTACTGCGAATATGGTGTTGCGGCGCACTGGATATACAAAGAAAAGGGCGTGAGAAATTTTTCGGGCTTTGAAAAGGATACAATTCGAAAAGAACTCATAAAATCGGGCGAACTAATTAGCGAACCCGACAACGGCGAGCAATACAAAGACAACATAAAACAAGGTTTTTATGCCGACAAAATCTTTGTTTTTACTCCAAACCTCAAGGTCGTTGAACTTCCAAAAGGCTCAATTCCAATAGACTTTGCCTACAGCATCCATTCGGGGCTTGGCAACAAGTGTGTGGGCGCCAAAGTCAACGGAAAAATGGTGCAACTGACCACTCCACTAAAGACGGGCGACGTTGTTGAAATTATAACTTCGCCGTCGTCTAAGGGGCCTTCACGCGACTGGCTAAAAAAGGCAAAAAGCAACCACGCCATTTCGTGCATACGCGCGTTTTTTAAGCGTGAGAAGAGGGAAGAGAACATCCGCATCGGCCGTGAAATGCTTGAGGACTTTGCCAAGCGCTCGGGCTTTACTCTTGCCAAACTTTTTGAGGATAAAGAGAACCTTTTGAGTCTTCAAGAGAAGTACAAACTTGAGACCCTTGACGATGTTTATGCTGCGGTTGGCTATGGAGCGCTCAACTCTTCTGCCATTTTGTACAAGTTCATCTCTGCCATAAAACAAGAGGAAAAGCAGAGCAAAATTAAAGAACGTAGGCGCGTGGGCAGAAGTGACGGCGGTGTTTGTATTGGTGGGCACAGCGACCTTTTGAACAAG
>CANQEP010000011.1 GCA_947595235.1 uncultured Clostridia bacterium
AATGGTGGATATGACGTTACCTCACGAAGATTGATTTCTTTTCTGTAGAAAGCGGGATAATCATATTTTGATGCAAGCCTATAGATATAATTCCTTGGCGCATAGGTTTGAAGAATAATCTGCCCCGACTTGTCCGCTCTTCCTGCCCTTCCTGCAACTTGTGTTATGAGCGAAAAAGTCCTTTCGGGAGCCTTATAACTGCTTTGGTGCAAACTGACGTCGGCGTCCACAATTCCAACAAGAGTAACGTCGGGGAAGTCGTGCCCTTTTGCAATCATCTGCGTTCCCACCAAAACATCTGCCTCTTTGCGCCTAAACTTGCTGAGGAGTTGTTCGTGCGCGCCCTTGGTCTTTGTTGTGTCGTTGTCCATTCTCAAAACTCTGAGTGACGGAAAGAGGTTGTTAAGTTCTTCAATGACTTTTTCAGTCCCCACCGAACCCATCTTAAGGTCTTCGCTCTTACACTCGGGGCAAACGGTCAGCGCCCTATATCGCTTGTCACAATAGTGGCATTTGAGGGCGTGCTCGCTCTTGTGATAGACCAGTGACACATCGCAGTCGTCACACTTGGCAACCCAGCCACATTTTTTGCACATCAGAAAGGAACTATAGCCTCGGCGGTTGATGAAGAGCATTATCTGCCCCTTCTCTTTTTGCGTCTTTGAAATAGCATCTTGCAGTGCACGAGAGAAAATACTTGAATTGCCTTCGCGAACCTCGGCACTCATGTCCACAATTTGGATTGGTGGCAGAGGCTTTTTGTTGATTCGCTCTTTCATTTCAATGAGTTCATACTCGCCCGTCATGGCGCTGTGGTAGGTCTCTATGCTTGGCGTTGCGCTCCCCAAAATGAGTTTTCCACCGCTTATTCTTGCGCGCTCCTTGGCAATCTCTATGGTGTTGAAACGCGGATTGGACTCGCTAACATAGGAGCCGTCGTGCTCCTCATCAATGACGATAAGGCCTATATTTTTCAGCGGTGCAAAGATGGCGGAGCGCGCTCCGACAACAATTTTTGCATCGCCCATCAAAATTCTTTTCCACTCGTCAAAGCGTTCGCCCGCCGAAAGTGCGCTGTGAAGGAGGGCGACATTGTCTTGAAAGCGCGCCCTAAAGTTGGCAAGCACTTGAGGAGTGAGCGAAATTTCGGGAACAAGCATGATGGCGGTCTTGCCCGATTTTAATACCCTTTCAATGGCGGCCATATAGACCTCGGTCTTTCCGCTCCCCGTAACGCCGTGGATGAGGAACTTGTCACTACTTGAAAAAATGCGCTCAACCGCGTTGTTTTGAGTATCGGTCAAGGTTATTTGTTTTTGCTTTATTTCACTTGAAAATGGCGCACGGCGAACAACTCGGGTGCGAGAGAGCAAGATGCCGTTTTCTTTGAGTTTGTTTATGGCACTTGCGCCGAACTTTTTGTTGAGGTCGGACTGCTTATAGTTTCCATTTTCAAGCATGAAGAGAATTGCCCCCTCTTGCGCGTGGGAGTTTTTTCTGAGAGTTGTCAAGTATTCTTTCGCCTTTTTGTCGTCTTCAAGATAAAGCACAACCTCTTGAAGTTCTTTCACTCTGCCACTGCGCATCTCTGCGGGAAGAAACAGCCGTAGAGCGTCGCAAAGACCGATGTTGTACTTTTTTTTCATAAAGGCAGCCAATTCAAGTTGGTCATCATTTATGCACTTGAAGTCTTCAAGGCGAGAAATGACTTTTTTGAGTTTGCTTTTGTCAATGCTTGAGGTTTCGGTGATGTCTATAACATACCCTTCGATGGCTCTGCCCGAAAATGGAACAAGAACACGCACACCCCTTTCAAGTGCCAAAGACTGGTCAAAAGAGTAGTCAAACACCTTGTCAACAAGGCTACTTGCTATGTCCACAATTACTTTTGCAATCATACAAACATTATAGCAAATTATTTACTTATTACAAAGTATAAAATTTATATTTATAAAATTTTTCCATAAAAAACAAAAAATCCAAGGGCGAAACCTTGGAAAAATTTATATTTAGCAAAAAGGAAGACCTTTTAGTCAATTTTGTTCCTTTCAATAAGATACACGCCGTCGAAGAACTCTTTGCTGGCATACTCAATAGGCTTTATTTTTTGATTATCCCTAAAAAAGTCAGGACGCTCAATCAAAAGTTCCTTTGCTCGTTTTGCAACGGCAGTAACAAGCGCATAGCGACTTTTTGCCTTGTCAAATAATTGTTCAATTGGGGGATTTATCATTGCCATAAATTGTTCACTCTCCTAAACAAATTTATTATAGCACACTCATAAGGTCAAGTTACAAACGATTTTCATAAAATTATTTAATTTTTTCTTTAAACTCCTCTTCTGTCAAAATTGGGATGTTTAGCGCTTGCGCTTTTGTATACTTGCTTCCAGGGTTTTCTCCCAGCAAGACAAGGTCGGTGTTTTTGCTGACCGAAGAAACTATTTCGCCACCAAGATTTTCAATTATTGCCCCCGCCTCTTCACGCGTGAACGACGTGAGCGCTCCCGTCAAAACAACTTTCTTGCCCGTGAAGAAACTTTCTTTGCTTTCAATCACTCTTTGAGGCTTAACAACAATGCCCACCTTTTCAAGTTCGCCAAGTTCGGTTTGGTTGTATTCATGCTTAAAAAAGTCAACTATGCAGTCGGCGGTCACCTCGGCGATGTCTGGAAGAGAAATAAGTTCTTCACGGCTGGCATTTTTGAACGCGTCAAATGTCAAAAAGTGCGAGGCAAGTTGCTTTGCTGTCTTTATGCCAACATTGTCTATGCCAAGCGCAAAAATAAATCTGTAAAGTTCGGGAGTCTTGCTCTTTTCTATGCTTTGAAGCACCCCGCCCACCTTCTTGTCTTTGAAGTTGTCGAGCGCATAGAGTTCTTTTTCGGTCAACTTATAGATGCTTGAATATCTGTTTATGCCAAAGAGGTTATAGAGTTTTTCAATGGTCTTTGTGGAAAATGACAGAATGTCCATGGCTTGCCTTGAAGAGAAAAACGACAGCCTTTCAATAATCTGCTTTGAGCAACCAAAGTGGTTGGGGCAAGTTGTTTCAATGTCGCCCCAGACAAGTTCTGCGCCACATGACGGGCACACTTTTGGTCTTTCAACCTCTCTTGAGCCCACTTCGTCGTCGGCAATGCCCAAAATCTCGGGAATAACCTCGTTGCTACGCCTAACGAATACCCTTGCTCCAATTTTCACGCCCTTTCGCTTGATGTCTTGGTAGTTATTAAGCGTTGCCCTTGAAACGGTCACGCCCGCGATGTCCACGCTTTCAAGAATGCCAACGGGAGTTAACTTCCCTGTTCGGCTGACTTGCCAAACAACGTCTTTAAGAGTGGTTGCAATTTCCATTGCTTCAAATTTATAGGCAATCATTCCGCGAGGGTACTTGATTGTTTCTCCAAGTTCGTCGCGAACGTGCAAGTTGTTGATTTTTATGACCATGCCGTCAATCAAAAAGTCATAGGTGCTTTTCTCTTTGTCTACCTTGCTAATAAGGTCCTTCACTTCGCCAAGAGAGTGCACAATCTTAAACAGCGGGTCAACCATGAACCCATTTTCAATAAGAAAATTATGCTCGTCCTCTTGAGTTAAAAACTTTTTGCCTTCTATATAGTTGATGTTATACGCAAAAAAGTCAAGTCTGCGTTTTGCTGTCACTGATGGGTCAAGGTTTCTTATTGCCCCCGCTGCGGCATTTCGGGCATTCTTTAACTTTTCATCGGCTTGGCGGTTATACTTTGCAAGTTCGCTAAGTTTCATGATGCCCTCGCCTTGAACAACAACGCGACCCTTGTATGGAATTTCAAGAGGGATGGTTCTTATTGTTTTTACTTGGCTTGTGACATTCTCACCCACTTCTCCATTGCCACGCGTTGCACCCGTCACCAGTTTTCCGTTCTCATAAGTCAGCGCCAAACTTAGGCCGTCGAACTTGTGCTCAACCGAGAACTCTTCTTCAAAGTCCATAATCTTTTTGTTTTTGTCAAGCCAGTCCTCAATCCCTTCAAACGACTGCGCCTTGTCAAGACTCATGAGCCTTCTATAGTGCGTCACCTTTTCAAACTTGTCAATAATTGCACCGCCAACACGAGTTGTTGGTGACGCTTCAAGAACAACGCCTGTCTTTTTTTCAAGAGCCCGAAGTTCGTCATAGAGTCTGTCCCACTCCTTGTCTGACATTATTGGATTGTCAAGAGAATAGTATGCATAACTTGCCTCATTTATCTTTTTTGTGAGGTCTTCCATTCTCTGTTTTTCTTCTTGCGTCATGAGTGCCTCCTATAAGTTTTTTGCCTCAAAATGGCATTTTGAGTGTGTTTTTTCACTATTTTTATGTCAATTTTGCGTTTTTTAGTTGACTATCTTCAGATCCGCATACTTAAGAGACAAGGTCTTTATGCCAACTTTGTCAAACTTTATTGTAACAAATCCAGCAGCAAAATCTGTGACTTCAACAGTGACTTCTCCTCTTCCAAAATGAGGGTGCTCAACAATAGTTCCCTTTTTGAATAAAGAATAATCTTTCTTTTGAACTTTACTCTCTTGAGAACTAGTCTTTGTTTGATTGAAAGATGAAATTGCGCTTGTTTTATAGACGCTGTCCATCGGACTTGTTATGCTTGAGTATCCAGTGCTAAACGCCGTGTCAACATCGCTATAATTTCTTCTTTCCTTGACGCCCGTTTCGTTAACGATGCCAAGTTCTTTCAAAAATCTTGATGGAAGAGTGTACTCAAGGCGCTTACTTTCAAAACTAAATCTTGTGCGCGACCTGGTGAGATATAACTTTTCTTTTGCCCTTGTTATTGCAACATACATGAGCCTTCTCTCTTCTTCAAGTTCGTTTTCGTCGTCGCTGTTGATTGCTCTTGAGAGCGGAAAAAGTCCGTCATTTAGTCCAACGATGAACACAACTCTAAATTCAAGTCCCTTTGCCGCGTGGATGGTTATGAGGCTTGCCGTGTCGTCCTCTTCGTCAAGGTTGTCAATGTCGCGCATGAGGGTTATTGACTGCAAGTACTCTTCCAGCCCCGCCATAGTGTTTGCGTCAGAAAACTCCTTGACCGACAGCAAGAAGTCGTCAATGTTCATCTGCTTGTTAAGGTCCTCGTCGGTCTTGTTGCCAATGGCACCTTTGAAGTCCACAAGGTTAATGAGATACTCAACGAATTCATATAGGGGCATTGCCTCGCTCTTTTCTTTTAGGTCGGCAAAAAGTTTTCTTACCCCGTCAAGTTTCTTAATAGATTGCCCCATGTTGCCCATGATAAGGTCAAACATACTTATGCCCTCTTCTTCGGCAAGGGTGCTGATTTGGGTTATTGTTGCGTCGCCAATTCCCCTCTTTGGAAAAGTCAGCATCCTTCTTGTTGCCTCGTTGTCGTGAGGGTTGTGAATTAGCCTAAGATACGACAAAACGTCCTTTATTTCTTTTCGCTCAAAGAACTTGAAACCGCCATAAACCTTGTATGGCACGCCATAGGTTATTAATTTCTCTTCAATAATTCGGCTCATGGAGTTGACGCGCATCAAGACTGCAAAGTCGCTGTAGCGGTAGCCCGAATATTGCACCAGCCCCTTTATTGTGCTTGCAACATACTCTGCCTCTTCGGTGTCGCTGTAGGTTGTGTGGTCCTCAACCTTTGTTCCCTCGTCGTTCTCTGTCCAAAGGTTCTTGTCAAGACGGTTTTTGTTCTTCTTTATAAGTTTGTTTGCCGCCTCAAGTATCTTTTTTGACGAGCGATAATTCTGTTCAAGTTTGAAGACCTTAACATCTTTAAAGTCCTCAATGAAGTTCTGCACATTTGTCACGTCTGCGCCACGCCAAGAGTAGATACATTGGTCCTCGTCGCCAACAGCAAAAACATTGCCGTGCGCCTTTGCCAAAAGTTTAACAATCTCGTATTGCGTGCGGTTGGTGTCTTGGAACTCGTCAACGTGGATATATTTGAACTTGCGCTGATAATATTCAAGCGTCTCAGGAAAACGGACGAATAGTTCATACGTCTTGTTTAGAAGGTCATCAAAGTCAAGGGCGTTGCACTTTTTAAGTTCACTTTCATACTCTTTGAAAACGCTGATAATAATGTCGCGCTTGCGCGGGTCAATAATCTCGCTTGCGTAGTCATCGGGACCAATGAGGTGATTTTTTGCGTTTGAGATGTGCCACGCGATTGTTTCAACCGTGATGTTGGTGTTGTGAGGTTCAAGAAGTCTTTTTATTGTTCGGGTCTTCTCAACATCTGTGTATATGGAAAAATTGGCGGTGTAGCCCAGTAGCGAAATTTCGCGCCTAAGAATCTTTGTGCACATAGAGTGAAATGTGCAAATCCACATATCATTAGCGTCATCAATCATCTTTTCAAGGCGGGCGCGCATCTCGTTTGCAGCCTTGTTGGTGAAGGTTATCGCCAAGATGTTATAGGGTTTCACTCCCTCGTCGTGGCACAAATGCGCAATGCGGTGAGTGAGCATTCGCGTTTTTCCGCTCCCTGCTCCGGCAGTGACAAGCACTGGACCCTCGGTTATCATGGCGGGTATTCGCTGTTCGTCATTAAGATTGCTAAGAATTATACTTTCCATTTTTGTCCTTTGTAACTTTCTCTATTTTAGCACAAACAACTCTAAACCTCAAACGAATTTACTCAGTTTATATTGCAGATTTGAACTCGGGGTCAAGATGCTCCTTTATTTTGTTGTAGCGCTTTGAAAGGGCAAAAAGATACTTCTCTCTTTTCTGCTCATCAAGGCTGTCAAAATTCTTCTCGTCAATAAGTTCTTTAAGTGGCGACGTCGTGTCAAGGTCTTTGCTAAGTAACTTCTTAACTTTTCCATAGAGCGGGTCGTCTTCAACTTTCTTTTGCGTTGCGATAATTGCATACTGCACTCTTGCCGAAAGGCACGCCTCAACATAACTTTTGTTTTCTACCTCATCATTTGATACCATTCTTAGTCTGTACTTTGCCTTTTGTGCGAGTGACTTTAATGCGCTCATAAAAATTCTCCTTTAATGAAATACTCGCATAGTTTACTCCACTTCTTGGCGCGAATTATGGCGAAGCACTTTTATGGCATAATTAGAATTTTATTTGCCAGAAATTACTTTTTCTTTTATGGCATTCGACCTTTTCGACTACCAAAAACATAGTTTTTTCTTTATCTTGTTAAAATTTCAAAAAAACATAATAATATTGATGAATGATTGCATATCATAAAAAAAAGACAAGAAAAAACTCGCTTTCACTTTTTTGACATATTTATAAAATAAAAAACTTGTTTGTACTTTATTTTACATTTTTGAAAGAGAAATCATAAATTAGACATCTTTGCAAAGAAAATATAAAAAAGGCATAAAAAAACCTCAAACTTTCGTTTGAGGATGTTTTTAACCTTTGCGATTTCTTTTTTGGGCGGCTTCAGATTTCTTCTTGCGCTTAACACTTGGCTTAACATATGCTTCTTTCTTTCTTATGTCGCCAATGATACCATCTTTTTGACACTTACGCTTAAATCTTTTGATGGCGCTTTCCAAACTTTCGTTCTCGCCTACTTTAACGGTTGACATCTCTTTCACCCCCCTACACTTTAATAACAGAGATATTTTAACTCACACAAGCATTAAAGTCAATGAATTTCATAAAATTTTTAACAAATCAAAATGTTCAAATAAATTATTAAAAACTTATCACAAAAATAAAAATCGCAAAAATAAACTAAAAATCAATAAATAAGTTTTTAAAATATAAATTCATAAAATTTGAAAAATTGGTTAAAAACTGCCCAATTTTGCTTTAAAAAGTGCAGTTATTAACAATTTTTTGTTAAAATCATGCAAAAATTGTTAACAACTCACCTCTTCAGCGATTGCACCATCTTTAAAAAATTTGACTATTTTTACATTTACAAGCGAATTTTGACTTAGTGGTTTTTCTGCCTCAACATAACATTTTATGTAATTTTTTGTGTGCCCAATATAGTATCCGTCTTCAAATGTTTCAACAATGATGTCCATGGTTTTTGAGATGTTGCTCTCAATATATTCTTTGAAAAGTTGCTTGTCAAGGTCACTTAATCTTTTCACTCGTTCTTTAACGTTGGTTGCTATATTTTTTAGTTTTGCAGCAACTGTTCCACTTCGAACGGAGTATGGAAAAATGTGCATTTTTGCGAACTTGCACTTTTTTGCGAACTCAAAAGTCTCGTTGGCGTCTTCATCTGTTTCGGTCGGAAAGCCAACAATAATGTCGGTTGTTATGGCGGGATTATCAAAGTATTTTCTTATTAGTTCAATCTTTTTTAGATACTCGCTTGAGGTGTATTTTCTGTGCATATCTTTAAGAGTTCTGTCGCATCCACTTTGAAGGGACAAGTGAAAGTGTGGGCAAAATGAAGGGGTGTCTTTCAAAACCTTTAAAAAGTCCTCGGTTATGATCTCTTGCTCCAGAGAGGAAAACCTAAAGCGCACATTTGGAAACTCGCGCATCATGAGGGCAACGTCTTTGAGGCTGACATTTTCTTCAAGGTCTTTGCCATAGGCAGACAAGTTTATGCCAGTGAAAACAATCTCTTTTGTTAACTTTGCTTGATAAGTAACTTCCTCTTTGACCGACGCAAGTGAACGGCTACGCTCCCTGCCCCTTATATATGGAATGAGACAATACGAGCAAAAGTTGTTGCAACCATCTTGAATTTTTATGACCGTTCTTGTCCTTTCGCCCCCAGCAATATAGTTGTCTTCGTAGGAGGTGCTTATTTCGTTATGAGTAGCAGTCAAAAGTGGCTTTTTGAAAAAGGCTTTAACAAGGTCAACAAGTTCATACTTCGCCCCCGTACCATAGACGGCTTTAACATTTTTGTGCGAAAGAAACTTGTCTGCATTATTTTGTGCAGAGCATCCGCAAACAAATATTGGCGCGGTGCTGTTAACTTTGTCAATTTTTGCAAGCATCCCCCTGGACTTTCTTTCAGCCTCGTTGGTGACGGCGCACGTGTTAAGAATATAGGCATCGGCATCGCAGAGCGACAAAGAAACATCAAAACCAATATCTAAGAGTGCTTTTGCAATGCTGTTACTTTCATATTGATTGACCTTGCAACCAAGAGTTATTATTGATACTTTTCTTTTGTTCATAAAAACCTCATTTTTCGCACGCGCCAATTATTTCGGCAACGCTAACTATACTTGCAGTTTCTGTTCGAAGAATCCTCTTCCCGAGCGAAACAATTTCAAAATTTTTCTCCAAAATTTCCACTTCTTTTGCCGAAAAACCGCCTTCTGCACCAATTATTACACCAATTTTTGTGAAATTTGCGTTTTTTGACAAACTTTGGTAAAGGGTTATTCCGCTTGCATTCTCATATGCAACAAAGACTTTTTCAAGTTTTTTTGCATCTTCTACCATATTTTCAAAACTCAAAACTCCGCTAATTTTTATTGGCTTACTTCTTCCGCATTGCTTGATTGCAGAGACTGATACTTTTTCTAGTTTTTCAAGTCTGTTGGTCTTGTCTTTTATGTCGGTGAAGTCGCTATAAAAAACCACCATTTTTGACGCGCCAAGTTCGGTTATTTTTTGAGTTATCAAAGACAACTTGTCGCCCTTGCAGACGGCTTGATACAAGACGACTTCAACACTCGGCTCACATTTGTTATTCTCTATTTTTTCAATCAACACTTCGCCATAGTTTTTGTTAAGTGTTATAATTTTGCCATATGCGTCAAGAGTTGTTCCATTAATCAAAACGACGTCGTCGCCCACGCGACTTCGCATAACGTCTTTCATGTGGTGGTACTCTTCGCCCTCAATCCTAGCGATGTTGTTAACTGAAAAATCACTTTCTACAAAATATCTTTTTGCTTTCATTATTTCACCCAACCTAATATATCACAAAATGAAAAAAGATACAATTTCTTGTATCCTTTTTTACATTTTTCTTATTTTATTTTGTCAATGTATTGATTTTTCTTTGAGTATTGGTTTGGCTTTATGTCATCGTGCAGTTTTTCGATGAGCAACTTCTGTGCCCTGTCAAGGTTCTTTGGAAGTTCAACAACTATTGTCACAATAAGGTCGCCATATGAATTTCTGTTATATATCTTCACGCCTTTACCCTTAACTGTTATCTTGTCGCCCGTCTGAGTGAATGGAGGAACAGTTATTGAGAGTTTTTCGTTTATGCCACCAACATCAATCTTTGCGCCCAAGATACTTTCGGTGAAAGTTATTGGAACATCAACATAGACATTGTTGCCCTCGCGTTTTAGTGTTTTGTGTGGGCTGACATTAAAGACGATGTGCATATCTCCGTTTTCACCGCCGTTGCGCCCCGCCTCACCTTGACCTCGCAAAGTGAGAATTTGGTTGTTGTCAACCCCGCCGGGAACATTGATTTCTATGTTTCGATTGACCCTCACAACGCCAACGCCTGAGCAGTGCGGACACTTGTCTTTTATTATCTTTCCCTTGCCGTTACAGTCGGGGCAAACTGACTGGGTGCGCATTCTTCCAAGCATGGTGTTTTGGAAGGATGTTATTGTTCCCGTGCCATTACAACGCGTGCAAGTTGTTATGCTAGATGCCGACTTTGCGCCCGTGCCGTTGCAGTGCTCACAAGTCTCGTTGCGGTTCAAGTTTATGTTCTTTTTTGCGCCAAACGCAGCCTCAACAAATGTGAGGTTCATGCGAATGTCAATGTCGGCGCCGTCTTCTTGCATACTTCGTCTTTGAGAAAAACCGCCACCAAAACCGCCGCCAAACATATTGCTTAAAATGTCCTCAAATCCGCCAAAACCTTCGAAACCGCCACCACCATACGAGCCTCCGCCAAAGTTGGTGGCACCGTTTGGGTCGCCGTAGTTATCGTAGTTCGAGCGCTTTGTCTTGTCGCTTAGAACCTCGTATGCCTCGTTCACTTCTTTGAGTTTGTCGGCAGCAGTAGGGTCATTTTGGTTGAGGTCGGGGTGATATTTTTTCGCAAGCGTTCGGTATGCCTTTTTGATGTCTTCGTCCGAAGCGGTCTTTGAAACGCCCAATATCTCATAATAATTCTTAGAAGCCATAATAATCCTTTTTAAGGTCGCCCAGAAAGTGAGCGACCTTTTTTATTTACTTCGTTGTGTAGTCACCAAAGTTGTTAGGGTCGGTATTTCCGTTTGCACCACCATTGGCACCGCCGTTTGCTCCGCCCTCTGCACCATTTCCGTTTGGATTTGTTTGGCTATAAAGTTTGGTGAATATTTCATTAGAAACCTTTGTGAGGCTGTCGAGCGCGCCCTTCAACTTCTCAAGGTCGTCGCTGTTTTTATAGACCTCTTTTGCACTCTCCATTTCGGTGTTAAGTTTGGTCTTGTCTTCTTCGCTAATCTTGTCGCCGCTCTCTTTGAGGACTTTCTCAATTCCAGCAATCATTTGGTCAAGATTGTTCTTGGCGTCAACAACTTCCTTTCTCTTCTTGTCTTCTTCGGCATACTTTTCTGCCTCTTTAACGGCCTTGTCAATCTCTTCGTCGCTGAGGTTTGATGATGCGGTGATTGTTATGTCTTGGCTCTTGCCCGTTCCAAGGTCTTTTGCAGAAACGTGCACAATTCCGTTGGCGTCAATGTCGAATGTTACTTCGATTTGAGGAACGCCTCTTGGTGCTGGTGGAATGCCAGTGAGTTCAAAGCGCCCGATGGTCTTGTTGTAGGCGGCAAGTTCTCTTTCGCCTTGCAAAACGTGGATGTCAACGCCCGGTTGATTGTCACTTGCCGTTGAGAATATTTGAGACTTCTTTGTTGGAATGGTCGTGTTTCTGTCGATGAGTTTTGTGAACACGCCCCCCATTGTCTCAATGCCAAGCGAGAGCGGAGTTACGTCAAGAAGAAGGATGTCCTTAACCTCTCCACCAAGAACGCCCGCTTGAATTGCGGCACCAATGGCAACGCACTCGTCGGGGTTGATGCCCTTGA
Organism: uncultured Clostridia bacterium; assembly: GCA_947595235.1. GTDB lineage: Bacteria > Bacillota > Clostridia > Christensenellales > UBA1242 > UMGS2069. The sequence goes on from CANQEP010000011.1 coordinate 11,956, forward strand.
ATGGCTCTTTTCCGCAGAACTTTTTGACCTCTTCAACAACCATTGGAACTCTTGATGAGCCACCAACCATGATGACTTTTGCAATGTCGCTGTTAGTAACTTTGGCATCAGTCATCGCCTTTTTAACAAGGGTGATTGTCTCTTCAACAAGGTCAGAGATAAGGCTTTCGAACTTTGCTCTTGTTATTGAAACTTCAAGGTGCTTTGGACCATTTGCATCTGCGGTGATGAATGGCAAACTTACAGTTGATTGGTTAACGCCAGAGAGTTCAATCTTTGCTTTTTCGGCGGCCTCTTTCAGTCTTTGCATTGCCATTTTGTCTTTTGAAAGGTCAACGCCGTCTGACTTTTTGAACTCCTCAATAAGATACTTAATTATGCGGTCATCAAAGTCGTCACCACCAAGGCGGTTGTTACCCGCTGTTGCAAGAACTTGGAACACGCCGTCGGCAATTTCCAAAACAGAGATATCAAATGTTCCGCCACCAAGGTCATAGACAAGCACTTTTTGACCATTCGCTCCGTCGGCCTTGTCAAGACCATAAGCAAGCGCAGCCGCAGTTGGCTCGTTGATAATTCTTAGAACTTCCAAGCCAGCAATCTTTCCTGCATCCTTTGTTGCTTGCCTTTGAGCATCTGTGAAGTATGCTGGAACGGTTATAACCGCTTGAGAGACTTTGTCTCCAAGATAACGCTCAGCATCTGCTTTGAGTTTGCCAAGAATCATGGCAGAAATCTCTTGAGGGGTGTAGTCCTTGCCTCCGATTGAAACTTTGCGGTTAGTTCCCATGTCTCTCTTTATTGATTGAACAGTGTTCTCGGCGTTGGCAACGGCTTGCCTTTTTGCGACTTGCCCGACCAATCTTTCCCCGTCCTTTGTGAAGCCAACAACCGAAGGGGTTGTTCTTGCTCCCTCTGCGTTTGGTATAACGGTTGGCTCACCACCTTCCATAACTGCAACGCATGAGTTTGTTGTTCCTAGGTCAATACCTATAATTTTTCCCATAATTTTACTCCTTTTTTGTGTTTTTGACACGTTTTTTTACACTTTTTTATACTGATTTTGCGTTTTTTATTCAAGCACATAGACTTCAACCATGGCATGGCGAATGACCTTGCCACCATTTTCTAGCCTATATCCTTTTTGGTAAACAGCGCTAACCAAATTGGACTTTTTCTCGTCTTTGGTCTTCTTTTTTGAAACCGCGTTGTGAAGCGTTGGGTCAAATGGCTGGTTAAGAGTTTCAATCTCTTCAATGCCAAGTGACTGGATGGCGCTTTTTAACATGGCCTCAATCATTTCAAAACCTTTGATTGTGTTTTTGTCACCTCCGACTTTTAATGCTTGCTCAAAACTATCAAGAATTGGAATGAGTTTGTCCGCAATATTTTCAACAGCTTTTATCTTGAAGTTCTCTTCATCATTTTTTGCACGCTCTTTGTAACGCTCAAGGTCTTTCTTATACGAAATTGCAAGATGCTCATTTTCTTCTGCCTTCTTTTGCGCTTGGGTTAACTCTTTGTCTGCCTTTATTAGTGCATCCTCAAGTTGAATGAACGCCTTTTCATATTTTTTGTACTCCTCATTGTCCTTAAAGGCGTCGTTACTCATGTGCTCTTCGCATCCGCAGTCGCAGTGGTCGTGGTCGTGCTCGTCTTCGCACCCGCAGTCGCAATGGTCGTGTTCATGTTCGTGCTCATGGTCGTGATGACCGTGCTCGTGGTGCTCATGCTTGTTTGTTTTTTTGTTTTTGTCGTCCATTATGTATTCCCTCCAAAGAAATCATTTTCTTCTAGTAACTTTGTTACATTTTTTAAAATTGAAACAACTTTTGAATAGTCCATTCTCACGGGGCCAACAACTCCCGCCGAGCCAATAGGTTTTCCGTTGACTTTGTAGGTTGCGGTGACTATTGAAACATCCTTTAAGTCGTCTTCGTCATCGCCCCCTATTCTCACGCTCACTTCAACATTCGGGTCGCTCATGACTTTATACAAGTCGTCTTGCCTCTCAAGAAGGTGCATGGTGTTTTTGAGTTTGTTTTGGTCTTGAAATTCGGGGTAACTTAAAAGATTGTCCTTGCCTTCGACTGCCATGTTCCTTGCAAGGTCGTCCCTTTCGGTCAAAAGTTCAATTATGCAGTCAAATATTGTTTTGTATCTTAAAAGTTCGCCCGTAACGAGGTTGCGACACTCGTTCATCTCACCAATTTTTCTGCCTCTTAAAACGTTCAAAAGTATTTTGTTTGCGCTAAGAAGTTCGTCCTCGCTTGCGGAAATGCTGTTGGTCTCCTCTTTTATTGAGCCTTGGTCGGTCACAACAACAACCAGCGTCTGCTTTTCGGTCAGTTTAACAAGCACAATGTTTTCTATGACCGCACTTGGCGTTATGCCATAGTAGACAACAGATGCATAGTTGGTGGCACTGCTGATTGTTTTTGCCGCCTTTTTAAGAACGTCGTTGAGGTTGAGAAGTCGCTCGTTGAAGCCGTCTTTTAAAAGGTCTGCCTCCTTTTTGCTGAGCCTCTTTATTGTCATGAGTTCGTCGACGTACTTTTTGTAGCCCTCAACGGTGGGAACTCGACCGGCAGAGGTGTGAGGTTGCGACAAAAAGCCCATTTCTTCAAGCGCCATAAGTTCGTTGCGTATGGTCGCCGGAGAATATTCACTGAGGTACTTCTCTTGAATGTCTTTGCTTGAAATAGGCTCACCGCGTGAGATACTTTCGTCAACAACGGCACTTAGAATTTTCTTTTTTCTGTCGCTAAGTTTCAAACTGCTCGCCCCCTTTATATTATGCTCGCCCCGAAATGTTATATACCAATTTTTAGCAATCTACCCTTTCGAGTGCTAACAAAGGCTACTATAACACTGCTAACAAACTATGTCAACAAATTTGTGCCACTTTTTTAAAAATTTTTGATGCCAAGAAAAAAAATTTGTCGAAATTGAAAATCAATATTTACTTTTGCCACTTGCCATGTTATACTTTTGTTATGGAGGAAATATTATGGACTGGTTGAAAAATGAAAGTGCCTATTTTGTTTCGCATGATGCGGACATCGACGGCATGGGACCAATTATTATTGGAAAAACTGTTTTTGGCAAAGTGGACTATTCTCTTGTCAACTACAAAAATATTGACGATGTTATAAAGTCGCTCATTGAGGGCGGAGTCTTTGAAAAGTATGACCATGTTTTCATAACCGACGTTTGCCCAAAGAAAGAGACTATTGATATTTTGGATGCGCTCAATAGCAAGGTGGCATCTCCACTTGAAAGCAAAATCTATGTTATTGACCACCACGCTGCCGCCCTTGACAGAAGTGGCTACAAAATGGCAGACATTGCCGTTGAAAAAGACGGAACAAAACTTTGCGCAACGACTATGGTTCTTCAAAAGTTGAAAGACTTTATTCCAGAGACTATGGTTGCTCCTTGCGAGTATCTTAGCGAACTGACGCGACTTAGCGACACATGGGAGTGGCACGACAAAGGAGTTGTTGATGCCGACGACCTTGCCGAACTCTTCAATGGCGTTGGCGCAGAAAAGTATATTGAAAGCATGACGGGAAAGATTGCTAGCGGTCACCTTGCAAGTGGCACACTCTTCACTGATGAAGAGAGAAAAATTGTTGATGACAGAAGAACGAAAATGCTTGCCGCCTACACTCGCGCCTACGAAACTAGCCATAACGTTAAAGTTAATGGTAAAGTTGTTTGCGTTTGCGATATTGACTATGAATTTAGAAATGGTCTTTCGCAATATTTGAGGGATATTGGTGAAAGAAGCAATTTACTTGCTATCCCCGACTTTAAGAAAGGCACAATGTCTTATAGAGTGCTTGACTCAGAGACCGACGTCAACGAATTTGCCCAGAAGTTTGGCGGTGGCGGAAACAAGGCCGCTGCGGGCTCGCCTATCACCGAAGAGGTTATAAAGGCTTTTGAACTTAACCAAGAACACAATGTTAATCCTCAAAAAATATAGATTGACAACATAATTGGTGCAAACAAATAGAGATAAAAATATAAATTAGTTGTGAAAACAAAAATATAAAATAGCAAAAATCCGTCGAAGTCGTTTCGACGGATTTTTTATGCGCTTTTAACTATGAGCAGAGTTCTAAGATTAGTTTGTTTAAAACAAGAAAGCCACTGTCGGTCGCTTTTACCCTGCCTTGGCTGTCGATTACAAGGAAGCCACCTTTTATGAAATTTGCCAACTTGTCTTTGTTTTTGGCAAGAAAACTCTCGCCAAATTCCTTTTGATATGCGGTGGTGTCAAGGCCGTCAGCTGTGCGAAGTGAGAGCATCACAAACTCCTCTTTCATCTCTTCTTTTGAGATTTTGTTCGCCTCGGCAACTGGAACTTTGTTCTTCCCTATGATGCAGTCAAAATACGCCTTGATGTCTTCGGTGTTTGCAAAGCGCACTCCCGCAACATATGAGTGTGCGGCAACCCCAAGTCCAAGGTAGTCGCTCCTGTTCCAATAGACCTTGTTGTGCTTGCAGATGAACCCCGGCTTTGCAAAATTTGAAATCTCGTAGCGATTGTATCCCGCATTTGTCAAGGTTTTCAAAACGGTTTGATACATTTTTATGGTATCATTCTCTTTTGGAAGGTACTTGACCCCTTTGTCCACCATGAGTTGAAGGGGGGTTCCGCTTTCCACCGAAAGCATATATGAAGAAATGTGAGGAATGTTGAGGCTGACAAGGTGGTCAATGGTTTCTTGCACGGCTTTGAGTTTTTGACCGGGATATCCAAGCATGATGTCTGCGCTGATGTTACTTATTCCTTGACTGCGAATGAGCGAAATGGTGTTGTCAAAATCGTCAACCGTGTGGGTTCGACCCATAGAAAGAAGAACGTGCTGGTCAACGCATTGAAGTCCTATTGAAAATCTGTTGACCCCCGAGTTGATATATTCAGTTATCTTCTCTTCGGTCACCGAGTTTGGATTGAGTTCCATGGTTATTTCGGCACTGTTTTTCACGGTGAAATATTTGTAGATGGTTTGAAAAATATCTTTTATGGAGCCAAGTGGAAGGCAAGACGGAGTTCCACCACCTATATATATAGTTGAAATGGTGTAGAGTTTGTTGTACTCGTTTGCTCTCAAAACAATCTCGCGCTTTAATAGTTCAACGTATTTTAATTTTTCGCTGTCAGTTGAAACGGTCGAGACAAAATTGCAATATTCACACTTTGAATTGCAGTATGGAATGTGGACATACAAACTTAGTTCTTTTTTCATATTTTCCTCCATTTTGGCAGTTTTGATGCGGTTTTTCACTTATTTTTTGTCATTTTTGCGTTTTTTAGTCGATTTTGAGAATACTCATGAACGCCTCGCTTGGAAGTTCAACCGAGCCAAGTTTTCTCATTTTCTTCTTACCCTCTTTTTGCTTTTCAAGAAGTTTTCGCTTTCTTGAAATGTCACCGCCATAGCACTTTGCAATAACATCTTTTCTTAAAGCCTTGACTGTTTCGCGGGCAATTATCTTGTTCCCAATCGCGGCTTGGATTGGAATTTCAAACAGTTGCCTTGGAACGACCTCTTTCAGTTTTTCGGCTATTGACCTTCCCCTCTCGTATGCCTTTTCTCGGTGAACGATAAGGCTGAGTGCGTCACAGACTTCGCCGTTAAGAAGAATGTCCAGTTTCACCATGTCGCTTGGCTTGTAGCCACTTTGCTCATAGTCAAGACTGGCATAGCCGTGCGAAATGCTTTTGAGTTTGTCAAAAAAGTCATAGACAACTTCGCCAAGTGGCAAGTCATAGACAATTTTAACGCGCTTTTCTTCAAGGTACGTAAGATTCTCAAAAATGCCACGCTTTTGAGTGCAAAGGTCCATGATTGCTCCCGCATATTCGGGTGGCGAATATAAGTTGGCTTTAAGTATCGGCTCTTCTATTCTGTCAATCTCAGTTGGATTTGGTAGGTTCGACGGATTGGATATCTCCAGCATTTCGCCGTTGGTTTTATAAACTCTATACGAAACGCTTGGCGCGGTTGTTATAAGGTCAAGGTTAAACTCGCGTTCTAGCCTTTCGGTGATGATGTCCATGTGAAGAAGTCCCAAAAATCCGCATCTAAACCCATAACCAAGGGCGGTGGAAGTTTCGGGAGTATAGACAAGAGAGGCGTCAGAAAGTTTAAGTTTTTCGAGCGCGTCCTTCAAAAGTGAGTACTTGTCTCCCTCAACTGGAAAAATTCCGCTGTAGACAACGGGCATAACTTGTTTGTAGCCGGGAAGTGGCTCAGCCTCGTTGCCTTGCTCGGTGATAGTGTCGCCCACTCTTATGTCTGAAACGGTTTTTATGCTTGCAGAAATGTAGCCAACGTCGCCCGCGCAAAGTTCACTTGTTTCGGTGGTCTTTGGAGTGAAAATTCCAACGTCAACAACGTCATAGACCTTGCCCGACTGGATCATCTTGATTTTTGTTCCCGCCTTAACTTTTCCGTTAATTATTCTAACAAGGCAGATTGCCCCTTTGTAGTTATCGTAGTAACTGTCGAATATGAGGGCTTGAAGGGGCGCATTCTCATCGCCTTTTGGAGCGGGTATCTTTTCTATTATGACTTTCAAAACGTCTTCAATGTTGATACCCTCTTTTGCAGAGATGAGGGGTGCGTAACTTGTGTCAAGTCCAATAATGTCTTCAATTTCTGTCTTCACTTCGTCGGGGCGCGCACTCGGAAGGTCGATTTTGTTGATGACTGGAAAGATGAAAAGGTCGTTTTCTAGTGCAAGGTAGACGTTCGCGAGGGTCTGCGCCTCAACGCCTTGGCTTGCGTCAACAACCAAAACGGCACCCTCACAAGCGGCGAGCGAACGGCTGACCTCATAGGTGAAGTCAACATGACCGGGGGTGTCGATAAGATTAAGAGTGTACTCCGTCCCTTTATAGGTATATTTCATAGTGACGGGAGTGAGTTTGATGGTTATTCCTCGTTCGCGCTCAAGGTCCATGCTGTCAAGAATTTGGTCTTTCATGTCGCGTTTGGCGACTGTTCCCGTGGCCTCCATAAGGCGGTCAGCAAGTGTGCTCTTGCCATGGTCAATGTGAGCAATTATTGAGAAATTTCGTGTGTTTTCAAGTTTAGACATAACTTCCCTCTTACCATAAGTTTACAATAATTTGTTTCTTTATGCAATTATTTTTTTATGATTTTTCAAATGCGGTCTATTTTGCATTTTTTCTTTGAGAAAAGCATACTTTTTGTGTGAAGAAACTTTTCTTTTTGTAAAAAATATTAACCAAGATATTTTGAAAGGTATCAAAATTGCTCACAAAAGGCGTTTTTTACACTCCTCAGAGGCTATTTTTTACAACTTTTGGGGCAAACAAAATCAATTTTAGAAAAAAAGTTGCAAAAACATTAGGAAATTTATTGATATGTGTTGTATTATATAAAGTAGAAATTTATTTTTGGAGTTTATATGAACATTCACGACACTTGGATTTGTAAAACATTCATCGCGCACAGAGGTCTACACGACGACGAGAGACCCGAAAACTCTCTTGCCGCATTTCAAAATGCCATCGACAAGGGCTATGCTATTGAACTTGACGTCAGAGAAATTGCGGACGGAACAATAGTCGTTTTTCACGACGACACTCTTGGTCGCATGACTGGTGCCGACGGTTTTATAAATAACTACACCTACGACGACATCAAGGACCTCACGCTCGCATCTTCAAAAGAGCACATCCCAACCTTTGAAGAAACCTTGGCGCTAATTAACGGCCAAGTTCCCGTTCTTGTTGAGATTAAGAACTATGGCAAGGTGGGGTTTGAAAAAAATGTTTGGAAAATTCTTAGCAAGTACAAGGGTGAATACGCCGTTCAGTCGTTCAACCCCTACTCACTCGAGTGGTTCAAACTCAACGCCCCTCACGTTACAAGGGGACAACTTGCGTGCTTTTTCAAGAGCGACAACACAAAGGACTACAATGTTGGCTTTTTCAAACGCTTTGTTTTGAAGCGTATGCTCCTTAACAAAAGGGTGTCTGAACCGCACTTCATAAGTTACCAAGTTGAGGACGTGCCAAACCGCTATGTCAAAAAGTATAAGGACTTGCCTCTTCTTGTTTGGGCTGTCAGAAACGAAGAGACCTATAACCGCGTGAAAAAGTATGTTGACAACATAATCTTTGACGGCTTTATTCCACAAAAAAAAGATTAAGATGTCGCCCACTTGGGCGATTTTTTATTACAATTTTGTGCGAGGAGTTACTCATTTATTGAAAATCAATTTTTTGCAATGCCTTGCCCACTGCGTGTTTATTGGGCAGAGAAAATTCACTTTACGTGGCAGACAAAAGGTGAAAAAAATTCCCAGAGGATAAACCTCTGGGATTGTCTTTTGTGCTTTTAAAATTTCATCATTAGTAAGGGTTAACAGTGTTGTTCACGAGCAATACGTTGATAGTTTCAACATCGTTTGTCCAGTTGATGCTGTTTGCAGAGAAGTTTGTGCTCTCGTCAGCATAGATAACAACTGCATATTCGGCTGTTTCGCTTGGGTTAAGAGCAAAGTTGAAACTCTCATTGTTGTAGTTAAGGAACGCATTGTCTTTATAACTCCAAATCTTAACAAAGGTGTATTGACCAAGAGTTGTTGTTTTGTCCCAATTAACGATGAGGTTAAGTTCAATGCGACTTGTTGTGTAGTTGTTCTTAACTTTGAAAGGAACCACTCTTATTTTTGAAGACATGGTTTCGTCGGCATAGACAACTTCGTCGTCAATAGTTGTTCCGTTGAACCAAACGACCTTCCCTTCTTCCCACTCAACTGACTTTGTTGGGTTGAAAGTGATTTCTTCTCTAAGGCTGAGAGTGCCGTCCTTTTCAACAATCAGCGAGTTGTCATTCGCAGCATTGAAATTGTATGTGTAACGTGTTAGGCCGGTTGCAACAACAGGGTCAGCAAGTGTCATAAGAACACCAAATGTTACAGCAAGGCTAGCAACAAGGGTTATTGCAGAAGTTATAAACATGGCTAAAATTCTTTTCTCTTTCATGAATATTTACCTCCATTTCTTCGCTTATGAGCATATTATACAACACCCTAGTGCAAATGTCAATACTCTTTTATAAAATAATTATATTTTCGTGTGTGTATGCACGCGCACAAATGTGTGCGTTCGGGCGCGAAGCGTAACATAAAAAACTAAATGGTAAAGATTTGCGCGCGAATTAAGATATTAAAAGCAAAAGTTGGTTGACAATTTCTTGTTTTGATTATAAACTTCATAGTGATATGGAACTTAACGAGTGCAAAGATATTTTAACAAGACTTTTTGATGGCAAATACTCAAGGCGCGACGTTTTGCTTTGCCCAAATTTGACGAGCATAAAAAACTTGCTGGGCTTTGAGTATGAAGATGTTTGCCTCATTGTGAAAAATCGCCCCGACATACTCTTCTTGGAAGACGAGGACTTTTCTTCAAACGCTAAGGAGTATGCAAAAAATTTCAATGTTTTTTCGCGCGAGTTCAAAAACCTCGTTTTGAAATTTCCCGCAATTTTGACCATGAGATGCTGTATTTTTCAGTATAAAATCACTCAAATAGCAAAAATTTTCGATATTTCGACAATTGACTCAATGAAACTTATGTACTTCTATCCTGCCTTTTTGACGCTTAAAAAAGACTATGTGAAAAAGCAAATTGAGATGCTTGGCAGTTTTTTTAATGAAGACTCTCTTTATCTAAGAAAGATTCTTAGAGTTGAGCCAAGGCTAATTTTTGCAAGTCAAAAGAGCATACAAAAGATAAAAGACTTTTTGAAAAATCTTGGGCTAAATGAAAGTGAGGTCTGCGTCATTTTGAGAGAGGTCCCTTCGCTTGTTTTTTTGCGAGAGAGTGAACTTTCTTTTTCTGTGCAAAAACTCTACCCCGCCCACTTTAACAAGCGCGAGCTCAACGAAGTTCTGTTAAAGTGCCCATACTTGCTCCTTTTCGAAGACGAGTTTGAGTTGTCGCTTGACGCCATAGAAAAGACTTTTGACGGTGAAAGCGCAAAAATTATTAGAAAGGCGCCACAAATTTTTTATAACTTTGAGGACTTTTATCGTCTTGCAAGCGACTTGTCTGTCAGTAAAAACTATATCGCATCTTACCCCGAGATCTTTAACGAGCCATATATTTCGCTAAAAATAAAACTTATTCTCTCGCGCGTTATGGGGCTTGACCGCGATTTTGAAAAGGTACTTGCTATTCCCGTGAACTTGCTCTCTTCAAGGTTTTTGTTCATGCAATACTATGGAATTTTTGAGTATCAAAATGTGCTCCTTGATGAGGGCACGTTTGAAAGCAAGTACGCCATAAACAGTCAAAACCTTTTAAGGGACTTCACCTTTGATGTTAAAACTCTCTCTCGCACGATTGAATTTTTCGCCAGCAAAAATGAGTGTAATATGGCAGATATCGACCTTTCTCAAATTCTCTCTTACCTTGACACAAAGCCAAAAGTTGAAAGCACCTACACATCTAATAGTTTAAGATGTGGCATTTTTGATAAACTTATCTCGCTCAACTTTTCAAGGGCGGAGGCGTTTTATATCATTTCTGTTTGTCCTAGCATTGTTGACTATGATGAGGGGAATGTCACAAAAGTCTATGAAGAGTTTTTGAGACTGGGGCTGACAAACGAAGAATTTTTGAAACTCATTATATCTCACCCTTCCCTTCTTTGTGCATCTTTTTCGGACATACAAAACATCTTTTCTTCAAAGTTTGAAATAAAGGATGGCGCTATAGGGCGCATCGAATACAACCTTTAAAAAACGCAAAAATGCTCTTTTATATATTGAAAAAGTGCGCCAGAAACAAAAAATCTCTAAAAATTTAGAGATTTTTGTGTTTTAGGAATTTTTTTCGGTGTCTATTTTTTTGTCCCAAATGAGTTGTTGATATCGCCTTCGAAGTTTGATTATTTTGTTGATTTTTACTTTGCGTTTTGCAAGCACTTCGCCCCCATTAACCGCGACTTTTCTGTACATACTTCTCCATAGGCTATAGCCATAGAAACTGTCAACAAAGTTTGCAATTGTTGCAACAAGTGGAGCAAGTTCCATAAGGTCTATGCCCGACGACGAACTTGTTATCATGACTTGTATCCACATGGCAATGCTGACGCCGTTTGCCAAGATGTTGAACCACCAGTTCTCGTTGTAGCAAAGTCCGTTAAGAATTTTTTGAAATATAGTCAGTGCCAAAACGCCCGCGCTGAACCAAAGTGCAGAAGTTTTGAGAGCCCACAAACCAAAGTAGCAACCAACATAGCACACAGCAATCAGTGGCACAAGCCAAAGCCATGACTTTTTGTTGAGTTTTTTAACAACAACAGAGTTGGTGTCCTCGTCGGCGCCGTGTGGGTTCTTTTTTTGCTTTCTTAAATTTTTTGTCCACGAAACGAGTGAGAATATGTTAAGAGGAATGTTAATCACAAACATCTTTATGACCTCGCCATACAGCCCTGAAACAAAGCATATGTAGGCATACATAAAGCACTCGGCTATTCCTATATATATACCAACGATGTTACCCATGGTGACAAGGTCGATGTTTATCATAAGAACAACAAGGTCAAGGCAGTTGAACCAACTTCGGGGCTCAAGTGCAAAGCAAACAACTCCAAGCGACAAGAAAATTATGTACCAAATTATTCTGAATCGGTTTTGTTTTTCAAGCGCGCGCAAAACTTCAATTCGGTTTGCCGCTGCCCCATAGACCATTTTAAGGTTTGTTGGGTTTCTTATCCCCGCTGTTGCGGTGACCTTTCCACTCACCAAATTTCTTGAGTACTTGGCTGAAATGTCAATCTTTTCATTAAGGTTCTTGTTTGCCATTTTCGTTCTTCCCTTTATTTAGTTTGTTCTTTCTTTTCTCCTCTGCCTCAAGACTCCACTTAAGGTAACTTTTGTATTTTCGGCGTACGGTTATAACGTGGTTTATTTTCACTTTGTGCTTTACATATATTCCACCATTAGTCACTTCGGCTTTGTACATTTTTCGCCACAACACTATTCCATATATATTGTTAAGAAGTGCGGCGAGTGATGAGAGGGCGACCGGCAGACTATAAAGCATTTCAACTGAAGAGGTCGACACGAGTGCCCACATTATTATTGAAAGAAGGTTCCCGAGAAGGTTGAACCACCAGAACTCTTTGTAGCGAAAGTTTCTCACAAACAGCGCCATTAAAAACAGCGATATTGAAAGAGTGTTCAAAAGCGGATACACTTGCCCCGGGATGAAGTATAGAATGACGAATATAACGCCGCTCAAAAGAATAGTTGCTCCGCTGATTATAAGTGCGCTTTTAAGGTTGGTCTTTCTTATGTCCAATTCGTCAACGTCTTTGTTTTTGTTCTTTTTGAAGGTTATAACTGCAAAGACGTCAAGAGGAATATATAAAAGCACATTTATGATGACTTCGCCATACACCTTTGCAAAGATTGACACAACAACATACAAGACAGATGAGATGATGCTTAGCACAAGTCCGAGCAACTTCCCTCTTGCAAGAAAGTTGTTCGCAAACATATATAGCCAAAGGCTCAAAACCGCAAAACAGAGTTCAAAGTTGAATGGTCTTATAAAAATCAAACACAAAATGCCAGCCAAGAAGAATATTGGATACCAAAGTCTTTCGAACCAACTTGACCTTTGTATTGCCAAAACAAGATTTGTTCTTGTAGCGTTTGGGTCAACAGACTTTTGCAAGTTCATGTTGTTGTAGTAGGCGCCCCTTGTTGCGCCACTTGTTCCAAGAATAAGGTTTCGACTAAATCGATTTACTCCGCCTTTGTTGTTCATAAATGTGCCTCATTTGGTATTTTTCGACTTTTGATATGCTTTTTCCAGTGTTTTGGGGTCTATTTTGCGTTTTTTAGAAGTGGGGTGATGTTTGACTTATAGTAGACGCAGAGTTTGTGAAGCGCTCTTGTGCAGGCGACATACAAAAGGTTTTTGTGCTCAACTGGATAAACATTTTCACTTGCGTCGCTGATTATAACCGCATCAAATTCAAGACCTTTTGCAAGGTATGAAGGGATTATAAGTATCTTGTCTGGGTTAAAGATTTTGTCCTTCCCGTTTATCACTTTGAAGGCTTGGCTTTTAACGGCGCTGCTTTCAAGCGAGAGTCTCAACTGCTCGGCTTCGCTTTGGGTTTTTGTTACTATTGCAACAGAGTTATATTGCTTCTTAATATCCAAAGCCTCTTTGAAGAGGTTGAGGTCACTCGTGCACTTTTGAACTTTCACCTCGTCACCATGTCTGTCAACTTGGTTATACATATTTGTGTCGCCAAGAATTTGTTTGCAGAACATATTAATCTCATAAGTTGAGCGGTAGGTCTTTGTGAGATAGTTCATGTCATACTTGACACCCGGGCGGTCTTGCTTTAACAAGTTGAGAATGCTCTCATAGTTTTGGTGAGTGGCAAATGGCATGATTGACTGATTGATGTCGCCAAGAATGGTGATGTTTGCCTTTTTGAAAAGGTGCGCCAATATCTTGTATTGCATGATGGTGTAGTCTTGCGCCTCGTCGATGATGACATACTTTATCTTGTTTTGCGTTGCCGACTCGTGGATGCGGTCTTTCAAATATAGATACCCAACAACGTCCTCAAACGGCATGATATTTTTTGAAAGGTTGTCGCTCGTGTAGTCAAAGACGGCTTCAAGTTCGGTCTTTGTTAGGCGCTTTGACTTTGGAGTGCTGGTCGCCTCATAGATGTTTTCAATCATGGAAATGTACCTTGCCTTGTCTGAGTAGAGGTCGTTCATGAGGTTTTTGACTTTGATTTTGCTGAGGTTATCCTCGATTTTCTTCTTCACGCGACTCATGGCGGCTGCGTTGCTTTTCCCAAGTTTGATGGCAAGGTGGAGCATTATTTTTTCAATCAACTTCTTCGCTTGGGTGAACAGACTAAGGCCATTAGTTTCAAGTTCGTTTGCAAGTTTTTCAAGGTAACTTTTCTCAACAAGCACTTTCCCGTCCACCACGATGTCTTCTATGCCAAGGATTGCATTTCTGTTTTGTGCAATGTAGTCCTCGATAAGGTTGATATAGGTTGCGCCGTATTTTAGCATGATTGAATTGTACTCAAGGCTGTGTTTTTTTGCGGTTGGGTCTTGCTGGTAGACAGTTTCATAGAGGTCGCTGAATGAACCCTTGATTTTGTAGTCAAGTTGACTGCGCACAAAGTCCATGAAGGTGGTTTGACAAACGTTTTCCTCACCAATCTCGGGCAACACGCCAGAAATGTAGTTTGAAAAAATCTCGTTTGGAGAAATTATTAAGATGTTTGCACTTGTTATGTTCTTTCGTTCGGCATAAAGTAAGTATGCCGCCTTGTGCATGGCAACGGAGGTTTTTCCGCTTCCCGCGGGGCCGTCAACAACAAGGATATCCACGTCTTTTTTGCGGATTATCTTGTTCTGCTCCTTTTGGATTGTGCGAACGATGTTGCGCATTTTGTCGGTGGTTTTGCCCTCAAGCATCTGCCTTAAAACGTCGTCGATGACTTGCATGTCGGTGTCAAAAATTTGAACAATTTTGTCGCCCTCAATTTTATATTGACGCTTCAAAGTTATCTTGCCCTTCACAACCTCGCCGTTTGGAGTTTCATACTCGGCGTCGCCCTTTTCATAGTCATAGAACATTGAGGCTATTGGCGCGCGCCAGTCATAGACATAGAACGTGCTCCCGCTGTTTAGCGTTGCGATGCCAAGGTATACGGGAATGACCTCGCCGTCGGTCTCAAAATCTATGCGCGCGAAGTACGCACTTCTAAGCATTTTGTTATAGGCTCTCATGCGGTCGGTGGTTGAAATGGCGTTGAGACTTCTAAGTTCAAGAACGCGCATTTGCTCCGCCCAATAGTTGCTGTCAACGGTGGTGTCGTGGTCCCATGTGTATCTTAGTTGCTCCTTTATGTCTTCGGAAAAGTCCTCAATTCTGCCTTGACTTTTGATTATCTCTTCTTCAAGAATTGAAAGCACCTTCTTCAGATATTTTTTCTCTTTTTCAAGTTCGATTTCGCTAACCATTTTTGCGTCCTCCTATGTGTTGGAATTTTTCCTCTTTTTTTCGGGCAGCACTATTGACTTCTCGTTCCCGTTCTGGCTCGGCGTGTAATAGACGTGGTCTTTGATTTCGGTTGGAAGATATTGCTGGTCAACGTAGCCACCATATGAGTGAGGGTACTTGTACTTTTCGCGCTTTTCGTTCATGTAGTTATAGTTTTTCAAGTGGTCGGGAACGGCGCCGTTGAAGGTCTTTTCAACATCCTCGTCGGCAAGGTGCATGGCAGTTACAACGCTGTTTGACTTAGGGCTCATGCAAACATAGATTATCGCATGGCTAAGAGGAATGAGCCCCTCGGGAACTCCCATTTTTTCAACCGCCGTCATTGCAGAGACCGCAACTACCATTGCTTGAGAGTTGGCAAGCCCAACATCCTCGCTTGAATGAGCAATGAGCCTCCTTGCAATAATGAGTGGGTCAACCCCCGCCTTTATCATTCGACGGCTCCAGTATAGCGCGGCATCGGCATCACTCCCCCTCAAACTTTTGCAAAAGGCAGAGAGCATGTCATAGTAAAGGTCGGTGTCAAGCGACAAGTTGCGCCCCGACGAGCACTCGCTGGCAATTTTTTTGTCGATAGTTATCTTGCCCTTCACTGCCTTTGTGCTAAGAACGGCAAGTTCAAGATTGCCAAGAGCAACGCGGGCGTCTCCTCCGCTGGTCAAGACAAAGTGCTCAAGCGCATCGGGAGTGAGTTCCACATTAAGATTACCAAAGCCACGAGTGTCGTCTGACAGCGCATTTTTTATGCACTTTGTTATGTCCTCTTTTGAAAGAGGCTTAAACTCAAAAACTCTGCAACGCGAAACAATGGCGCGCGTCATTGAGGTGTATGGATTTTCGGTGGTTGAGCCAATGAAGATTATGTAGCCCTTTTCAATGGCCTCCAAAACGGCATCGGACTGCGCCTTGCTCCATCTGTGGCACTCGTCCAAAAGAAGATAGGTCTTTCTGCCGAACATCTCAAGGTCTTTTTTTGCCTCGTCAATTATCTTTTTTGCGTCGGCAACTCCACTTGTCACCGCGTTCAAAATTTTGAAGTTCGAACCCGTTGTTTTTGCAATTATTGATGCAAGAGTGGTCTTGCCTGTCCCCGGAGGGCCAAAGAAAATGGAACTTCCAAGCCTGTCAACCTCTATGGCACGGCGCAAAAGCGTCCCCCTTTTTGCAAGATGAGGCTGACCATAGAACTCGTCAAGGTTTCTTGGTCTCATGCGCTCGGCAAGTGGCGCGGACTTGTATGCAGTTTCTGAAAATAAATTTTCCATAATAAACTAAATAATTATAACATATAAAATTTATTATAGTAAATTAAAAAAGCAAGATTATTACACTTTTTCAATGCCCTTATACAGAAAATTTATGTAGTTATAGACAACAACTTGCTTTTTGTAGATTTCGTCAAGTTCGTTAAGAATGGTTGTTGTTGCGCTCTTTATGTCTGCCTTGCTTTTTAAAAACAACTTTGTGCTGTTCTTGTTGAAAAGGTATGCCCCATAGATGACCGCGGGCTTGTCGCGAGCGGACAAAATTTTGAGTTTTGCACCAACAGAAATTTGCCTCTTTATCTTTAAAACATCTTTTGCAAGTTTTGTGTAGATGAGCAAAAGATTTTTTATTAGAAGAAGGTTAAGAACCTCCGCCTCCTTTTTGTAGATTTTGAAAATGGTTGACAGCATTTTGAAATTGTCATAGACGTTGAAGGAGTCACTGACAAGTATCTCGTTTGAATAACAAATTGCAATATTTTCTATAATTGTTCGCCGTCCAACTGCCCTGTAAGTTGACTTTTCTTGCTTTACAAGATTTTCAATCTTTTTTGAGAGTTCATACAAATATAATGTTTTTTCAAAGGACTGCCTCTCTGTGTAAACGCTGTTTTTTGACTTTATGACCTTTATGAACTCGCCCGAAAAATCACCTCTTTTTAGGCGTTTATAAAAAATTTTATTTTTGCTCAAAACTCCAAATTTTTTGCTGTTTTGCTTGAAATGAGCCGTTTTTTGCATGGCAAGTGGGGTGTTTTTGCACTTTTTGACAAGCCTTGAAATCAATCTCTGTATTGTTTTTTCTTCTGTAGAGTTAAGAAAAATATAGATTAGCAATATAACAAGGCAAATGCCCATTGCCATCAAATTGAAATATATGACCACAAAAAAAATTATGCCTCAAAACACAATTTATAAACACAAAAAAAATGCCACTGTTAAGTGGCATAGAGGTTAAAGGTGTAAAGTTAGTCTATAAGCCGAGTTCTGTTTTTGATGATTATCTATCTAGGCACTTTGTTGCCAAAGTGCTCATGCGATCTTGGGGACGGACGAGCAGCCCTTTGTGTCCCACATCTTGCATCATGCAGAGTTTACAGCGAGAACTTGTCACCAAATTCACGAGTGAGCCCTTACCTCACTTTTCCACCCTTGCCCTTCACTCGCTTGCCTTATTGCACAAGACGAGTTAGTTGGCGGTTTATCTCTGTTGCCCTTTTCCTCGGGTCACCCCGGCTTGACGTTATCAAGTGCATTTGCTCTATGATGCTCGGACTTTCCTCATCAACCAAAAGTTGACGCAATCATCTGGCTAACTTTACAAACATATTATACTCGTTTTTCTTCATTATGTCAAGTTTTATGTTTACAGTTTGATGTTTGCCGAGCGTATTTGTTCAAGCGCCTTTTTTTCTATGCGAGAGATGTATGAGCGCGAAATACCCAGCATTTTTGCAATCTCGTTTTGGGTCATTGGTATTGTTCCGCCAATGCCGTAGCGAAAATACATAATTTCTCTCTCTCGCTTTGAAAGACTGGTGTTGATAATTTCAACCACTTTGTCGTATAGAACTTTTGTTGACGCCTTTTCGTCAATGGGCGCAGAACTATCCTGCAAAATGTCGATGAGCGATATCTCGTTGCCGTCTTTGTCTGTGCCAATCTTCTCGTCAATGGATACCTCGGCTTGGAACTTTTTTTGAGAGCGAAGTAGCATGAGTATTTCATTTTGTATGCACCTTGCTGCATAGGTTGAAAAACTGTGCCCCTTGTCCGTGTCGAACGAGGACACGGCTTTCATGAGCCCAATGGAGCCAACAGAAATCAACTCGTCTTGCTCGATTGACGAGCCTTGATACTTCTTGACAATGTGGGCAACCAGCCTGAGATTGTGGCTTAGTAGTTTTTCCTCGGCCTCTTTGTCACCATTTTTTAACCTTGCAAAACACTCCGCCTCCTCCTCGGGTGAAAGAGGTTTTGAAAAAGCATTCTTACTTTCTAGCCGTCCCGTCAAAAGAAATATCTTTGACAGAAGTTTTATAATAAAAGATAAAATCATAACAAGTCCCCTTAAAAAATTTATTCTTTTCTTCGACTTGTTATGACAAGATTTGCAAAAAAAATACCCCACTTTGGGGGCACTCTAACTTCTTAAAATGTCATTAGGCATGATGTTTTTCACGCTCGTTTTTATGTACACCTTTTGGCAAACCTTTTTGACGTCGTCAATCTCTTTGCCGTTTTCGTCAGTTATTTTGCTGACTTTAATTTTTTTGTTAAACGCGTCGGTTGGGCTAAGGACTTCAAGCGTGTCACCCACTTTGAATCTGTTGCGCATCTCAACAAGTATTCTTCCGTCTTCAACCTCTTTAACAACTGCAATGAATTTTGACGACTGCTCTTGCGCCGACGAGTTGAGATTTTGTTTAATTTTGCCGTCATTGAACATAAAGCCCTTTGTGTAGTCGCGGTGGCTCGCCTTAAGAAGTTCGCTTTTTAGTTTGCTGGTGAGTTTGTATGCCTTGTTTTCGGCTTTGTTTTGATAATACAAATCTATTGCGCGCCTATACGCGTTGACAACTGTTGCAACATAGTATGGCGACTTCATTCGCCCTTCAATTTTGAGGCTACTTATTCCCGCTTCAATAATCTTGTCAAGTTCTTCAATGAGGCAAAGGTCTTTGGAGTTCATGATGTATGTTCCCCTTTCGTCCTCGTTAATCTCCAACTTTTCATCTCTTCGCGACTCTTCGCTAATATAGTACTTCCAACGGCAGGCTTGAACGCACTCGCCATGATTGGCGTCGCGACCTGTGAGGTAGTTTGAAAGAAGACACCTTCCGCTATATGAAATGCACATCGCCCCATGAACAAAGGCTTCAAGTTCAAGGTCCTTGTTATATTCGCGAATTTCCTTTATCTCGTCAAGAGACAACTCCCTTGCAAGTACCACCCTTGTTGCGCCCATCTTTTTGTAGG
>CANQEP010000012.1 GCA_947595235.1 uncultured Clostridia bacterium
CCCCCCATATTTTTGTCAAGTGTTTTAAGGGGCTTTCGATAAAAAAATAAGAAATTTTTTCAACAAAAAAAGGACGCATAAATTATGTGTCCTCTTCTTTAAAAATATCGGCGCGCGCGACTGTCCGCACGCAACACAAACATTTGGCTTAGGTGCGGTGATGTTGGAGAGAGCCTCAAGTGGCTCGTTCCAAAAACTAATCCGCTTGGGTCTCTTCCATGTATGAAAGGTACTTGACGAGTTTGTTGCCATTGGCGCGAAGATAGAGCGGTTTCTTGCAGTTGTAGTAAGATTTTGAAGACTCAAAGTCCTCTGTTGACGAGTAATAAACCTCTACCACTTCGCTGAGCGCCGACTTCTTAACGACGAACAAAATTGAATAGAACTCAATAACCTTCGTGTCGCCGTCAATCTTTATGATGACCGTCTGCTTGTCCTTGAAAATGAGTTCAAGGCAGTAGTTCTCTTGCTTTTCAGTAGACGACGGATAATTCTTGTTGTCGTCTAGGTCTTGGGTCGAGAAAGTGTCGACCGCCTCGCCACTTGCAAGGTAGTCAAACACGCTCACGTTAGTCATTTGGCTATAAAGTTTCTTGATTTTTTCAAAGTGCTTTGCATTGCGAGTCTCGTCGCAAGTAACGCCCGTGCTACTCTTAAGATAGGCAATCGCTCTGTCGGGCGCGCCCGTGATGTTGCCGTTCACCTTGATGCACGAGAGCGTCACCAACAAAACTATGATAATGCCCGCAATTATTGATGTAAAAATGGAAAATTTCTTAATTGTCATCATTTGTTCCCTTTGTTGTCATTTGACTTTGTTGTTGTTTTCTTTGTTGTTTTTGCCTTTTGTGTGCCCTCGGTCTTTGGCTTTGACGAGGTCGCTCTTGGCTTTCTTGTGGTCTTTTTTTCGCCCTCAGACTTTGCCTCGCCACTTTTCTCGGACTTTGTATTGTCGCTGTGCTCAGCCTTTGTCTCGTCGCTACGCTCAGCCTTTGTCTCGTCGCTACGCTCAACCTTCGTCTCTTTCTTAACCTCAGTCTCGGCTTTTTTCTCGGCCTCAAGAGTTGTTTCATGTTGAACATCGGCATTTGTGCCCGTTGTTTTCGGCTGGTTTGCCGCCTCGCGTTCTTTGGCACGCTGTTCAGCCTCTTTAATAAGGGCCTCAACATAGTTGCCGGCGCTGGCGTTTTGCTTCATCTCTTCGGCAAGTTTCCTTGCCCTTTCCTCTTCTTCTTTTTGCTTGTCGTCTTCGGCTTTCTTTGCCTTCAGTCTTGACTCGATAAACTCAACAACTTCCTCTTTGGTTGAGCCTTTCATTATCATGTCAACCTCGTCGGAGTATATGGTCTCTTTTTCAAGAAGAACGTCAACCATGGTCTCGATTTGCTTTTTGTGCTTGCTAAGGATTGCCTTTGCGTCGGCGAAGCACTTGTCGATAATGGCCTTGACTTCCTCGTCAATCTTCGCAGCCTCAACCTCGCTGTACGTTGCCCTTGTCTGGTAGTCTCTGCCAATAAATGGCTCGCTACTTTCACTGTGCGAAACAAGTCCAAGCGCACTGCTCATGCCGAACTCGGTCACCATGTGCCTTGCAATCTTTGTTGCTTGGCTGATATCACTTGACGCGCCGGCGGTGATGTCGTCAAGGAAGACCTCTTCGCTGGCTCTTCCGCCAAGATAGACGGTGATTGTGTCAAGAAGTTTTTGCTTTGTCATGTGGCTCTCGTCGTTTTCTGGACGCGAGATTGTGTAGCCCGCAGCACCGCCACGTTGGATGATAGACACCTCATGAACTGGGTTTGCGTTCTTGACGCAACGCTCAACAATGGCGTGACCACTCTCGTGATAGGCGGTTATTCTCTTGTCTTTTTCGCTGACAACTCTCGAACGCTTTTGAGGTCCCATAGTAACTTTTGTTATGGCGTTGTTGATGTCTTCCATGCCAATAGTAACGCGATTTCTTCGTGCAGCAAGAATGGCAGCCTCGTTAAGAAGGTTCTCAAGGTCTGCGCCCGTGAACCCACTTGTAACGCGCGCGATTTCTTTGAGTTTAACGTCCTTCGCGAGCGGTTTGCCCTCGGCATGAACTCGCAAAATCTCTTCGCGCCCCCTAACGTCTGGGCTACTAATATAGATTTGTCTGTCAAAGCGCCCCGGCCTTGTTAGTGCGGGGTCAAGGATGTCTGCACGGTTTGTTGCCGCCATAACAATTATGCCCTCGTTCTGCTCAAAGCCGTCCATTTGCACAAGAAGTTGGTTGAGAGTTTGCTCTCTTTCGTCGTTTCCACCGCCAAGGCCCGTACCTCTTTGGCGACCAACGGCATCGATTTCGTCGATAAAGACAATGCAAGGTTTTGCCCGCTTTGCATTCTCAAAAAGGTCACGCACGCGCGACGCACCAACACCAACATAAAGTTCCATGAAGTCTGAACCGCTGATTGTGAAGAATGGCACGTTCGCCTCGCCGGCAACCGCCTTTGCAAGCAAGGTCTTACCCGTTCCCGGAGGGCCTACCAGCAAAACCCCTTTTGGTATTCTTGCCCCAATCTTTGTGAACTTTTCTGGGTCTTTCAAGAACTGAATAATCTCTTCAAGTTCAGCCTTCTCTTCGTCGGCACCGGCAACGCGGTCAAACTTGACCTTTGACGCAGCAACGCGTGCACGGTTCTTCGTGAACTCTGTGCCACGGCTGTTGACGTTTCGAATTGACCTTATCACCATGAACACAAGTATTCCAAGAACGACAAACCAAAGTATTGGATACAAGATGTTAAAGAAGTTGACCGTGCTAGACGAACCCGTAACAACCCTTACGCTGGTTGAGTCGATGTTGCCAAGGCGCACTTGCTCGTTATAATAAGAAACAAGTTCGCGTGCGCCGTCCTCAAACGAAGACCTGTTATAGAACCAATACCACTTTCCGTCCTTTGTTTTATATGAAATTTTGCTGTTTGCAAAATCCACCTCATCAATATGACCCGCACTCAGTTCGCTCTCAAAAACTTGATAGCCCACTTGCTCGCCCGTTGACGAAGAAGAAAATGCCCAAAACACAAGTACGATTGCAAGAAGTGCAACCACAAAAACAATAACGCCTCTAAAAATGCCGTTTTTCTTTTGAGGCCTGTTTTGTCCGTTATTCTCGCCTTCCAAATTTGTGCCCTCCTTAACGCATAATAAATATATATTAACACATTTATATATTTATTTCAATTATTTTTAGACATTTCGTTAATTGTTTTTCAAGCCTAACAAAAGTGTAAAAACGCCGACTTTTTCTTGCTTTTTGACGATTTTTGCTGTCTTTTTTTCGCACTTTTAATGTCATTTTGCGTTTTTTGTTTCAAGGGCAAACAAAACAAATCTTGCAATCTTCTTTAGCGCGCTCGTCATGTCTTCTCTTTTTTCGTAGTTATCAAGCGAACTTTTGTAGAGCGAGAAGATTATGGACAGGTCCCCAACGGCTATGGGATTTTTTGAAAGTGCCGCGCAAGTGGTCTTCCCCTTCTTCACCACCAGTCCCTCATGCTCAAACGAGAGCGCGCTGTCAACAACAACGATGTATGGGCTTATGTGGAACTTATAAATAAGGTCGATGTACTCTTTGAGGTTGCTCGCAACAATGTTGTATCGCGTGTTGCCATAGATATATTTCTTCACGTCAAGCATCATCATGACCGAGCCGAACATGGGCCCAAAACTGTCGTACCAAATCTTGGAGTTCCCCACGCACAAAAACACAATCTCGCGATTGCCCGCCTCTTTAAACGCCTCGTCAAGGGTTCTTAAAATCCCCACATTTTCTTGAACTGAAAGCCATTTCTTTGTTTCTATATTTCCCATGCCTTGATTATTGACAAGTTTTGCCTTTGCTATGCAACAAAACCCCTACACAAAGCCCTCATACACTTTACTTTTGCGTTGGTTTGGCATATAATTGTTTAAAAGGGTGAACAAATGAACTGGATAGATATTATTCTTCTTGCCATTCTTGTATTCTTTATCGCCTTTGGCTTTTATAAAGGCTTCATATTTTCTATTCTTTCACTTTTCAGCACCTTCGTTAACTTCATAATTGCAATATTTTTAACTCGCCCAGTCAACAACCTCTTCAACTCGTGGTTCAAACTTGAGGGCGCACTGACTTCTTCATTCGCTAGTAGGTTCTCAAACATGGGCGCGGGCTTTTCGACCAACCTTGTTGGGATGAGTAGCGCAGAAATAAAGTCCCACATAAGCACCACCCTTACAGAGGGTAAAGTCCCCTTCAAAAATCTTCTAAAGAGTATGCTAAGAATTGACCCCGAGGCGATATCCTCAAAGTCCTCACTGACCCTAAATGACATTCTTTCAAAGTCGCTCGGCTCGTTCTTCTCGCTTATAATTAGTTTTGTTGTCGTCTTTATCTTGATTTGGCTGGTGCTATTTGTTATCTACCTTGTCAGCAAAAAGGCAAAGCAAGTTGAGGGCATTCGCATAACCGACAGAATACTTGGAGTCGTGTTTGGCATTGTAAAGGCGGGCATAACCGTTTGCTTCATCTTCGCATTCCTTTCATTCTTCAACGAAAACGGCGTTCTTGCCCCACTCTTTGACTACATAAAACAGTCCTCCATGGGCAACTTTATCTACTCAAACGTCAACCTTCTTGTTGACAAGTACCTAAACTTCAAAACCATAATAAGTGCCGTCAAGTCCTTTGCCTAGCCCTTGCCCTTTAACTTCTCGCACTTTTTAACTAGAAATTGAGACCGTCGTGAGGCATAACAGCCTCACGCCCTTCAATTTTTTACACCCTTTCGACCATGAAGTGAGTTCGCCATAGTGTATAAAACTTCTTGTCACTTTGCTTGTCCTATACATCTTTTGACTATATAGCGAGTTTGTTATGAAACATAAAAACCCACACCGCCTCTTTAACTTTTGCTTCTAACTCTTCATCCACATGCAAAACATGACCAGTTTTTTAAACTTTCACTCCTAACAGATGCACCACATCTGTTTTTTTGCCCTATTCTCTTCATCTTGCAACCACACACAATCACACGCATTTTGCACACGCGAATGAAATTCTAACATCAAAGCATTATGTTTTTGTTGCAATTGGGGAACATTTGATATCTATTACAAGCGCGTATCAACATATAAACAGCATATAATCTTCAAATCAGCGCAAAGCCGCACATAACCAATGGTGCAGTCATATTTGCATCAATTATATAAAACACCTATGAGTTGCATTGCTCCGCATATATACTATGCGATTGTGTAAGTTGACAAATTACATAAGAAGCAAATGCAGATACAAACACAACTCTTCAAAACATCTCCCCACTCTTTCGGGAAAGTCAAATGTTTCACATGAAACGTACAAGCCATACAATATGTCACTCGTATGTATACAAACGATGCACGCATTTCGATACAACCAATATATAAGTGCAACCCATTCGTGGTCATCATAACCTACACTGTATCAGCAAAACATATGTACGCAGACAAACATATCAAAACCGTCATACATTGTTCCAACAAAACTTATAATGTATTCATGTTAATAATCGAAAGTGTACTCACCTCTTAAATTTAAAGAACACTTATCACACAAACCGAATAACATGAACCTTAACTGGTAACATTCATATCATACATTCAAAATGTCACTTCTCTTGAAACACATATAAATTTGAAAATAATAAAATGAATAAAGCCCACAACCTCACAAGCGAGACAAAACTACTATTTTTTACATTTTTGCAAAAAATTTATAAAAAACTTACACACAAACCCACAAAATTGCAGAAATTATAAAAACTCAAAATATTTGATTGCGCCATATAAAAATAGCGGTTTTCTGGAAGCCACGTTTTGACCCTATTGTGAGTAAACTATCGCGAAGACGACGAATTCGTCTCTAGGGTGGCATTTTCGCCCTAATTTCAATTTTGTAAGTCAAATACAAGAGGGATTAACATACGTGGAAGAAAATTTTATTGTTTGTTGTTTCAAACTCACAACATTTACCCTTTTGAACACTTTTATAACTCTTTCTACCCGCTTATGTGAAACTTTGTTGTTGGTTTCTTTGTTACGAAGAAAAGTGTTCGCCAAGGCCGTGTTGTCAAAAACTGCAAAATCACCCCAAAACATCGTGAAAACTGGCTCATTTTTGCCATTTTAAGGAAAAACATTCAATTTTGTCGCTATTTTTGTTTCATGTGAAACGTTTATCTTTTTGTCTTGACACAAAATACTACTGCGAGCAATCACAAAGCCACATAAATGCCATTATTTTAATTAGTTATCGATATGACTCAATATAAATTCGTTTGGTCAAATCGTTTCCTTTGGTATTAAACCATTGCCATAATATGAATTGCATTAAGAAAAACGACACAAAACTTGTTATGCATACAATTAAAAAACGTTAAAATTATAAATTTTTATTAGTCAAATTATTGAACTCATAGTTTTTCCTATTGTCACCACGCAAGTCGCATCAAGTAAAAATCAAATCAAAATTGCCATATGCGTGGTTAAATAAACCATAAAAATTGATAAATATTCAAACTTTTGCCGTTTTACTAGAAATTTCTAAATAAAACAATTTTTTGTTTCACATGAAACGTTTTGGTAAATTGATTTTGATTTTATTGTGTAAACTTACTATACAAAGCATTTCGAAACTCACACAACTTGTATAATTGCTTTCGTGGTATATTAAATATTATTGTAGCGATTTGCAGTATATAATGTTTTGCCGTTAAAATAAAAGCCTTGCAATGGCAAGGCGAAATTGTGTTGTTTTATGTGTAACTATGAAAAAGACCTCAGAAGAGGTCTTTGCTATTTGTTAAGAATGTTATAAATTCGGTCAAGGTCATCACTTGAATAGTAGTCAATGTAAATTCTGCCTTTCTTGTCGTTACCAATAATTGAGACTTTTGTTGCCAAAATTCTGTTGAGATTATTGGCAAATTCTTTAAGTTCAAGGCTTTGCGCCTCTTTCTTTGTTGATTTTGTTGGCTTACTTAACTTTCTAACAAGCAATTCAAGGTCACGAACAGACAACTTCTTTGTTATAACAAGGTTTGCAAGTTCAAGTTGTTTCTTTCTGTCTTCAACGGTAATGAGGGTTCTGGCGTGACCAGCCGACAACTTGCCACCCTCAATCATTCTTATGATTTCTTCGGGCAATGTCAAAAGTCTAAGAGTGTTTGCAACTGCGGGTCTGCTCTTACCGATTTTTGCAGCAACCGCCTCTTGCGTTAGCCCAAATGTCTTCATAAGTTCGTCGATGGCGCATGCAGCCTCGATTGGGTTAAGGTCCTCGCGCTGTAAGTTTTCAATTATTGAAACTTCGGTCAACTCTTCGGCAGAATAGTCTTTTAGTATTGCTGGCACTTTTTTGAGCCCCGCCATCATGGCGGCTCTAAATCTTCTTTCACCAGCAATGATTTGATACCTTTCGCCAACTCTTCTTAAGATGAGCGGTTGAATTATTCCATGTTCCTTTATTGATTGTGCAAGTTCTTTTAGTGACTTTTCGTCAAAGTTTTTGCGGGGCTGATTTTCGTTTCTGTCAATCATGCCAACCTCAATTTCCAAAACTCCAACTTCATTTGCGCTTGGCAAAACTTTTTCGTTTGCGTCGATGTGGATTGGTGACACTTCTTCTTGCGCATCGAACCTTTCATAGTCACCAAAAAGTGACCCAAGGCCTCTTCCTAAACCTCTTTTCATAATTATCCTCTCTTATTTGTTTTTCTTGTAATTTTCTTGTATTCAATATTGTTCTTGTCAAAATACTCTTCTGTCAACTTCAAATATGCCAAACTTCCTTGGCAAGTCTTGTCGTATAGGTATATTGGCATTCCAAAACTTGGAGCCTCTGCAAGCCTAACATTCCTTGGAATGGTCGTGTTAAAGACTGAACTTCCAAAGAACTTGCCAATCTCTTCGGCAACTTGACGCCCAAGATTGCTGCGACTGTCTCTCATTGTCAAAACGACGCCCTCGACACTTAACTTTGGATTTAGCATTGTCTTTTTCACGAGCCTTATGGTGTTCATAAGTTGGCTTAGGCCTTCAAGCGCAAAGAATTCGCACTGAATAGGAATAATGACCCCGTCGGCTGCTGTGAGAGCGTTGACAGTCAACAGCGCAAGTGAAGGTGGACAGTCAATAGTTATATAATCATAACTATTTTTCAGTTTGCTCAATGCTTTCTTCAAAACGTTTTCACGCTCTTTCATATAGACAAGTTCGACCTCAACGCCCGCCAAGTCTATATTTGCTGGCAAGATGTCTAGCCCGTTTATGCTCGTTTGCCTCACGGCTTCGGCTGGTTCAACGCTTCCGCTGATAACATCATAAATGGACTTGCCGTCAGTGTTTTTGTCTTGACCAAGGCCGCTCGTTGCGTTGCCTTGCGGGTCAACGTCCACCAAAAGCACCTTTTTGCCCATAAGAGCCATGTATGCCGACATATTGACGCACGTTGTTGTTTTTCCAACGCCGCCTTTTTGATTGGTGAATGCGATAATTTTTCCCATACTATACCTCACATATAAAATAATATAACATTTTTTCATTTTTGACTAGCAAAATAACGCGTTTCTCCCAAATTTTCTTGATGTTGTCGGCACTTTGCTTATGTAAAAATAATGTGAAAAATAAAAGAACCAAAAAAATCTTTTCTCGGTTCTTTATATTTTTCGCAAAATCAACTCAAAACGACTTAAAAAACATATGGTTTTTGCCATTTTGACTATAAAAATCAAAAATTACATCTAATGAAGTTCAAAATAAAACATCTTTAAAAGATGAAAAATCCCCTAATTACAAAGTCAAAAAAATTTACTCATCTTAAAAAGTTCAAACATCCGCATTTGATGTGAACTTATAAGTGACTAACTTTAAAATCCCGCTATTCACAGTCACAAGGGTTTCCGCGAAGAGATATCTTAACATATCCTTGGTCCATGGAGCAAATCGGGCATTTCTTCCATGCTTTTTTGCTTGTGCCCTCATGTCCACAGTTAAGACACTTCCACTTTTGAGGTTGCTCGCTGTTATAGAGCGTGTTATTGCTCAAAAATTGATAAAGTTGGTTCAAGACGTCGGCATGGCAAGCCTCAATCTTTGCAATCTCAAGATACTTTTCGGCGATGTCGTCAAAGCCCTCTTTTTTTGCAGTCTTTGCAAACGCGGGATAGACACTATCCGCTTGCCTCTGTTCGTTTTCTGCCTTGACTTTTAGCATGTCCACAAGGTTGCCGTTTTGCATGGGGTAGGTGGCTTTTATCTCTACCATTTCTACGCCACCAGCACACTGGGTACTTATGTAGTCATAAAAAACTTTGCCGTGCGCCATCTCGTTTGTTGCAAGTTGCTTTAAAATTGTAGACACATTGCTGAGTTTTTGCTGGGTCGCCATGTCTGCCATGTATTGATACTTAGCTCCGTCTTGGCACTCAGCCGCAAATGACCTTGTCAAATTTTTTAATGTTTCACTGTTTTTAAAATCCATATTTTTCCTCCAACCCAATACTTGACAAAAAAATGGGTTTTAAACATGCAAAATATTTTTTGAGAAAATTATACAAATTTGTACAAAATCGCTCTTTTTATGCAAAATTTTACATCATAAGCAATAAAATTTGCGAAAAATTGTATGTCAAACAGTCAAAAATCGCACTTTTTGAGCCCTCTTCATAAAATTTTTTGCACTTTCGGGGTCTAAATATTAAAATATTTAGTTCACAAAATCATTTGACTTTTTTTCTAGATTTTTATACCCTTAATGTTATATGGAAAAAGCAAAGAAACAAAAACCTGCCTTCAAAGCCACAAGTTACCTTGGCAAGTACAAGTGGTTTGTTTTTCTTGGGCCTCTTTGCAAGGCGCTTGAAGCATTGAGTGAGGTTTTTTCTCCTTATTTCATGGCGCTAATTATCGATGTTGGCATTCCCGCAAATGACACCGAGTACATCATAAAAAACGCAATTATCATACTTGCAATCAACATTTTGGGTATGGTTTTTGCTATTTTGGGGCAAAAGTTTGCATCGCTGACAAGTGAGGGCATGGGGCGAGACATGAGAAATGACGTCTTTGCCCACATCAACACTTTCTCTTTTGCCGAACTTGACAAATTTAGCACAACAACAATCTTAAACCGAACCATCAACGATTGCTACCGCTTGCAAGAGGGAACAAGCATGATACTTCGAAACGTCATGCGAATACCATTTCTTATCGTTGGTTCGCTTGTGATGGCGCTTTTTGTTGACCTTAAGTTGTCACTTATATTCCTTGTTGTTTCGCCAATACTTCTCGGGTTGGTGTTCATTGTCATGAAAAAACTTCAACCTCTCATCACCGAGGGCAAAACAAGGCTTGACAACACCACGCAAATAACCAGCGAAAACCTCACGGGCGTTAGAGTTGTTCGCGCCTTCAACAAACAAAACTACGAAATTGAGCGTTTCACCGAGGCGAACACCGGACTTTTGCAAAACGACCTCAAACAAGGCTACCTTTCAGCAATTTTGCAACCACTTATTTATCTCACGGTCAACTTTGCAATCGTTGCCGTCATTTATTTTGGCGGTTTCCAAATAAATATCGGGGGCGTTACGCAAGGTAACTTGTTGGCGTTCATCAACTACTTTGGGCAGATTTCTAGCGCCCTTGTTGCCTTTGCAAGAATAATCACGGTCATCACAAGGATGAAAATTTCTAACAACCGCGTCAACGAACTTATGGAAACAAAAAACAGCATTTTGTCACCCGCAAGGCCAGTAAAAGTGCAAAAAGACGCAAAAGACTATGGAAAAGTGCAGTTTGAGAACGTAAGTTTTTCGTATAGCAACCTCAAAGACACGGTCAAAGACTTGTCCATTGTTGCCAACCCCGGCGAGGTCATTGGCATTATCGGGGGAACGGGCAGTGGAAAAAGTAGCATTGTTAACCTTATTCCAAGATTTTATGACACGACCAAAGGCGCGGTCTATGTTAATGGCAACAACGTCAAACGCTACAACGTTGAGGCTCTTCGAGACATGATTGGCATTGTTCCTCAAAATCCAACGCTTTTCAGCGGTACCATAAGGCAAAATCTGTGCTGGAGAAAGCCCGACGCGACAGAGGACGAACTTGTTAAGGCATTAAAAATCGCGCAAGCCTATGACTTTGTTAAGGAGTACCCCGACTTTCTTGACCATCCAGTTCAGCGCGGGGGCACGAACTTTTCCGGAGGGCAAAAACAAAGGCTGACCATTGCGCGTGCGCTTGTTGGCAATCCTCCAATTCTCATTCTTGACGACAGCACAAGCGCGCTTGACTTTGCAACCGACGCAAAACTTAGAAAGTCCATAAAGACCATGCTTTCTGCAACAACGTTCATTGTCTCTCAGCGCACGAACTCAATAAAAGACAGCGACAAAATTATCGTTGTTGATGCGGGAAATATTGTGGACATTGGAACGCACGACCAACTTCTTGAAAGGTGCGCGCTCTACCGCGAGATTCACGAGTCGCAAAACAAGAAGGGGGTGAGTCGCCATGAGTGAAAATTCGCAACTTTCAAGTGACCTTGTCCGTCAAAAAGAAACGCGCAAGTTCAAGGCACGATTTTTAAAGCAGAAAAACGCCTTTCACATCATTGGCAAGGTCTTCAAAATCGCAAAAC
The DNA here is from genome assembly GCA_947595235.1 of uncultured Clostridia bacterium. Classification (GTDB taxonomy): domain Bacteria; phylum Bacillota; class Clostridia; order Christensenellales; family UBA1242; genus UMGS2069. The sequence goes on from CANQEP010000012.1 coordinate 11,696, forward strand.
CTTTCCGTCACTACCTCTATTTGACCTTTCTTTTTGACCTTTTGAACAGCGTTGCCGAACTTCTTGTTCCCATCTTTTTGGGAAAAGCCATAGGCTGTGCCATTGGCGTTGGCAACGTTGACTTCACAAAAATCACAATCTACTCGGCAATAATGCTTGGGTGCGTTTTGCTTGCCGCACTTTTCAACGCGCTCGGCTCACTGACTATAAATGCCTATAACTTCAAAGCGACCTACAAAATTCGTGACCTTCTTTTCAAAAAAATCAACTCACTTCCGCTCTCATATATCGACACGACCTCACACGGCGACCTTCTTTCAAGAATGGTTAACGACATCGACGTTATGACCGACGGCTTTTTGGAAAGTTTCGCAACTGTCATTTCGGGCGTTGAGTCGGTTGTTGGAACGCTCATATCAATGCTGATTTTGAATATCCCGTTGGCGCTTATTATCATCATAATGACGCCACTTAGCATTGTCACATCATTATATATAGTGAAAAAGTCCAAGAGGTTTTTCAAAATGGAGGTCCAGTCTCAAGGCGACCTTTCGGGCTACCTTGAAGAGTACATCGCAGGCGAAAGGGTGGTCAAGGCGTTTAACCACGAACCCGAAAGCGTTGAGGACTTCAAAGAAATCAACGAAACCTACTACGACATTGGCGAAAAGTCGCAATTTTTCAGCAACCTCTCCATGCCAACAACAAGGTTCATAAACGGCCTTGTCTATGGCGTTGTTGGGCTGTTTGGCGCACTGCAAGCCATTCGCGGAAGGCTGCAAGTGGACATCATTAGCACATTTTTGTCGTATGCGAACCACTTTGGCAGACCATTTAACGAAATAAGTAGCAACATTTCAGACATCCAGTCGGCGTTTGCCGCCGCGGGGCGTGTGTTTAACATTTTGGAAGAGCCCGACGAGGTCAGCGACGTAAATTTGCCCGACCTTCTCAACTGCAACGGCGAAGTGTCCATCAAGAATGTTGACTTCTCGTACTTGCCAAAAGTAAAACTCATTCAAAATCTCAACCTTGAGGTCAAGCAAGGCATGAAAGTCGCAATTGTTGGTCCAACGGGTTGCGGAAAGTCCACAATTATCAACCTTTTGATGCGCTTTTATGACGTCAACAACGGCTCAATAAGTGTTAGTGGAAGCGACATACGAGACATCACTCGCGCCAGCCTAAGAAACAAGTATGGAATGGTTTTGCAAGAGACATGGCTGTTCAATGCAACAATTCGTGAAAACATTGCCTATGGCAATCCAAACATCCCTCTTGAAGACGTTATCGAGGCGGCAAAAATGGCGGGCATACACGACTTTATTGAAAAGATGCCAAACAAATACGACACCATGGTGACCGAGGGGGGAAGCAACCTTTCTCAAGGCGAAAAGCAACTTCTTTGCATTGCCCGTGTAATGCTCTTAAAGCCTCCAATGCTCATCCTTGACGAGGCAACCAGCAACATCGACACAAGAACAGAAATGAACATTCAAAACGCCTTCAACAAAATCATGGAGGGTCGAACATCATTTGTTGTTGCACACAGACTTTCAACAATAACAAACTCAGACATCATCCTTGTTATGAACAAGGGTAACATCATTGAACAAGGAACCCACAGCGAATTACTTGCCAAAAAAGGTTTTTATTATAATCTCTATAACAGCCAATATGTCAAGGTCTGATGAATTTAGATAATATTGATTATTATAGTAGTTATAGTAGTAGGTGCTGTTGATAAGTTAATAACTCACTCAATTCGTTGTTTTTTCGGGCTTTTTCGTGTTGATATGTTTGTAGAAAAGTTTTCATAACTTTGCGGGTTATGAACAGCGGTGTTAATAACCTAGACCGTTATGTCCTCAAAGAAAAAGTCAATGATTTCTTTATAGGTCTTGCCCTCGTCTGCAAGCACTTTTGCCCATTCTTGAGAGAGCCCAACGCCGTGGCCGTAGCCCCGCCCCGAGAAGGTGACCGACGAGGATGAAACGTCGATTTTGTCTATTAAAGTGGACTTCAACTTTGTTGAGCCAATGGTCAACCTAAAGGTGTTTGCGTTAACCTCTTTTCCCCCAACAATAAAGGTAATATAGCGTCCGCTGTCACCCTTTTCACCGCCCGTGAATGTGCTTATGCTTGAAACCGACACCCCCATGGATCTGAGCGCCGAAAGAATTTCGTCTTTTGAGAAAGTCGCGGTCCAACTGTAATTTTTTGTGTTGTCAGCGCTTTCGTTTGTTTCAACGCTTTTTATGTATGGGTAGTTTTCGGTGGAGTTAAGGCCCTCGCTGGCTGTTGCAGTCTTTCCCCCAGCATTTGAGAAAAACCACGCGTTAATAAGTTCGCCGTTATATCTAATGACCTTGCCTTTGGTCTTTTTTACTGCATTTTTTATACTTTCGTTAATTTTGCTCTTGTCATACGCTTGAGCCTCGCTTATGTCGGTGGAGATGTCTGCGCCTTCAAACTTAGACTTGCCACTTTGCAAGAATTTTAGGGCGAATGTGCGCGCCAAAACGGCTTGCGCCTTCAAAGCCTCTTCGGGATAAGTGTTGTCCACTTCGCCGGCAACAACTCCCGCAATGTAGTCTTCAAAGTTTATGCTCTCAATGGTCTTTGTCTCTGTGTTATAGAGTTTTATGGTCTTGTCTTGATTGCAAGAGGCCAGCAAAAAGCATGGCAAAACAAGAAAAAATGCGAGAAATATTGATAATTTTTTAAGACTTTTATTCATAATTTGTTCCCATTTTTAGTTTTAGCGAAAGCCACAAAAATATACTTATTATCAATAATAAATGCAACTTGCTTGACGAAACTTATAATTGAATATAAAATTGAAGTGATGAGTAAAGGGAAAAAGGTAGTTTTATATCTTGGTTTGGTTGCAGTGATAGTTTTTGCTGTTATTGCAGTTCTCTTTTTTGCGCAAAAGAAAGACGAAGATTTGAAAATCACCTTGTTTTATCCAATAGACGGAAAAACTCAGTCGATAACTCTGCCCGCAAATTCCTCACTTGAGGGCGTTGAGCCCAATGAGTATGACGGCTACGAGTTTGTTGGATGGTTCTTTGACAACAACTTGACAATGCCAGCAAGCGAAAAAACTTCCTTTTCGTCAAGTTTGACCCTTGTTGCGGGATACAAAAAAATAATATATAAACTTCCAAACATCAACATCACAGAAAACGCAAAATTCGTCAAAATAATATCGCAAAACAATGCAAAACTTACAAAAAACGAACTAAAAACGCTAATTGGCAACCACACGACATATATTGACGCGAGCGAATGTAACTTCGAAACCGACACCTTGGAAACTGGAGTTTTTCAAAACAGCGAGGTAACAAATCTTTCGCTATTTAAAAATATAACAAGCATAGAGTCGGGCGCGCTCTCAAACTGCTATAACCTTAAAAATCTCACTTTGCCCGAGGGACTTGTGAGAATTGGAAGTAGCGCATTTATTGGATGCAAGGCGCTTGAAAACATCTCTCTTCCTTCAACGCTTGAAACCTTAAACGAAAATGTCTTTGCAATGACAAACATAAAGAAGTTGTCGCTCGGCAAAAATGTGAAAGAACTTTGCGCGATGTCGTTTGCCAATTCAAAGATTGAAAAAATAGACATCGACAGCGAAAATCCAAACTTCAAAGTTGAAGGGGGCGCAATCTATAACCAAGACAAAACTCACCTTGTTTGCGTGCTTGACAGAAATAGCAAAGAAATCTTGGTTAATAGTGAGGTTAGATATATTGATGACTATGCCTTTTTTGGCAGCAAAGTTAAGTCAGTTAGCATTGGAGAAAATATTGAAAGCATTGGTAAAGGGTCATTCAAAAATTGCACTAATTTGCAAAAAATCACAATAAATAACGCAAAATCATACATAATTGGCGAGTCCGCGTTCGAAAATTGCACAAACCTAAGTGAAATAGATATGGGGACTGGACTCAAAGAAATAAAAGAAAAAGCATTTTGTGGAGTCTCAAAAATTGAAGAGTTCATATTCCACTCTTCAACCGCACTTGGAGTGAGCAACCTTGAAAGAATAGAGGACGGGGCATTCAAAAATTGCACGGGGCTCAAACGCATAACCCTTCCCGACAGCGTTGTTTTTCTTGGAAGCGAAGCGTTTTATAATTGCATAAATCTTTCTGGTGTCACGCTGTCAATAAGAATTGACTCAATAAAAGAAAGAACATTTTGCGGAGACTATAATCTTGAAAGCGTGACCTCGGCAAGCAATATTGCGAGCGTTGAAGACTTTGCTTTTAGCGGTTGCAAAAAACTCAGTACTATTGACTGCCTATACCTTTCTGACACATTGGGAACTGGCGCATTCAAAAATTGCGCGAGCCTTAGCAGAGCAACATTTGACCGAGTTGAGAGTATAAAAAGGGACACATTCTTTGGGTGCGAAAATCTTACCGAGACTTCATTCGCCATGGCAAAAGATATTGAGAGCGGAGCATTTGAGGGGTGCAAAAGTTTGACAAGATTTATGCTTTCAAACGTCATAACAAGTATTGATGATTCGGCTTTTGACAATTCTGGACTGGAAATGCTAGACATGGAAGAAGAAAATAACAGTTTTTATTGCGACAGAGAGACAGGAGTGCTCTATAATGCGCAAAAAAATGCAATTATTTGTTATCCAATATCAAAAAAAGCCCCAAAATTTACAATTCAAGAGCAAATTTTGAAAATTCAATCTTCCTCATTTTTCAAAAATCCATACCTTGAAGAAATAGAGGTTGAGCATGGAAACACGGCATTTTCTAGCGAAGGTGGAGTGTTATATAACAGCGACTTTTCAACTCTTATAATGTATCCAAAGAATAATGGCAAGACTGTTGTTTCGGTGGACAGAAGGGTGTCGAAGATTGGAAAGTACGCATTTGCAAACAACAAGGCAATATCACTTTTGACCATTCCAAACACTGTGACAGAGATTGAAAGCGGTGCACTTTTCAATATGCAAAGTTTGGTGTCTCTCAATTTGCCATTTGTTGGTGAGAGCCTTAGCGAAAATAGATTTATCGGCTACATCTTTGGCGCGAGCGACTTTTCAGAGAACGGCGAATATTTGCCAAAGAGTCTTGTCAGCGTCAACGTCACTGACGACACGTGCGTTGCCAAGAGTAGTTTTTATGGCGCGTCGTCACTGACTTATGTTTCTTTCAACAAGCAAGTTGAGGTCATAAATGAATACGCATTTTGCAATGCGATGAACCTTCGAACATTGGTTTTTGAGGGAGTTGTCACCGAAATCTGCGACTATAGTCTCTATAATTTGAACAGTCTTTCATCAATAAAAATGGGCTTTACCGAAGACCTTGTTGTTGGCGCGAGCAGTATTGGAGGAGACATGGCAACAAATGTTGTTGTTAGCATTCACAACAGCAACCAACTTGTCTCAAAAAATGACCGAAGAAAACTTGAAGACAAGTTCACGAGCACCAACCCCGAACTTGTCAAGGTCTATAAATGGGACTGGAAATATCTTGACTAGCCCAAAAATCGCTTTGATAAAATTTTAAAATATGATATCCTATTTGCAAGGAGCAAAAAATATGTTCATACGAGTTCCCAAAGAGGTCACAAAACTTGCGCAAGCCTTCAAGAAAAACGGCGAAAGGCTTTATCTTGTTGGCGGGTTCATAAGAAATCAACTTCTCGGGGTAGACGACAGCGAAAACCTTGACATTGACGTTTGCAGTTCGTGTCTTCCCGAAAAGGTCATAAAGATTGCAACTGAAAATGGCTTCACTGCGAATTATCTCAACAAAGAGATGGGTGTTGTTGAAATAGAGAAAAATCTTCGCGTTGAGCACGCCACTTTTAGGCAAGAAAAATACGCATTTTCGGGGGTTCACTTGCCCGAAAACGTTGAATTTATCAAAGATTTGAACTTGGATGCCGAAAGGCGCGACTTTAGGTGCAACGCAATCTACTATGACATTCTTGAAGAAGAAATCGTTGACCCTCTTGACGGAGTGGGCAACATCAAGAAAAAAATCATTCAAACAACGCGCCGTCCCGAAGACGTTTTTCGTGATGACGGCGAACGAATTATACGAATGGTGAGGCTGGCGTCAACTCTTGGGTTCGACGTAGAAAAACGCACCTATGAAGCGGCAAAGAGCAATATTGCAAAACTGGGCAGTATTAGCAAAAACCGAATAAAAGAAGAGTTCAGCCAAATTGTGCTTGCCGACACGGAGTACAAATTTCTGCCCGGGAAAAAGTATGCTCACGCGCGCGGAGTTCAAATGCTTGCCGACCTTGGAGCGCTAAAAATTGTGCTACCCGCACTTGACGCGATATACAGAAGTGGACTTCAAGACGACAGAAACAAACCACTTTTTGACCATGTCATAAACGTTTTTGCGTTTTCTAGCCCCGAAGTGAGGTTGTCGGCACTCTTGCACGATGCGGGCAAGGCAAGGGCAAAACTTCAATATGGCAACTTTAATGGCGAAGAAGAATTCAGCGAAATTATCATCGAAAAGAACCTTGGAGTTGACGGCCTTGGTTTTTCAAAAAAAATAGTTGAAAGGGTAAAAAAGGTCGTTTTGGGCGTGAATTTTAACAAGTCAGGGCTAGAAATTGCAAAAAATGTAAAGCACTTTATTGCCGAAAATCATGAGGAAATCGAACTCATAATCTCACTTAAAAATGCCATTGCACTTGACAAGAGCAACCGTCGTCATGGCTCATACTCGGCAAAGGTTCTTAACAAGACTTATGAAAAGATGAAGAAAAACAACACGCCGTTCACCCTTTCTGAACTCAACCTCAAGGGCGACGTGCTTATTAAGAATATTCCTTCGCTTAAGGTCAACAAAACGGGAGAAATACTTAGCAAACTTCTTTATAAGTGCATAGACAGACCATATATAAATATTGAAAGCAACCTTCTTGAAATTGCAAAGCGCATGGTCTCAAGAAGAAAAAAGTATTATTTGGAGTAGAAAGATGAGCGCATTTATGATTGTTTTGAGTGCAGTAACATTCACATATTCGGTGTTCTTGATTGCAAGATTTGGCTTTTCAAAGCGCGAGAGCGACAACTATGTTCCCGCCGACAAGGACGACGAGAGCAAAAACTAGCGACAAAAATAAACAAAAACTAATAATTTTTTGTAAAATTCGCATAATAAAGGTATGGAATCTATGGGCAAAAGACAGTGCATTCTTGCCAAATTGACCTTTTTGTGCGTATTTTTTATTGCTTTTCTCTGTTTAGCGCACACTTTTTGCGTTTTTTCACCCGCAAGCGCTTGGGCAAGTGACATCTCTTTTATCACCGACGTTGGCGAAGAGGGAATAAGCCCATATATGCAAGAACTCTCAAAAGTTAGAGAGAGGGTGGTTGCTTGCGACTTTGAAAAGAGAGTAGAGGTCATGAACTTTGCTTTTGCGTGCGGTCACAGCAAAGAGAGTGCGCTGTTTTATGCCTTCCCCGAAGTTGTTGAGACTATCAATAATATAGAGAAAAAGTTGTATGTTGCGCCAAAGAATGCCACGCTAGAAAGCATAAAAGGTAGCGGAAAAGTTAGGGTTGTTCCCGAAAAGAAGGGCAAACGCCTCAAACGTGACGCGCTTGTTGACGAAATATTTGGCGTGTTCAACACAAATATGGGGGAAAATTATAAGTTCAATGCAGAAACCGAAGAGGTGGAGTGCGAGGTCACAAGCAAAAGCATGGAAAATTGTACCAATCTTCGAGGGGGCTTTCAAACAACTTTTGCAACCAGCAGTGCCGAACGCAAGCACAATATCGAGTTGGCGCTCTCGTGTCTTGACGGAAAGATTGTTATGCCAAACGAGACCATGAGTTTTAACAAGACCACGGGTGCAAGGGGTGAGAGCGGTGGATACCAAAAGGCAAAGATTATAAAGAATGGAATGTTTGTCACCGAGTTCGGCGGTGGAGTGTGCCAGGTCAGTTCAACGCTATATAACGCGTGCCTTCTCTCTGACCTTGAGATTGTGGAGGTGCACCCTCACAGCCTTCCCGTCAGTTATGTTGCGCCTTGCTTTGATGCAATGGTCAACAGCGGGAGTGCCGACTTGGTTATCAAAAACACCACGGGCTATCCTATTATAATAGCAACATCTCTTGATAACGATACTTGCAAAATAAACATCTACGGTTGCAAAAATAATTATAAAATTGTAAGAAATAGTGAAAAAATAGAGGATTTGTTACAAATAACAACTGAAAAAACAAAAAATTACAAAGACTTTGGGCTCACCAGTCCTCTTGAAAAAGGCGAAGAAAGAGTTATTTCAAGTGGCAAGCCGGGGTACAAGGCTGTTGGCAAACTTCTCTACTATCAAAACGGGGTGCTTGTAAAGACTCAAAAAATTCGTGAAAACACCTATGCTCCCACCAAACGCGTTGTTCTTGTGGGCTAAAATCTCTTGGGTTTAGGTGAAATTGGCGAACTGGCGAAAATTGAAGCGTTTTTGGTGTAAGTTGCGAAAGCAAATTGCCGTCTGCATTTGGGTTTTGCCATATGGTGCACCGTTGTATGAAGCGGTTTGGTGGCGCACTGTTATGCGGTGGCACGTTTAAAAGAGTATTTATTGCGAAGTTGAATGGCTAATTGTTAGCCATTTTTTATTGTTTGAGTTTTTGCCACATTTTTGGGGAACGCGGTGTTTTTGTCTTGCCTTTTTGTGGTGAAGAGGAGTGAGGTTGGTGACGGGCGTCAAAGCGATTGAAAGTATGGCGAGTATGCGTTAGGGTCGCGTGTTGGTTGAGGGCGGCTGCGAGGTTAGAGGTTGGTGCAGTTGTTTGCTTGCGCGGTGAGAGTTGCGTGCGAGTTGGCGAAGTGGGGTATTGTTTGAGAGCGGTTGAACTTCATGTTGGGTTCGGTGGAGGCGCGTAGGGGCTATGGTGCAAGTTTGTTTTTGGAGGGTGCGTTGCAAAATGCGTTTGTGCGTTGGGTCATATGGCTCTCGCGTTGGTTAAGAGTCGGGCTCACTTTTTGTTGTGCCCGAGTGGTGATTGAGGGCAGAGGTGCGTGCGTTGGGATGTGCGGTGCGTGGTTGGAATTGTGCGCGAGTTGGTTGAGTTCTCTGCACTTTATGAGGGTGGGTGAAATAATCATCCGCTTTTTGTTGACTTGAAATGGGGACTTGCTCTTTGGGGGTGAAGAGTGGTTGGGTTGGTGGGGGGTGTCAAAGATGCAGAAAGTTTGGCGAGTGTGCGTTCGGGTCGCGTGTTGCTTGAGGGAAACGGCAAGGGCGAGAGAGTGCGATCAGTGCTGAGAGTGTTGGGGTTGGTCGCGTTGTCGTTGGGCCCACATGATTGCGAGGGCAGAAGTGTGAGCATGATTGCGCTGGCTGAGAGGCAGGCGTGAGGGGGTATATATGGCTGAGGGTGTGAGGGGTATACTTAATACTAATATATATATATTATATTAAGGATATATATAATATATATAAATTTAAAAAATATATATAAGGGGTCAAAATCGTTTGACTTGTAGGGTCAAAAATGCTAGTATATAGACAAGCGGGTGAAACCGCGATAATATCGGAATTTCGAGGCGGTTGATGTTTGGTCAAAATTGACCCACAAAAAACCTCAAAACGGGCTTGAAAAATTGTAAAAACGCGCAAAGTTTGAAAATTTTGCTGCGCTTTTGCAGATTTTTTGCATTTTGTGTGCAAAAAAATCCGTAAAATACGACAATATTTGCAAATTGCCTCGCAAATAAAAATAAAACCGATAGAAAAAACTAAAATCAAAGGTGAAAAAACATGAGTGAAGTAAACAACACGAACAATGAAGCCCAAGAGAAGAAAAACAAGCAAATGAAAAGAGGAGTGAAAATTACCCTTCTTGTTCTTAGCATACTTTTCTTCCTCACGGCCATCATAACCCCACTTGTTATCTTCGTGACACCACGAGGGAACAACAACTATGTTGAAAAAGAGTTGGGGCAATTTATTTTAAGATACGACGCGACAGAGAACTGTTACGACATCGTCAGGTACATTGGTGACGACGAAGACGTTGTTGTTCCAAGTGAGATTGACGGCGTTCCAGTTCGCGACATTCTGCCAAATGCGTTCAGCGCAGAGGACCGTGCATTCAACCGCGACCTCAAGAGCGTGACCATTGAAGAGGGTGTTCGAAACATTGGCGAAGGCGCGTTCAAGGGTTGCGAAAACCTCAAAGAAATGACAATGCCAAAATCTATTGAAGAGGTTGGCAAAGGGGCTTTTGCGGACTCGGGCGTTGGAGCGCTATATGTCAAAGACGCATCGCGACTGCATTTTGCCGACGGGGCTCTTGAAGGGGCAGAAGAACTTGAAAGGCTGGTCATCACGGGCGTTGAGGGTGACGTTATCACGGGCGATATGCTTGGTGACCTTTCGGGTAACCTTCACGACGTGCAACTTGACGGCAACTTCACCGTTTCTGACGGCGCGTTTAGTGGTGCAGACAACATCACAACCATTCGTGTTTATAACTTCTCTAACCTTCGTGTTGAAGAGAACGCTTTTGGACCTTCAGTAACCACCTTGTATATATACCATGCAGAGGACGAATTGACCTCTGCCTTCATGAGCAAATTTGCAGGCCTTGTTAGACTTGAGAACGTTTATGTTGATGAGGACATAACAAAGATTGGCGTTAATGCCTTTGCAAGTTATGCAAGCCTCACAAACCTTGTTATTGGCAATGGAACAGACATTGATATTTCTGCCATTCCAACAAATGCTCACGCCGACCTTCAAATTAAAATGACATTAAGAGAGGGCGAGGATGAGTACGACAGAAAACTCACAATAAGCAACGAGTCGGGCATTTCGTCTTATAACACACTCAGCACAACCTTTGCAAACAGATTTGCCGACGCATCTTATATAACTGAACTTCATTTGAGCAAGAACTTTACTCATATTATAAATGATACTTTTGCAAGTTACAGAAACCTTGAAAAACTATATTTTAGTGAAAATGGCGAGGCATCAAAAGTTGAGCAAATTGGCGACAACGCATTTGGACCAACTTCTTCGCTTCCAATGACCGAACTTCAAGTCTTTGGACCAAGCGACAAAAATAGTGCAGTGTTCATTCACTTCAACACGCAATACCTAGGCTACTTCAAGAGGCAATCATATAATGGCGAGACCGCGCTTTATTGGTACAGAGTTGACCTTGACACAATGGGGGGAGACATCCATCCAGAAAACAAGCCACAGTCAGTGCCAACATATATCATGATAACCCTTGACGACAGAATTTTGGAAAAACTACCGCTTGACAAGGGTGATAACGAGAGAATTTCTGCGGGCTTTACCCTTGTTGGTTGGAAAGATGAGAACGGCAACGTTTTGACCAGTGGCGAGACTCTTAGGGGTGACGACGGTGGCAAAGTTGCAGTTGGCGATGCTGACAAAGTTTTGAAATTCACCGCAATTTGGGAAGAGGGTGAGCAGACAAGATACACAGTAAGATACATGATTGAGGTTCTTGGCTACACCGGAGAGGTTGACGACCAAAGCCGATACACCCAATATAGCGACCCTAATGGTCCAGTTAACGGCGACGTTATCAAGTTTGGCAAGACCAATGCACAAGTAGACGTTACGGTCTATGAAATTGCGGGCTTTACTGCCAACACTTCAAAGAACGAAAACGAACTCAAAAAGACAATCAAGGCAGACGGAAGTCTTGTTGTTTACATCTATTACTATCGTGACGAATACGACGTCAAATTTGACTATAACAAGGCAGAAGTTGACGACACCGACATTGTTGAGAGCGAAATCAACTGGGGTGACATTTCTCACTTTGGCGAGAGCGGTGAGTACTACAAAAAGGTTGAGTTTGGCGCAACATATGGTGCTTTGCCTAATATGTCAAGTGCAGGTGTAAGACCGGGCTATGAGTTTGTTGGCTGGTTCACCGAGTCAACTGGCGGGACCATTGTTGAAGAGGCAACTCCATATCCTCACACCAGCGGAACAACCCTTTATGCTCATTGGAGAAAGTCAACAACAAAAGTTGCCTATAAAGTACTTATCTATCTTCAAAACATCACGGGCGACAGCGAAGAAGACTACACCCTTGACGCAAACACGGAAAGTCAACTCTATTATCTCACTGTCGACGAGGTTGCTGAGTACAGATACACCAACATTCCGGGCTTTACCCTTTATCTTGACCATCCAAACACGGTTAGCCGTGCGAAGGTCAACGGCAACGGCACGACCGAACTTCGTATATACTTTAATAGAGTTGTATATAACATAACATTCAATTTGAACGACAAAGATGGCGGTTCAACACTGGCAAGTGTTATTGACGGAGAACTTGCAGTTGTTGCCCTTAGATATGGCGCAAACTACACCTTGTTTAACGTTCAAAGAGAGGGCTACAATTTTGTTGGCTGGAACACAAGTTCTAACGGCGAGGGAACAACCATCACCGCAGGCAGCAAAGTTCCAACTGGCGCAGTTGGTGGCACCGCGCAAACCTTGTATGCAATTTGGAGCCCAATTAAATATCACATTGTGTATAATGTGAATGGCGAGGGCTTTGCTGGAGAAATGCCAGACGGCACATTCACCTTCGACAAGAGAGAACACCTTGCAAAAGTTGTCTATGAAAAACAAGGCTGGCACTTCACCGGCTGGTGTGAAAAGCAAACACCTGGTGAGGGCGACAAGATTTATGGCGACCAAGAAGAAGTATATAACCTCACAAACGAGGCGTATGACGCAAGCGGAAAGGGCGTTGTTACTCTCTATGCTCAATGGTCTGCAAACACCTATACCATCAAATTCCATGGTGGTGAAGGCGCTGTCGCTGCCCCTCAGATGCAAGATATGAAACTCACCTACGGAGAAACAACTCAACTTTCACCAAACACCTTCAAAAAGACAGGTTATGTCTTCACCGAGTGGTCACTTTCTTCTGACCCATCGGCTGGAGCGCAAAAATTTGCTAACGAAGCCGAGGTGCAAAACCTTTCAGACAAAGATAACGATGTTATCGACCTTTATGCTTGCTGGAGACCTATTAACTACACAGTTCAATTCGACGGCAATGGCGCAACAAATAGTGGCGACGTACACTTTGACAGCGAGCAACACACCTATGACCAAACGTTTGACCTTCCAGTTGAACACAGGTTCGTTAAAAACGGCTATACCTTTGATGGTTGGTCAACAAAGACCACAGGCGCACGCGAATACACCGACGCGCAAACGGGCGTTAAGAACCTCACTGACCAAGATGGCGACACTGTCACCCTTTATGCCGTTTGGAAGGCTGTTAAATACACATTCACAGTTCACCGCAACTATGACGAGGTCGACAGCGAAACAAAGAGCGTTGTTATAACCTTTGATATGTCAGAAAGAAAACTTGGTAACTCTCTCTTCACAAGAGCGGGCTATGAAATCATTGGCTATTCAACTACTCAAAGTGGAAGCAAAGAAATTGATACAAATCAAGACCTTTCAGCATGGATTTTGGAGAGGGGGGGAACCACTTTCGAAGTCTATGTTGTTTGGAAAGCATTGGAAAATGTTAAGTACACCGTTGAGTACTACCTTGAAGAGGTTGGCAGTGCATATAATCTATATTATAAGAGCGAGCCAGACGGAAGCAAAAATCTTGAAGGAACAACGGGCAACACAGCAGAATATACCGACAATAATGCAAAAATAGACTTTGGAGCAGAAACATTTGAGGGCTTTGTTGTTGACGAAGAGAAGACCGCCGGCCAAAACCGTGGACAAATAAATGGTGACGGTTCAACAAGGCTAAAACTTTACTATAAGAGGGCATCTTCAACCCTATATCTTAACACAAACAAAAAAGAGGGAACAACTGGAAAAATAACATTCAACTATGAGAACAAGATTGTTGTTACCTATGGTTTGCCATACGGAAAAACGCGCGACGGTGCAAAGGCCGCACTTCCAAGTCCAACTCGCGTTGCCTACAACTTCTTGGGCTGGGCAAAACAAGATGGTGCAAGCGAGTATGTTACCGGTGACACCATTGTTTCGCTTGACGACATCAAAACATATGTTGCCTTTGAAAACGCTCACAAAGGGCAAGGGGAAGAGAAGGACCAATTCTCTAACCTCTATGCTATTTGGGAGGGCATTAAAGTTAATTACAAGGTTGAGTATCATCTTCAAAACCTTGGCGACACTGAAAATTACACCGTTAGCAGAGACTATGGCGGAACGCAAAAGGCAATGGTCGACAAACCAGTCAGCGCTCCAAGAATTGAAATAACGGGCTTCACTCTTAACGAGGGAAAACTCGCTGACGAAACACACAATGTCAATGCAGACGGCGACACCGTTGTTAAACTTTATTATGACAGAAACGAAATCACTGTCAAGTTTGTTGCCGAAGGCGCAAATGCAACCGAGGAGCAAGAAATCACTCAGCCATATGGAACTGAGAAGAACATTGACGAACTTGAAGGGCTAACCACTCCACTAAAAGACGGCTACACCTTCAACTATTGGGAAAAGGATAGCGAGCAAATCTCAACCTATAAGTTTGAAGAAAACGATGACCAAATCACCGCAAACTACACCGAAAACAAATACACCATCACCATTGATGGCAATGGAGGAAATGTTGCGCGCGCAGTTGCTCGTTCATTTGCCATAACCTATGCTTGGCAAGGCGGAACAATAGTTGTTACCTACACGGGCACCATCGATCTTGGCGACGCTCCGGTTTCAAGAGTGGGCTACACCCTTCTTGGATTTGACTTCGAGGCTTATGACTATGCAAGCAAAGAACAAGAGCCGGCATTCGCGCTTGTTGACGGACACAAAGAGGTTACTGGTGAGCAGATTGTTAAGCATGAAAACAGCAAACAATCTTCTCCATATTCAAATGCAAACATCACCTTGCACGCAATTTGGAAAGTCAACACCTATACAGTCACCTATAAAGATGGTGAAGTGTCAAGAGAACCAGAATCTCATGACTTTGGCGAGCAATTCAATATCAAGGGCGCAAACGAGTTTGAGAAGAACGGATATTTCTACAATCAATATGTTGACGAAGACGGCGAGACTTATGGAGTTGGCTCGAGTCAAAATATGCCAGCAAAGAACCTTGTTTTGAGCCCAGACTGGAAGCCAGTTGAGTTCTATATTGTTTATCACGCTAACGACGAAAGCCTAACCGATGAACATGGAACAACCACCATGTCTCAAAAGGCTACCGGAACAACCAACCAGACCACTTTAACATACAACCAAAGTGCAACAATCGAAAGCAATGGCTACACCCTCAAGGGCTACACCTTCCGTTTCTGGTCAAACACCGAGGTTTATAGCCAAGGCTCTTCAACAAAATACAACAATTCGCAACAACTCAATTCGCAACAAGTCAACGCGCTTTATGAAATTGCAAAAGACCATGGCAACACAATCGACCTTTATGCAGTATGGGCAAGAAAGTCATACACTCTTAACATCTATGCAAACGCAAAAGATGGAGACAAAACATCAAAAGACCAAGTTTCAGTAAAACTATATTATGATGTTGAATACACTCTTGACAAGGCTAGTGAAGACATTGAGATTTACTCTGACCACCACAACCTTGTTGGTTGGGCAGAAAGTGCAGGTGCATCTGAGCCTAAGTATCGCGACCAAGACAAGATTAAGAACCCTATAGATATCGATACAACGCAAGTTTATAACCTTTATATTGTTTGGGAAACAAAGAAAGGCGATGTGTCATACAAGGTAAGTTATTATCGTGAAACTCTTGCCGGTGGAGCCTTTGAAATCTTGGACCCTAGCGACCAAAGAACAGAATTGGGCGATTGGAACGAGACCGTAAAGATTGTAAGAAAGAACTTCGCGGGCTTTACCCTAGACCTTGGCCACGATGGAACACTTGAATCAGCTCAATTGTTGAGTGAAAATGTTGAACTTAAACTTTTCTATACACGTAATAAGTACACCGTACACTTCGATACAAACGAGGGCGACAAGACTGGTACTCTTTCTGTCACAAGCGATGTCCAATTAACCGACATGACAGAAGTCAAGTACGAACAACAAATTGAAAAGTTGCCAGTATTGGAAAAGAATGGCTACACATTTGATGGTTGGTTCACCGACCCGGATGATGACAGCGAGCCAGTCACAGATGGAACAAAGTACACATGGGCAAGCGAGAGCACAAAGACCTTGTATGCTCACTGGACGGCAAATGGGCAGACTGAGTACAAGGTTCAAGTATTCTTGCAAAAACTTGATGCAACGTCGACAGATTTGACCGACGACAATTATGACGCACAAGAAGAACAAACAAAATATGGTGAGACCGACACCGATGTTCCGGCTGACATTCAACAACCTATTGAAGGATTTAGGTTCTTTAGGTCTGTTCCACAGCCTTATGGAGTCATCAATGGTAATGGCGACACCTTTATCAAACTTTACTACACACGCAACACATATAGTATCACAGTCAATTATGAGGAGACTGTTGGGGTCACCGGCTTTACTTGCGTCGTTAAACCAACAGTAGACTGGGACGGACGCTCAAAGACGGTTGAAGGCGTCAAATTTGGCGCGGATGTAACTTTGACTGCCAAAGTTTCGGCTGGATACACATTTGTCAAATTCTATAAAAAGACCTCCGGAGACGGTCAAGAAGAGCAAGAGGCTCACTTCACCATGGGCGCTGGCAACCTTGAACTCTATATTGATGTCAGCGAAAATGAATACACCATCACCTTTGATGCCAATGGTGGCGAACTTGGTGGGGGTGTTGATGAAGGTACATTGACTCTTGCGAACAAAAAATATACCGACACCATAACAACATTGGGAGAGGACACCTTCACAAAGAAGGGATACACCCTTGTTGGTTGGTCACTTGTAAGCGGAGACAACACAGGGGGCAAGATTGCTGATCTTAACAGCGAAGTTGCAGTCTCTGTTCTAACAAGCGGAAAAGAAACCGAGCCAAGCGTAACCCTTTATGCTATTTGGAAGGCAAGAACATTCACCGTTCACTATGACAAGAACGCATTTGAGGGCAAGAATGTCACTGGCAACATGCAAGACAGCGTGCTTGTCTTTGACGGTGCAAACAACACCCTTAGAGAAAACACATTCGCCCTTGTTGGCTACAACTTCATGGGTTGGGCATCTGAGGGCGGAAAGGACAATGCTGAACACAAGGTATTTGAAAACGGTGCACCGGTTGACCTTGAAAAATATCTTGAAGGCGACGGCAATATCACCCTTTATGCAATTTGGGAGGCAAAGACCTATACCGTACACTTCAACGCGAACTATCGCGGAGGCGCAACTCAAGATGTAACCTTCACATATGACGCGCAAAACACAATCGCAGATGCTCTTGAGCGCGAAGGCTACAACTTCAAAGGTTGGGGAAGAACTTCGGGCGCAACTGCAGAAGATGTTGCCTTCACAGCATCTCAAGTCCTTGAGGCTGGCAACAACACAATTTCAGAAAATGCTGAAGATGTGACTCTCTATGCAATTTGGGAGGCACACCAGACCATTGTAACATTTGAGTCGGGCTTCACCGCCGGGCCTGATGGCGAAAAAGACAGCATTGCAAGTGTAACTTTCACATTTGATAGCGAAAGCAACATTTTGCCAAGTGGAAGTGAGTATACTCGACATGGCTACACATTCCTTGGCTGGTCAAAAACTCAACAACAAGATGGCGTTTATACATTTGACTTCGCGGGTGGCTACAATGTTCACAATGAACTCTACACCGCAAATGAACTTAACAACAACGGCGAAAGCGTAACACTCTATGCTGTTTGGAGAGCGCAAAGGGTATCTTACACCGTTAAGCACTATTATGAGACCCTTGAAGGCGAATATAACGAAACCGAGGGCAATGTTTATACTGAAACGCTGAAAGACTTTACCGGAACCAATGTGACTGCTAGCGAACATTCAAAAGCCGGCTTTGAGCACACAACAACTGAGCACTCAAAAGAAGAGGGTGTTGTTCTTGGCAATGGCACGCTTGTGCTCTCAGTTTACTATAAGAGACTTTCATATAACGTTACATATAACTCAAACGTTAAAGAGGGAACAACCGGAACCGTCACAAGTGACCTTCCAGAGAAGGCAACCCTCAAGTTTGGCGCAACATTTGATGAACTTGCAAACAAAACATTGGAAAGAAACGGCTACACATTCGTTGGCTGGTATCTTGACGCAGACACCACAGAAGGCAAAAAGGTAGAAGCGGAAACAACCCTTGAAACTGCCGGCGACGTTGTCTTGTATGCAAAGTGGACAAAGAAAGTCGTTAAGTATACCGTTAAGTATTTGCTTGAGGAACTTGACGGAACGTTTAAAGATGACAAGACAGTTGTCTTCAATGACGGCACTGAAAATGTTGATGCAGAAGCGTTCACTGACGACGAGCATCCAGTTTCTCCAAAAGAGACTTACCCTGGATTTGAAACTCCAAGTGCAGTGACAATGAAACTTGACGGCGACGGCACAACCGTTTATGAGTTCAAGTATTACAGAGAAAAATACAACCTTGTTCTTAATAAGGACAAAGGTGTTAAGTCATTTGATATCGACACGAGCGCGGGCGATTATGTTGCAAACGCGTTCGAAAAGCAATCAAATGGATACAAAGTTAAGCATGGTGCAAAAGTTACTCTTGTTTACACATTGAATGACGGATATCACTATGTAAGCATCAAGTGTAATGAAGAAGACCAAGCATTGACCTTTGAAATGCAAAAGGCAATGGAGATTGTCCTTAGCACTGAGGCCAACCGCTACACATTGAAGTATGATGTAAATGGTGGCAATGTTGACAATGCTATCACTAACCAAACCGTTAACTACGACACATCTGTTAGCGTGTCAAACGGCACGGGCTACTCAAAAGAGGGCCACACTCTTGTTGGTTGGGCATTCTCTGCAGAAGGCGAGAAGAAACTCAACAAGGGTGGTCAATATGAAGGCTCACAAATCATAAATCTTGCAATTGCAGAAAAAGTTGAGGGCGCAGACCTTAAAAAGAGCGAACTAACGCTCACACTCTATGCTGTTTGGTCAAAAGATTCGTTCACTGTAACCTATGAAAACACGGGCGACGGTGGTCAAAGCACAACCACCACCGACCCAGTTCTTTATGGCGAGTCACAGACAGCCTACTCAGCCGACTATTTCACAAAGACTGGATATCACTACACAAAGTGGGTTGAAAAGGGTCACGAAGAAAGATTCTCTGTTGAGGCTGGCAAAGAGTTCAACACCCCTTCTCGCAACATCACTCTTGTTCCAAAGTGGGAGGCAAACACCTATACCATAAAGTTTGCCGGCGCCGGCGGAACAATTCCGGGTGCACTAGAAGGCAATCCGGACATGGCAGAGATGATCTTGACCTATGATGCAACCGAAGTTGCCTTGACC
>CANQEP010000013.1 GCA_947595235.1 uncultured Clostridia bacterium
CACCATCACCCCATCTCAATCGGACAAAATATCCTCGGTTAGCCTTTCATTCATTCTTGACTATGTCAACACCAATTTTGACTCCGCCGTTTGGCAAAAAACAAACGACAAACTGCCAATATTGTTATAGACTTATCAACAAAACAAGAAGCCAAGGCCCTTCAGGTCTTGGCTTTTCGTTTCGCGCTTAAAGCGACGTTTCGGTTTGGTGCTGGTGGTGGGACTTGAACCCACATGATGTTGCCATCATCGGATTTTGAGTCCGACGCGTCTGCCAATTCCACCACACCAGCACGTTAACTATTTGAGTTTATCATATTGTGCGAGTTTTTGCAAGAGATTTTACATTTTATGTTCAAAATTTCAATTTGATATTTTATTGATTTTTTCCTAAACTTTTATACTAATTCTTGCGTCAACTCCCAGTTCCCCACTGACGATGGGGAAAGGTGGTAGCGTGCTACCAAAAGGGGAGACAAAAAATATATTTTATAAGTTATTTAAGTTTTAGGAAAGACTTTTTCGATAAAATTTTTTCAACTTAGCATTAGCCAACAAATAAAGAGGTTTTTTGATTGAAGTATCTCCCCTTTTGGTGCGAAGCACCACCTTTCCCCATCATCAGTGGGGCACTTGCATTTGATACCTATTTTTCATGACACACTTTGTGAGTTCTTTTCAATTTTTTTCTGTTCTCTTAGTCGCCGTTACTAGTGGATACTTTATCACCCCTTTTGGTGAGTAAACTCACCACCTTTCCCCCGTGAGAGGGGGCACTTGGTTTGGACGCAAGAAGTTTGAGATATAAGTTTGGGAAAAACATAATAAAAAATATCAACTGAAAAATGTCAATAAGCATTTAGTTGAAAATAGAGAAAGGTCTCACAAAGTGTGACATATAAGATGAGTATCCACCACAAGTGCCCCCTCACACGGGGGGAAGGTGGTACGTAAGTACCAAAAGGGGTGATAAAATATCCTTAGTTAAAATTGAAGAATGTGGGCCATTTTTATTTGCTTTTTGAGGTTTTTGTGCTACAATTTGAGGTGATTAAAGGAGAAAAAATATGAGCAAATTTAATTTTAAAATTCCAAAGGTTGAAGAAGAGGTCGAAGAGGAAGAAGACGAACTAAAATATCGCTACGATACCCAACTCCTCATTGACGGCAAGGGACTTGACGAAGATAAAATCAAAGAATACTTCAATACCAAACTTGTTGGCAACTGCCTTCTTGTTGTTGGAGACTCAAGCCTTATCAAAATCCACTACCACACCAACGAGCCATGGAAAGTGCTTGAATATTGCGCCTCTCTTGGCGAGATTCACGACATTGTTGTTGAAGACATGGTTCGCCAAGCAAACGGCCTTCAAGGCTAGTTGATTGCGAGCCTACTTATGCCTTTTGCTCCTACCCTCACCAATTAAAATCAACGCACAAAAAAATACTCGGCTGTTTGCCGAGTATTTTTTCTATCAATCTTTTATGCTGCAGGTTGCTCGTAAAGTTTTAACATTGCACCCATACCATTGAACAAATACAAGTTGATATAATCACCCGTTGCATAGACATTTCTTGTCTCGATGCCTTTTAGGTAATCATAAATTGCTTGATACTTGAGGTCTGCGTGACCGCTTAGAGCATTCCATGTTTCTTGAGTATATCCAAATGGATAAATAGCACGTAATTGTCCTAGTAATTGTTGCTGACTCGGATCTGAAGGGTTTAAAAGTACCAATGCACTAAAGAATGCATCAAGTTGAGCCTCTTGGTTGGTGTAGTATGTATTGAATCTTTCTATAAGGTTTGCGCTCATATTAACTACATTCTTATAGTTAGCAAAATCTGTCGTTTGTGTTTGAGCCAAAGTATCAATTATTGTGCTAATTCCACTAGCAACCATGGCTCCAAATCTAACCGATGAAACGAGTAGGTCGGCATTTGGTTGGGCTCCAACAACACTCGCGAAGTTGATGTAACCACCATTAGTGCTTTGCATAACAACATCTCCAAAGTTTTGTCCACCAACATTTTCGCCGACATTTGGATTCGTTCCCGTTACATAATCGCTTAATGAAACAGTCCCTTTGGTAGGAATAGTATATTTAGGTTCATCAAAGTCTAGACCATACACATTTTTAATTCCGTCTTTGTAATATTCGTCATATTCCTCTTGGCTAGCAAATTCTCTTACGTAACCTCTTACTTTGTTTGCTCCCATAACATTTGAACCATTAGCCTTAACCAATGCTATGATGTCCATAACTTTTCCACCCTTGTCAAGACCATTTGTGGCACCAATTTCTCTTAAAATTGTTTTTGTTGAGTGAGGAAGGTTAAGAGAATCTTCGAAAGTATTATCGAATAACTTTTCACCAACTGATTGAAGCGTCCCCAAAAGCGTTGATGCCCCGGTAAATGTCTTGAACCATGGTGAATCGGCATTTACCAAAGAAGACAATGTTGTATTAACAATATCAACGCATGGCGATGTGTCAGCATTGTTTGCTTCTATATCTCCAGCAACACCATTGTCGTGGTCTATTATAAGTGCTGGACCACCTGCATCCTTAAATTCACTATCTTTAATAATAGTATGTGCAGAGTTGTTCATATAAAATAAACTTTCAAATGAACCATAGCCCTTGCAACTTTCAACCACATATTCGCTCTTATAGACATTGTGGTTTGAGCCATTTGTTGGGTTAGTCTTAGTGACAGCGTCTTCATGGAAGAAGTATCCTACAGTGAAGTTATTTGCAAGGGTGTTGTAGCCATAAAAGTCTACCATAGCATCCTTAAGCATCATAAGTCCACCCGATTTTCTCATGTCACTGGTCAATTCACCATTGCCGATAAGTTGAGTGTTTGTGAACTCGGCTCTTGTCCTGTCGTCATCTTCAGGTCCATCAGTAAGAGTATGATATCCACCATTACCCGTATTACCAATGAAGAACAATGATTGATATGGTCCTTCAGGTAATCCATTTGATGAACTTGTATAATGAGATGGTTGTGAAACCCCATTCTCGTTTTTATTTTGATAAACAACAAGTGGGAATTGTTGAACATCTATCATGAAATAGTTTCCATTAAACGAGAATTTTTGTCCGTTTGTCATCTCTCTGTGGTAGATACCTTTTCCATAATAGTTGATTGTTGACCCAGCAACTGGATCTCTCTTTTCGCCTTCAGCAAGAGGTTGTGCAGTTTTAAGCCATGTATCTCTTTCCTCTGCCCAAGCGCGAAGGTTTGCCGTTCCATGTAATTGGTCATCTGCCTCGTGTTGTTCATAGAAATAGTGAGAAGGCAAATCTTCTTTTGTTATTTCAATTTTGCTCAAAAGGTACATTTTTTCTGGATAATAGTCGTCTGCAAGACCATATTTTTCGCGAACAGCATCGCGGTTTGCTTCTTGCCATTTTTGGTTATCAAAAAGTGACAAATCTTGCGCATTATAAACATTAAAGCCTTTTTCAACTTTAACATATGCAGTGAATTGAGTTTGAGCCTCTTCATAAACGCTGTCGCTTGTTGCGGCCTTGAATGTAAGGCTAAGTTCCTTTCCTTCTGCCCCACTCTTAAATGTTATAATATTTGTTAGTGGGTCAATAGTAAGATATATTGAATAGTCAGAAACTGGCGAATAAGTGTTGTCAAGTTGTTTCTCGGCAACTGTGAGGTTTGTCTTAACATTCTTGATTCCACCAACTGGAGGGTTGCCATCTGCATCAATACCCGATGCAGTGATTCCAAGGTCAACATAGTTATCGGTACCAACAGTTAAAGGTTGGTCATGGTCAATGAAGTTGTTTTGGGTGTTGGTCTTTTCACTTCTGTTGAACTCGTAGTCTGTCCAAACATCACTTTTCAAGTTAACGATGGTGTAAAGTTCGCTATCGGTTTCAACAATTTTGATTTTTTGTTCAAGTTTGTAGTCTTTTTCGTTATAGGTATAAGTTATTGTGAGAGTTTGAATTCCAACAGTGTTTGTATCAATAGTTGAGAATTTCAACTTCTCAGAAGTAACATTCTCAGTCTTTTTGTTTGAGTATGTTACTTTCACAACTGCGTTTGTTGTTGAGAAAGAGCCACCTTTCAAGATGGTAGTTTCTATTGTTCCCGCTTGGAGTTTCATGTCTTTAACAGTCACTTTTCCGCAACCGGTTAAGAATGCTCCGCAAGAAACCCACAACAAACATGCTAGCACGATTGATAGAAATTTTTTCATCTGTTTCTTTCTCCTTTTTTTGTTTTTTCTTTTATTAGATTGCCCAAATTATTATCTCTTCATACACGCCCGTTCCATCTGACGCAATCAGTTTGACATTGGCATATACTGGCCCATAGATAAGCACAACACCAAGTTCGCGACCATCTTCACCCTTAACAAACTCAAGTCTTGTCAGATTTTTGTTGTATGAGATGTCGATGTCTTTGTTTGATGCGTCGTCTGGCGTCACCCTCCATTTGAGTTGAAGAACGGTTCCGACTGACAAGTCGTTTTTGTCTGCTGGTCCGCGATATTCAACCTTTATGAGTTTTAGTCCCTCATTGTTAACTGAAACAGTTGTGAACTCATCAGATTCATTCAAGCACTCTACTTTTGTTACGGGTATAACAGGCCTATAGACAACAGCCTTTAGCCCGAACACAGAGATGACAACAATGGAAGCAATATAGATCAAACCAATAATAATTAAAGTCGACTTTTTCATTAGCCCATCTCCTTGTAGTAAACTTTAATTTTATTGATGAATAGCCAAACCCTTATTGCAAGGAATAATAGTGCAAAAGCCCCGAGTTTGACAAACACCATATCTATTCCCTCGCCAACAAAGAAGAACGTAAGAAGAGTGAATATTCCCGAGAGCAAAAACGAGAATATTGTGGACTTTAGTTCATTCGGGTTGTTGACGTGTTGTCCAGTTGTTTGATATTGCGCGTTCTGTGGATTCATGAAGTCCATTTCCGCACTCCACAAAAGGTGCGCAAGGTAAATCATTTCCAAGAACAAGAACAGCGCGATTGCTGTGCCAGCCTTCAACTTTAAAAACAGCGACGCGATGACAGATGTTGCAATAAGTGATAGCGTCATAATTGTGCCGTTTATAACAAGTTTCATGCTGAGTTGCTTGAGGTGAGATTGAGGATTGGTTCTTATTAGATATGCCGACGAACCCTCCTCGCTATATATGTGTGCAATGCCGGCGTTTGTTGCCGTCATGGTCAGTAAGATTATGAGCAAGTTAAATGTAATTTTCAAATAACCACCGCGAATGTCGGTGTCCATTGCGCCAAACACCTTGTTCAAAAGGAATATGGCTATTGGCAAGAAGATTGCGACTGCCAAAAGTGAGAACATTTTTGTTGGAGTTCTAAATAGCAATAGAAGTTCCTTTTTCAAGATGGACATTGCCGGTTTTTGTTGTTCGTTCTTCTTTTCTTGAACTTTGACGCGCTTATACTCAAATGGCGAACTTGTCATTTTGAAGTATAGTGGCCTAACGATGAAGTATGTTAGTGCATAAACGACCAAGACCGCGCCAATAGTTGAAAAGATGATTATGAAGTGCTTGCCATTGAACAAGATGTTAGAAATGCCGTATCTTGTTCCAGCGACCAAAGTCAAAAGCCAAGCAAATGGTGCGAACACCCTATTGAACCAGTTAACAAAGTCCTGAATTTCCCAGAAGGTTGTTCCCCACGTTGCAAGGATGTCGAAACGGGCTGGAATTTTGTAAACAATGAAGATAACAAGCGCAACAATTCCCCCCGCAACCAAGACAAGCAAGGTGTAGGCAAGCCACTTGTTTTGCTTCAAAAAGCTCATGATGAACATCATTGGAATGCTTAGAAGTGCCCCCAAAACAACTGGAACAGCGGTTAAGATTGCAACGCCAACCAGCATCCAAATGTAGTAATAGAACGGAGCCGAGTTGATCATTCCATAGGCAATAAACACCGGCAAGAAGTATGTCACGTTCCTTATGAGCTCATATATATAGTAAACAATTATCTTCGACGAGAACACCACAGTTCTGTTCGCTGGCATGGTCAAAAGGAATTGGTTGTCTCGTGCGAAATATAGCGACTTTGACAGCCCCACCGTGCAAACAAGCAAACTCAAAGTGAGCATAAACGTGAAGACAATAACCATGAAGTTCTGCGGAATGCCCGGCAAAATGCTCAGCAGCCTTAGAAGGCTCAAAAAATACATACAAACATATATAATGCCAGTTATGAGCAAGAACTTCAAGATGAAAAGTATTGTTTTGAAGAGCGCTTTTTTCCATGATGAAACGAAGGACAAATCAATTTTATCCTTGAGTTGCATCATAACAAGCGTTCTTAGTCCTTTCATTATTTTCTTTTTCCCTCGCTCAGTTCTCTTTCTTTCGCCCTTCTTTCTTTGGCTCTTTTGTCTTTGATTGCCTTATCTCTTTCGGCTTTTGTGGGCTTTAAGGCCTTTTCTTCTTTGGCTTTTTCTTTCTTTTCTTTCTTCTCTGCCCACTTCTTTTCCTTTTTTGCCTTCTTTTCTTCCTTTTTGTCGGCGTTCTCTGCCTTTTCTTCAGGCTTTTCAAGGTCGTCAATAGAGGTTTGGGTCAGTCGAAGATAGAAGTTTTCTAGCCCTTCGGTCTTTTCGATATTTTCAACGCTGTCGCTATAGAGAATATGCCCCTTCTTTATTATTGCAACGCGCGTGCAAATCTGCTTAACAATATCAATGAGGTGGCTAGAGAAGAACACGATGTTCCCCGCCTCGGCGTGCTGTTTCATGCACTGCTTAACTTGATAAATACTTGTTGGGTCAAGGCCGGTCAGTGGCTCGTCTAGTATCCAAACCTTTGGGTCATGCACAAGTGCAGAAATGATGGTGACCTTTTGTTTCATGCCGTGGCTATAAGTCTTTATTTGGTTATCGAACGCGTCTTTGAGGTCGAAAAGGCTAACATAGTGCTCAATGCGCTCCTGTCTTTCTTCGTTTGGCACTTCATAAAGGTCGGCAATATAGTTAACGTATTCCCTGCCCGTCAACTTCTCGTAAAGAGCGTACTGGTCGGGAACAAAGCCAATGAGCCTCTTTGCCTCGATTGGCTCTTTTTCAACATCGTAGCCACAGACTCTTATGCTTCCGCTGGTTATTGGTTGAATTCCAACGATGCTCTTTATGATTGTACTTTTGCCCGCGCCGTTATGCCCCAAAAAGCCGTACACCTCGCCACCGCGCACTTCAAGTGACGCGTCTTTAACGGCAAAGCGCTTGCTTGAGCCATACCGCTTTGAGAAATTGTCCAGAACGAGCGAGACCTCTCTGTTTTCTTCTAACATATTTATATTTTCCCCCTTACTAACTTCAAGAGCCAGTTGATCCATTCGTATTTTCCTTTTGCGGTCAACAAGGTCGGTCGCCGTGTCAACAAAGGCGTAGCCCCCTTCATAGATGAACCACATCCCCAGCGAAACGAAGATGTAAACAACAAAGAACAGCGCTTGATACAGCGGATAAAAAACAAACTTGAGGCTCCCGATATTGAACGACACAACAAAGTCGCGAGTGTCCTCTGCCCAGTTGCCAAGTTTTGAAACAATGTAGTCGCCGTTGATATAGAAGTAGTCGACTGACGGATTGTAGTTGGTGAACCACGCGTTGGCAATGAGTATCAAGACAAAGTACGCGGCAAAGCCAAGGCATGAGTAGAGAAATTGCTTCATTCTTGGCCTTTCAAAGACCCCGCACGCAACTATTAAAAGTGGCATGAAGAACGCCATGAAGTGGTTGATATAGAACTTGACTATGACTGGATTGAAAAGGTTATACGAAACGGCGTAGTCGGGCAGTGCCATTGCTATGAACGCACCAAAAACGTTGATAAAGTATGTGAAATAGAAAAGCCTCTTCATCTTGAAAATGAGGCAAAGTGGCAAGATATACATCGCGGTGTGGCAAAGGTGGAATGGCAGGTGCGTTATATCTTTAAAGTCAATGAACTTGTAGTTTAGGCTGAACGATATGAGCGTCCCCAAACAGATATAAAGGAGTATTCCCCTGTTCTCTTCGGGGTCTTTCTTTCTTAGAAGAACGAAGAGTAGTATTGGAATCACGAACGCCATATAAAGCACCCAGCGGTGAGTTATTGAAAAGTCGTCGATGATGGTGGTTATTCGGCAAGTTCCAAAAAGTGCGTTGAGCATATACGACGGCATTGTTGCAATGAGCATAAATAAAAGATAGACAAAGCCCCACGCGTCGCTTTTTTCCATTTTAAATTTGTTTTCTATTATAAATATAGATATAGAATACCCAACCAAGATGCCAACGCAGATGCCAAACAAGAAGGCTCTAACGTTGAAGTATGAGTAAACGTCTGCGCCCAAATTCGCCTTGCAAATGACTGTCATAAAACCAAGCATCAATATCGAAGCGATGGTTCCAAAGAACTTCAAAACGGCGGTATATCTCCCCTTTTTGAAGAATGGATACAAAATAACAAGCAAAATAACAGCAAAATAGAACCAGTTAAGAATGAGCGCAAAGAAGTTGAGCGCCTTGTTATTAAGATTGCCCCCCGAAAGCCCAGCGATGTTTTGTAGCGCGTCGTGGCCGAGCATGAACTGAAAGAAGAACACCCCCGCCAAAACGAGCGAAACAATCTTAAGAACATAGTTAAGTTTTTCGTTTTTCTTTTTGTTTATGAGAAGAAGTAGCGTTATTACTGCTGACGCAACGAGTATTGAAACTATGTATTGCAAGTAAATCATGCTTCCTCCTTCAAGAATCTGCCGTAAACAAAAAAAATAAAGTAAAATTTTTATAAATTTATAACAATCTTTTATATGATACAGACAAAGTGGCATTTTGTCAATCAAAATTTGACACATAATTAGTATTTTTAAAATATTTGCCTATTATACCCGTCAAAGTTGACTATTGACTTTGATTGGCATTTGTTATATAATTTTTGCAAGGAAGAAAAAAATGAGCAAAAGTGAGGTCTTTGACCATCTTAACAATATATATAATAAATTGAGCGACATCTCGGCATCGCTATTTTTGTTGATACTTGGCGCAAACAAGGATGCCCCCAAATCAAGCATTGACGAGGTTAAAAAGTACAAAGCCGAAGTGGACAAAGAACTTGAAAATGTTTACTCCCTAGTTTGCCAGTCAAGACTCAAAACCACCTTAAAAGTGAGTCAGAGTCTTGACGACTACCCTCTTGACACAGCCCTTGAAATTATAAATAGTTCAAGTAAAAACCTTAAAAAACTTCAAAGTCTTTTTGAAGAGGAGTGCGACGACCAGGAGTCTCAAAAAACGCAAAATTGACAAAAAATTTGTGAAAAACCGCATCAAAACTGCAAAAACGGAGGAAAAATCATGGAAAATGCAAAAGTACTAACGCAAGCCGAAATAATGAAAATCACCTTTGATAGTTACATTGAAAGAGTGAAAACTTGCATTCACAGAATGGACAATGTTCTTACTCTTTTTGAAGGGAACTATGACGAAAAGACCATGGACACATTAAGAAAGTATGCAAGTAGCCTTGTTGAAACAAAGTCAAGACTTGATGATGTCATGAAAGAAATTGATGAGTATATTGCCGACGGGTGCGTCATCTTGGAGGGCGCAAACGAAGATGTTTGTGAAGACGGAATTGCAAAGTATGAGGCGTTTTTGTTTGACCTTGAAAGGTGCACGAAAAGTTTTGCCACTCCTCCACTGAAAGCGGGAACATTCAACTTCGGTGACGACTACAATAGTGATGAAGAGATATTAAATAGCATTTTGAACTAACAAAAAACACTTTTTGGCGCAGACAACTCTGCGCTTTTTTTTCACACATTTTTTGCGTTTTTCATAAAATAAATTAGATACATATTTGTATCAATCTTTAAAGGAGGAAACTTTATGGCTCAAATCATTAGCAACCAAGCAAATTTAACCTACTCAACTCAAGGGTCAAGTGTGAAGAAGACCGCATCTTCAAACATCGCAAACACCACCCTTCTTGATGCCTACGGCCTTGAAGTTAGTAAACAATCGTTTCAACAAAGTTATATGCCCGGAGAAAACATCACCTTTGCAATAAGAGTGACCAACACGGGCTACAAGGCTCTTAACAACTTCGTTGTTGTTGACGCAATAACCGAGCCCGAGGAAGGCACGAGTTATATGACATATATGCCATACACCGCAAGAGTCAGCATTGACGGGAACTTTATCGCAGTTAACCCAACCGGCCTTAACCCACTGACTTTCAACATTCCAAACGAACTTGGCTTTGGCGAGAGTTTTACACTCACCTATGTTGTGACCGTGCTTGACACTTTGCCAGCCGACGTTATGGAAATAACCAATACCGCAACTGTAACTCCATCGGCAGTCGACGGAAGCGTTATTGTTCCAAAGTATGTTGTTTCAAACAATGCAACAATAAGGCGTAACACCGAGGCAAACCTTGTTATCAGCAAATCAGTCAGCAAAGCCACAATCTTTGACACCGACTCTTATCAGTATGTTCTGTCTATTAGCAACATGGGACTCACCGACGCAACTAATGTTGTTGTTACCGACACTTTGCCAAAGGGCTTCACTGTAACAAACATTAGACTTGAAGATGAAGACTTTGTTCACGACTATGACCCAAGTGAGTACACCATTGCCGAAAACAATCTTTTGACCGTTCCAAACGACACCGGAACAGCCATAAACGTTAAGGCTTATGGCGAAGAGGGAGCAGGTGAAGCAACCTTGACAATTTCAGGAAACTTCGTTAACCCCGCTGAATAAAAAACGCAAATTAGCGCAAAAACATATGAAAAACCGCATCAAAACGGCAAAAAGTCAAGAAAAACCACTCTTTTGAGTGGTTTTTCGTTTTTTATAAATTTTGGATTTTAGACCTTTTTGTCTTTAACTGTGATACCGCTTTCTTGAAGTTTGTCTCTTATAAAGTCCGAGAGAGCATAGTTCTTTTCTTGGCGAAGTTTACTTCTTACCTCAGCGATGATGTCCATTAGTTTTTCTTCATTCTCGCCCGAAGACCTCTTTTCTTCGCCCTCAAATTTAAGGCCAAGAATGAACTCAACTTTTTGCATGACTCCCAAAAGTCCCTTTGCTTTTTCAACCTCACCTTCACCCAAACTTCCAACAATTTTCACAAGCCTTAGAAGTTCAGCGATTGCAAGCGGAGTGTTAAAGTCGTCGTCCATTGCTTCGGTTATCCTCTTTAATATATCCTCTGCCTCGCCGGTTGGCTTGTCGCTCGCGCCGTGGGTCATGTTTTCTAGTTTTTTGTAGGCGTCTTTTATCTTTTCAAATTGTGCTGATGCGTCGGCGATTGCCTTTTTTGTGAAGTCCATTGGCGAGCGATAACTGAACTGCAAAATGAAGTATCTCACTCCCATTGGGTCGAACTCATTAAAAAGTTCCTCGCAAGTTATGAAGTTGCCAAGCGACTTGCCCATCTTTGTTCCGTTGACGGTCAAAAGGTTGTTGTGAACAAAGTAGTTCACGAACTTTTGACCATTTGCAACTTCACTTTGAGCGCACTCGCACTCGTGGTGCGGGAAGATGTTGTCTATGCCACCACCATGGATGTCAAAAGTCTTGCCAAGAAACTTCTTTGTTAGCGTTGAGCACTCTATGTGCCACCCCGGGTAGCCCTCACCCCACGGCGAATTCCACTTCATAAGGTGGTTCTTCTCTGCCCTTTTCCAAAGCGCGAAATCTTCTGGGGCCTCTTTGTCGTCGGCAACGGTTATCCTTTCGCCCGACAAATTGTTGTCTAGTGTTCGGCGAGAGAGTTGACCATAATTTTTAAACTTCCTCACCGAAAAGTACACGTTGCCCGCCTTTGTAACATAGCCGTAGCCCTTGTCGATGATGGTCTGCACCATCTCGATGATTTCGGGGATGAC
The DNA here is from genome assembly GCA_947595235.1 of uncultured Clostridia bacterium. Lineage (GTDB taxonomy): Bacteria > Bacillota > Clostridia > Christensenellales > UBA1242 > UMGS2069. Next base: position 11,929 of record CANQEP010000013.1, read on the forward strand.
CCCCGTTGCCCTTGCGCTTATGCTTGGCTTTAGGATGTTGAGTTTGCCCATGGCATCGAAGTACAGCGTTTCATACTTATAGGCAATTTCGTATGGGTCGATGTCCTCTTTTTTTGCTTGTTTTTGAATTTTGTCCTCCCCGTCGTCGCCGTCACCAACAAGGTGCCCAACGTCGGTGATGTTTTGAACATACTTGACCTTATAGCCCTTGTACATCAAATATCTGTAAATAACGTCAAAGTTGGTGTAGGTCCTTGCGTGGCCAAGGTGCGGAGGGCCATAGACGGTCGGACCGCAAACATACATTCCAACTTTGCCCTCAACAATAGGCCTAAAAACCTCTTTTTGCTTTGTGAATGAATTATAAATTTTGAGCATTTTCTTCTCCAGTTTATATATTTTTTGCAACATTGAACGCAGACTTGACCGCAGTGAACACCTTTCCACAGGTATTGCTGTCGCCAATGTTGTAAATCAGCGGTGCAACCCTCTCTTCTTGGCACTTTTTGAAAAGTTCGTTGTTTGGCACTGTTCCCGCTGCAAGAATAACAAGGTCCGCCTCAACCGAAACCGCCTTTGGCAGTGACTTGATTTTCTTTGCGAGTGGATTGTGGACATTCTCGGGCAGAACAGGCTCGGTCGTGTTGTATGGGTTTGGCACTGTCTTTGACGCGTTTGCAATGATGTCCACACTGCTGGAATTTATGGCTTGCACGTTTGCACAATTATAGCACCTCACACCCGCCTTTTCAAGATAGTGAAGAATGTGCCCGCGGTTTGCCGTGCAGGTCTTTGTCATGAGCGTTGGTGCTTGCTCGACGATAACCACATTCTTGCCGAGTTCATACTTCAAATAGTACGCGAGTTCGCAACCCGAATCTCCGCCACCAATAATGACAATGTCTTTTGCGCTTTTCAATCTTTCAATGTCTTTAAGCGCCTCAACCGCAGAGATGACGTGCTTTTGCACAGCACCGTTGATTGGGAGCCCGACCTGAGACGAGCCAGTTGCCGTCAAAACAACGTCGAACTTGCCCGCCTTGAGTTCGTCGGTGGTGACCGCCTTTGAAAATTGAGTCTTTAACCCATAATTTTTCTTTGCGTCTTCAACAACGCCAGCGAGGTAGTCAACATAGTTTTTGAGTTCGTACTTTATCTTTGGAATTGACGCATACCTTAGAGTTCCGCCGACTGCGTCCTCTTTTTCGAAGAGCGTCACGTCGTGCCCTCTCAAAAGCAAAGTTTTTGCAGCAACAACCCCAGACGGTCCAGCGCCAACAACGGCAACTTTCTTCTTTACGTCTGCCTTCTTTATGCCACCAAGTAGCCCATTTTCAAAAGAAGTGGCTGGGCAAACTGCACATTGAGGGTGCCCCCCCTCAACAAATTCCTTTATGCACGCCTCGTGACACCCAATACATGGCCTTATCTCTTGCACCTTTCCGCTGTATGCCTTGTTTGGCCACTCGGGGTCAGCCAAAAGTGGGCGCGCAAGCATAACCATGTCGCACTTTTCCTCCCTTAACGCCTTTTCGGCAAGGTCGGGATACCCAAGTTTTCCGACAGCAACAACCGGAACGTCAACACCCGCGTTGCTTTTGATGTTGTTTTCTTTGAAATACTTTTTGACAAGTTCAGCAACTTCCAAATAGCAACCCGACGGCATACTTGCAGGTGGATGTGGTAGCCACCAGTTATCGTAGCAACCAAGGTCAACGTCAAAGATGTCAACCCCGGCCGAAACGAGGTTTTTCATGTAGTCAAGAGTCTCGATAACCAACCTTTCGTCACGGAACTTCTTTAGGCTTTTGATCTTTTTCATCTTGTCGCCATAAGTTGCATTGAGCATGAGCGACAAGTCAATTCTGTACATTATTGGATATCGGCTTCCGCACCTCTCACGGATTTTTGCAACCATGTCAAGCCCAAATTGTTGCCAAGATGAGTATCTTCCAATGAGTCTGCGATTGAATGCGGGATTTGTCAGTTGTTCAAGCAAGTATCCTTCGTGGCCATGAAGATAAACGCCGTCAAGCCCCGCCTCTTTTGCGTCCATCGCGGCTTGAGCAGTCTTTTTTATTATTTTTTTGCACGCGCCATCACTAAGACGCTTGCACGGAATCGCTGGAATATAGAAGTTTGGGTTCCACGACGCGCTGACTGGCAACTTCGTTTGCGTTATGAGGCATTCGGGATTGCCCACTCTTCCAAGCCCCGGGGTCAACTGAATGAAAATCTTTGAGCCGTAACTGTGAACAGCATACGCCAAGTTGCGCCAGCCAACAAAGTTGCTTCGGCTTCGGTCAATTCGAGGAAAATATGAAAGTTTGTCTCTCTCAATAACAGTTGGGTCAACTCCAAAACTTGTTGGAACAAGCCCCGTCGTTATAAGGCCAACGCCCCCCTTCGCCCTTGCCTCGAAATAAGAAATCATCTTCTCGCTTGGGCGCCCAGTCTCGTCTGCAAGGTTAACGTTGCCCATAGGTCCCATAACAAGTCTGTTCTTTATTTCAAGTCGGTTAATCTTTATTGGCTCGAACATCTTTGTGTAAGGGTAAAGGTTATTTGTCATTGATGGGGCTTCCATTTTGCCATTGAACCAATCCCCAAAGGTGTCTTCAAGTCTGTTTAAAATGCTCTCATAATCTTTTGCGATTTGAGTATCAAATTGGTTTGCCATACTCTCCTCCAGATAAATAATTTACATATATAAATATTATCATACTCTAATAATCCAAGGCAAATGATTTTTGCAAATAGAAAAGAGAGAATAAACTTCTCTCTTTTTTATAGCGTCCTCAAAAAACGCAAAAAGTGGTCAAAAGCACTGAAAAAAGCATATCATTTCTTCAATTTTACGAAAAATTTTATGTTTTTAGTAAGTGAAGGTGTTTTCAAGATATCCCGTGCAAGATGCACCAACACCAAAGTAGACAACAGTGTAGGATTCGTCATAGCGGATGGAAATGAACCTCAGTTCACTGCCCGAAGACGATTTGTTATACTCAATGACTGCGCTAACGTTAATTTGCTTGAAGGTTGGATAAGAGCCAAGCCCCGACATATGCTTAACTTGTTTAACATAGTTGATGACCGAACTGTCAGGTGCAAGGGCGAACGCAATTTGATACTTGTTGCCACCAAGTGAGGTGACGCTTTCGCTCCCCGCCAAGACAGTTTTTTCACTGTTTATGATGTATGGGCAATATGGAATTTCTGGGTCGGTGCCGTACTCTTCGCGATACGCGGCATAGTCATAGGTCGTTGGCTCGCTGGCGTATGTGGTGTCGCTTGGGTCAATCTTTGTTGCCTTGTATGAAAGAGTGACCTTGGTCTCAGTGTCGTATACCACCTTCTCACCGACCGAGAGCATACCAACCGAGAGGTTTTCGTAGGTAAATGTGTTCCCTTGTTTTTCTTTGTAGCCCCAAACGGTCTGAGCACTGCCAATACTTGGCTTTATCATTCCCGAGATTCCAACATGGTAAGTATCAATCTTCGACGTTGTGTAGATGGTTGCAACGAACAAGTCTGACGCGCTGTACCTCGCAGGTGAAAGGTCAGACGAGATAAAGTTCGTGTAGACTTTTTGATAGTCTGGCAAAAGCGCCTCTTCACTAAAAGCGTCATAGTCAACTTTATTCAGAACATTTGCAACATAGAAGTTGCCCGAAAAGTAGCCAAAGACTATTGCCACAATCCCTACAAGGATGTAACTGAGAAGGTTCAAAAATTTTCTTTTTGGAGTTACGGGCACCTCTTTGTCTTGCTTGCGAACAATGAGCACCTTGGTTTGACCAGTTATGCCCTCGGGGGCAACTTCGGTTTTTTGCTCATCATTGACATGAAGTTTCTTGTCTACCCTTTTAACCTTGCGAGAGAGTTTTCGTTTCTCTCGTTTCTCTTTTGTTTTCTTTGCCTCGTGCTTTGTTTCAAGGCTCCACATGGACTTTTTCTTTATCTTCTCGCCCGTCACAAGCGAGTACTTTTGAGGTTCTTCGTTTTCTTCCATAATTCCCCCATATAGATGTATTATACCATATTTAATATTATGAACAAAGCATATTCATTAACTTTGCGCAAATAAAAAAAGTTTATAAAATGTAACAAAACAATAGTAAAAACAAAATATGTGTGGTATATTATCATGTATGGAATTTGTTTGGGACGCCATAAAAGACAGTTTGATACTTTTGCCCTTCCTCTTTATAGCCTATGTCATCATCGAGGTTATAGAGTATTTTTCTGCGAGCAAAATCGAGCACTCAAAACTTTTGGCGGGCAAATATAGCACCTTGTTTGGTGCAAGTTTCGGGCTTATCCCTCAATGCGGTTTCAGTGTTGTTGCAACCGACCTCTACGCCTCAAAAAAACTGAAAATTGGAACACTCATTGCCGTATATATCGCGACCAGCGACGAGGCAATCCCCCTTCTTTTGACCAGCCCAAATAAGATTTTGTCTCTTCTCCCTCTCCTTCTTATAAAGTTCGTGCTTGCCCTTGCAGTTGGATATATTGTTGATGCAATATTCAGTGGCTTTAACAAAAAGCGCCTTGCAACCAGCGAGAGTGCAAAAGAACTCCCATTGAATGCCGATACCCATCAAATAACAGAAGAGCAAGTAAGTGATGAAGAGGAGCACCATGACCACGAAGAACACCACCACAAGGGTTGTTGCGGACATGAAATTGAAGAGGATGGTCAAAAGCCAAGCAAAAAGGCGCTTGCAAAAAGGTTCCTTCTTCACCCGCTTGTCCACACACTTAAAATTTTTGCCTTTATCCTTGTTATCAATCTTGCGTTTGGCGGGCTTGTTGAACTCATAACCGAAGAGAGGCTCGTTTCGTTCTTGACCTCATCAAAGGCCTTCGCACCACTAATTGCCTGCGTTGTTGGACTCATTCCAAACTGCGCAAGTTCGGTGATAATAACAAAGTTGTTCACCCTTGGCGGAATTGGTTTTGGGGCTTGCATGGCGGGACTTATCGTCAATGCGGGCATAGCATTCGTCGTCCTTTTCAAAGAGAACAAGAACCTCAAACAAAACTTCGCCATTCTTGGAACAATGTTCACTCTTGGCATTGCTGTTGGATACATCATTCAACTCATAGGTTTTTAAGGCAAAAGAAAAAATCCCCGTGGGGATTTTTCTTTATCTTTTATTATGCAGCAAGGAGTGCGTCAAGTTCAGCCGCGGTCTTTCTGCAATAGAGAGTTGCCTTTGCTCTTACAACAAACACGTTGTTGTTAGCCGATTTTATAGACACCTCATTATTGCCACTTTTAACGAACCAAAGTTCATTATCTTGCCCGCCATACTTTGCCTCGTTAAGATTGATTGTACCTTTATAAGTGACACTTGTTTTAAGTGCTTCATACTCAACAAAGTTGTTATTTGCGTCAAGGCACATGAATGTTACGTCAAAGCGCTTTGTTGCAAAAGTTATTTTAACAGTGTGATTTTTCTTAACTTCTTTGAAAGAGTAATAGAACCCTTCGGGAGAATATGACTCGGTGTACTCCTCGCCATCGATTTCAACTTTAACAATCTCTTTGCCCTCGCCCGGCTCAATTCTAAACTCAAAGTTCTCTTCGCCTTTAACAGCGTTCTTGCCAACGACAGAGATATTATCTTGCCCCTTCTTTATGACGGTTCCAACGCCGTCGATAACAATGTTTATGGTATAGTTCTTTGAGCAACCCGCAAACACGAGTGGCAAAACAACCACCATCAGCACAAGGCAAGCACTTAAAATACCTTTAACAAATCTTTTCATTTTTTCCTCTCCAATTTATCTTAATATTATCTTATTTTGAAAGTTATGTCAAACAAATATGGCACATATTACGTTGCGAAATAACTCAACCTTCCCGACAAGTAAGAGTAGCCGTTGCTTGAAACTTGCGTTATATATGCCCTTCCGTCACTGCTATAAGCGACAGTAACAAGGAAGAAGTATGCAGTGCCACTAACCTCACCAATATCTTCATAGTCTCTCGACGAGAACGGAATTATCCCGCTCAAATCCCAATTTAGCGCGGCACCAAGGGCAGATGCAACATCTTGCGAGGTGTTACGCAATACACTGTCAAAGATTGACTTTTGCGAAGAAGTCAACTTCACAAGGTATATTTCGCTTGGGTCAAGTTCTCGTACCGAGCCGTCTGGCGCAGTGTCATAAAGTTGATAATCTGCCATTGCTTGAAGTGCGCCTCCACTTTTTCTCATTCTCAAATTGAATTTTGTTGTGTTATACACGGCATACGCTTTCAAATCTCTGTCCACTTTCACACTTCCGTCAAGCACGCTTAACCCCGAAGTGTTGCCCTTTGTGAACGAATAGTAGTCTCCACTTGGTGCAGAGTCCGCTATGACATACCCAACAAGGTACGTGCCTACCGGCCACTGCATTTGAGATGGCGAAGGCCAAGTTTTTAGGCGCGCATCTGAGTCAAAGTTCACATCCGCGTATTCACCCTTAACATCTCTTCCGCCCGATTGATATCTCACAATATATTTTCTGTTAACCTCTTCCAATGTCACATAATTTTCTGTCGTGGTATCAAAATAATAAAAACTTACCGCTTGCCTTTCAGCATAGACATAAAGCCCAACAAGAATGATATTTTTGGTTATCTTTGTGCCCTTTGTTAATTTGCTACTTGGGCTATTGCTTGGGTCAGTAATATTCCCACCACTCAAAGAGCCATAGTAGTATCCCGAAAAACTGTAACTTGGAGTGTAGGTATAACTATTTAAAAAGGCGTCGTCAACAACAGTGCCATACTTATATTGCATCGTGTTTAAATAATCACTAGAGTCTGGCGTCCCCGTTTTGCCCTTGATGTATCTGTAATATTTAACTTCGAAAGTTTGGTCGTCAACTTCAATAGAAACCGACATATTGGTCTTTATTCCGTCAAACGCAACTATGACGCGCGAGGCGTCAACAACGGCGTTGCTTTTGTTCGTGCCATCTCTGTTATAGTCAAGAACTTTAAGATATATTCCGTTTGCAACATACTGCGTTGAATTTAGAATTTGCACATAAGTGTTGGTGGTTTCTCGGTTGTTTACGCTTGTTCCCCCCCTAACGCTATACGACACCTTGCCCGAGTTGTCCCACACAAACGAGACAACAACAGTCTTGTACTCGGAAGACTCCAAGTATCCAATGGTGATTGTTTTTATATATGTTCCCTTATTGGTCAAGAAATCCAAAACTATGTCACTAGCATAAGGCACACTGGCAGAATTTGAGTAGCCACCGCTGGTAACAGAAGCGTAGTTGTAGGCGTCTTTGTCTGACGCAACAATATTGTAGCCAGATGGATTGCTGTCGTCCACCTGATAAGTTACTGTATAACTCATATTGCTGTAGTGCGCGTAGATTGAGAATGTTCTTGTCCCTCGCGAGTACAAAGTTGACAGTGGCTCGGTTGAATTTGTGTTTGAGGTGTATGACAGTTGGTTAAATATGTCAAGACTAAGCGTTGTTCCCTCACTTATTCTCCCTGTTGAAGGAGAAGATAGCGCGTTTCCATGTCCAACAAAGAAACCACTAAAATTGTAACCTTCAGGCTCAACTCATGGAAGTGTTCCAAAGGCGCTGTCGAACAAGACTTCCAAATACATATCAACATAGTCAACGTTGGTCTTTACGCTTCTTCCGTTATATAAAACAGTGGTCATGCCGTCTGGCTGGTTATATGTTGCCAGCGAGCGGTTGTTGAGGTTGACATACGCTCTGAATGTCTGCGCCGTGTAGACCGCATAGATATCAACCACCTTGGTTTCGTCGTTAAGAGTGATGCCAAGAGAGGCATATGAGCCGTCAAGAACAAGTTTGCAGTTCTCACCATCACCAATATAAGAGTGATTGTCGGTGAGAGACTGGGCACTACTCAGCCTTACAGCCTTGTAGCCAAGGTAGTCGTAGCCCACTCTTGAAAGGGATGCAAACTTGCTAAATGGCTGGTCAAACACAACCGAGTGCTCACCCGCAGTGCCCGTTGCAGTTGTTGAACCATAACCGCCGTCACTCGCGTCATTTTTGTGCACAACAATAGTATAGGTGTTCGCTTGCCACCTGGCATGAATTTCTATTGCACCGTTTTGTATGTTAACGCTTCTCAAGAAACTTGCGTCAACAACTTGACCGTCTTCAATTTTTCTTGCGCTAGATGTGTTCGCTGTGAACCAGCCAAGGAAGGTGTAGCCGTCGCGCCTAAGGTCACCAAGACCAGTGAGGGCATGGTCAGTTGCAACTTCCTCTATTTCTGCTGGAACACTCGACACTGTTGAACCACTACCCATGGTGCTGTCGTTCAAAATTGGTCTTACGTTATACTTGTTTGCCTCAAACACAAGATACAATTTCACAACAATGTCGCCGTTCTCATCACCAAGGTCAAAGAGTGCGTACTTGTCAATGGTCAAGTTCTCATTCACCACAAAGTCGCAATCTTCACTTGTGAGGTCGGCACCGCTAACTGGCGACAGCGAGTAACCTATAAGAGTATAGAACTCGCGCTCATATCCCCCCTCCGAAAGACGGCTTTCAACATTATAGACATGGTGAGTGTTTGCCATGCTTCCCGTTGCGCTATGGGTGCTGTCGTTGGATGGGTCATATGAAATGTCGAACTCAACCGCCTTTTGATACACCTCAATTTCAAAGTTGGTAACACTGAAATCGGATATAACAAATTCAAGAAGCGTGTATGACCCGCCGTCGTCCTCACCCTCAGATAAGGTTGGTTCAATCTCTTCACTTCCCGCAATGAGTTTTGATGTTGTGTAGTTGTATCCCTTGATTTTATAGACCTTGACCTTCAACTTGTTGTTCACAAAGCCAATTGCCGAGAAGTTTCTTGTAAGAATATAGGTTGTTTCTGCAAGTTCAGAATTTTGATATATAATATTGATATTTGACAAAAGTGGACGATTTGCAAATGGATCCTTTTCATACTCCTCACCACCAACTCCAAGATAACTTGAGAAGTTTGTTAGCCTTCCGCTAAACCTTTCAACCGTTATAACGGCGGTGTTGGTCATCATGTTGATTGTCACTTCGCGATTGTTTGCCTCGGCAGAGCAATACCCAACTGGCGACGACTCTGTCCTCGTCACCTTGTATGCCAACTCGCCTACAAACTTGAGGGTTAACTTGATTTCTTTCACGCTGTCTTTGTATCCAACAAAGCAATAAATATTACCAACCTTATATACATTGTTTGATGCAAAGACTGTTCCGCTATCAACCTCGGTGGCAGTCTCTTTGAGGTCGGTGCCAATCAAAGAGTCAAGTCCCCTTGTAACAACAAAGTCATAGTCAACATCGCCCTCGCCTCCCTTAACCGAGATGGCAGTCATGCTGAAGTAGTAAACATCAAACGAGATGTCCATCGCAAGATTTGTTATATATATTGTATAGGTCTGCGACGCCGCGCTGAACGAGATATATACTCCCGTTCCGTTAAGATAAACGACTCCCGACCTGACAATGAACCAAGTGTCAACGGCAACGTTTGTCGATTGAGTAACAATATTGCCATCTTGCTCGGCAAGAGTGGTTCTGAAGAGGCTATAATTTTCCTCGCCAATTTTCATGTTCAAAGCACTTATGAACATTCCCTCTTTTGCCCTTATTCTATAAATAACAACATCTGTTGCACTCATTTCAATATTAAAGTCGCTGACTGGCTCGTCATTCATTGACGCGGTGATGTCAAGCCCATTTTCTGCCGTTTCGCGTCCCGCATGAGGGTCAACAGAAACATTTGCATTTATGGCCTCAACTTCAATGTCCACCCTAAATGACTTTGTCTGGCAAATGACAACCGAGTATGTGGTGACCCCCGTTGAAATGGAGGTGTGGCAGATAAATTCAACGCTGTCAAACTCGTCACGCGCAAGGCTATACTTCCTTTCAAGAATGTCCCCTTCCGTGCTCTCTTCTGCCTCTTCACTGCCAACAAGCACAAGGTGATATATGCCCTCGTCGTCAAGCATATATAGTTGTTCAAAGGTAATTATTTTCCCGTCAACCGAGATGGACTTTATGAACGCATTGGCAATGTCCTCTCTGTCAAGGAAGTCAATTTTGAACTCGTGAGTTGAGCCGTAGCCAATGTTTGAAAAGGTGAAGAGCCTTCCGTCGCTTTCCACTTCAAGTTCGTCAACCGACGAGAAGTGGAAGTCCACATCAGAAACAAAGTTAAACACGCTATTATGGTGCATAACGCCAACATCAATGTCAATGGTTGCATACAGCCCTCTTTCGGTCTGACTGTTGACCTTCTTTAAAATGATGCCCGTCTCTTCGCCATTTGTCACTTGAACATACTCGTTGTCAAGAACGGAGTCTGCGCTCGAAGAGTCGGTCGCGCTGTCCCAAGTGTAGGTCAAGGTGTAGGATGCCGGCGTGTCTCCAAGAGGATAAACCGACACTCTTATCGCCCTTATATAGTATCCCCAATTGACCTTGACAGCGAAGTTGATATCCTCGTTTTGCAAGGTGTAGGCGTTATAAATGCCGTCTTGATTTATCCAAGCGTTGTCGCCCTCCAAGTTGATGTCCTTTGTTATAGCCTTGCCATCTGAGGTGCTACCCGTGTATTGAAGTTCACTTAAAACCTCAATGTCTTGGTCGCCCGCGTGAGCGATGGCGTCGTTGTTTACTGACAAATCAACTTGATAAATCTCTCTGACATAGTGCGCATACAAGTCTTTTATTGGTGAGTTAGAAACCTCAGTGTTCTCGTCAATTTGCTCGCCCCTACTGAACTCGCCCCCGTCAAGATACATGAATGTTTGCTGGTCGAACCAACCAACGAATTTGTATCTTTCGCCAGTCTTACTTTCATCGGTTGAATGCCCTTCAAGAACTGGCAAAACTCCATAGGTCGAGCCAAAGGTGACCTCGATTGTTGTTGTTGTGAAGACTGAACCTGCACTGTGCGACATATAGTCTTCTTTCAAAGTTGCCTCGCCGATATTATATGTGAATCCGTCGACAATTTGGTTCGCATAAGATTCAACATTGCTGTGAAGAGTAATTTCGTATGTCCTTGGAATCATCTTTGCATAGAGCGTTGTGTTGCCAACAACATTATATATTGTCTCGCTCGTATAGAGTTCTCCCTCGCCGTTTGGCAGAGTGTACCAACCGTCGAACTCGTTCCCAAGAACAAGGTTATACAAAACTGGGGACTCCTCTGTGAGCGCAACAATATCGTCATAGGTCAAAAGTCCTTCGCCAATTGGACTTTGGAAGGTGACTTCAAGCCCGTCAGTTGCAAGCGTCTCGTTGAGCACATCAAAATATATTCTGTACTTGTTTGGCTCAAACTTTGCAACGAACTTGAAAACGTCAACCCCCGTTGTTTCCTTCACGAATGTGCCTCTGTAAACATACGCACCCGAAGCGTCAATTGCTTCATCTTCACCATATGTGTAGCCCGCAAAAGTGTAGCCCGGTTTTTCGGGAATATCGATGTTTGTTCGCCTATAAAAGTCCTTGAATCCAAGCGGAGCGGGGTTTCTTGCGGCAGTGTAGCCATTGAAATAATAAACCTCTCCAAGCACCTCGTCCTCTTCGTTGACCAGAGAAATTTTGTGATAAAGTTCGGTCAAAGAGACGTTCTTTAGCCTAAATATAGTCTCGTTTGCGTCAAGGTCGATGCTAACCTCACTCAAAACGACTTCGAACTCTGTCTCGCTCTTGTCTTCATACTCGGCATAAACCGCCTCGGTTCTTGTTGCATACGCTAGGCTAAATCCAGTTATAAAGAGCCCATTTGTTGCCTTGATAAGTGCGGTCTTATTTGCATAGTCGACTGTAAGAGTGTAGCCCGTGTAGTTAAACGTTTGGGTTGGCCTTGAGGTTCCGCTGTCGGTGTAGTCGATATAGTCGCTAGAAAGCCCCGACGCGTAGTATGTGTTTCTGACCTCGATTTCAAACTGCAAGGATTGAGCCTCAGCACTTGAAAGCACAATTCCCCCGTCATAGCCAAGCGAGGTGAACGACGGATATCTAATTTTGCTGTTGTCAAGTTCACTAAACAGCACAAGCCCGCGATTTGGTGGCATGATGACTGCGTTTGAATAGTCAAATGGAGCGGGGCCGTCGCTCCCCTTCATTCTTGAAACAACACCGCTAATTGTTGAAGTTGCGGTGATTTTTGAGATGTACATCTCGCGCATGGTGACGCATATAACATAAAAGAACTTGCCGTCGCAATTAAGTTTCAAAATTGCAACCGCAATGTTGGTGTTCGTTAAAAAGTGCGCACCAATGAACATATATGTCTTTTCGTTCACGCTGTCAACATAGTTGTGCGCCGAAGAGGTCTCTTGGTCAAAAGTTGGAATCATCAACTTTTCATCGCCAGTAAGGTCCTCGTATTGCCTAAAGGTGAGGTCGTTCATGTCATAATCAAAGCCATAGGTCATTTTGCCAACGCCCGACACCTCGTCAACCACCATTTCTTTTGTCTGTTCAAGAGTGTGGTTGCTCTCTAGCACTCCCTTCACTGGTGCCGAAAACTCGCGCACCTTTTCTGGACTTTGCTCGCTCAAAGAAGTAGCAACGCTGTCGCCAATTTTAACAAATGCACGTTGCGTGGTTATTTTGTGAACGTGAGAGGTCTCGCCCTCGGTCACCTTCAAAAGTAGCGAATTTTGAGAAAGAAGGGTGAAGTCAACGCTTGCGTCCGCGTATATTCTCTCGCCCCCCAGCCTAACAACGTCAACTCCGTTTTTGCCATCAACGAAGTATAGCCCCGTGCCCATGAAAGCATAGTCAACCGACTGGCTTGAGAGTTTGATTTTTCTCATGCTCTCGCCTTCCTCGGCATTCAAGTTCAAAATGTAGTAACTTTCGCCGTCATACGCCAGCGCATTGCCGTTAAAGAATGGCGAAACCATCAAAAACGTCTTGTCAAATAGCCTTGTTCCGTCCTTTTTGTAGATGGTTTTTTCACCAATTATTGAAGTGATAACATACACGTCGTTTGAGAAGGAAATTTTTTGATTGTTGTCGGTCTTAAACATTTCGGTGTTGTTGCCCGAAAAATCAAGTTCGCCCGACAAGGCGCCTCCGCTAACAATCAAGTTCTTTCCATTAAAGCCCGCAACCTTGCCATTTTTCACATAGTCATATTTGACAATTTCTTTAAGTCCTCCAGCCTTTGAGGTGTCAAATTGGTAGTACTTTATTGTCTTTTGGCTTTCAGAAATGGTGGTTTTGTCTTCAATTTTGCTGAAAACTATGGCAATATAGCCGTTCGCACCCGACTCCTCGCGAGAAAGCACGCAGCCCTCATTGTCAATGTCATAAATCGCGCCACTTTCAAGGTTCAAAACTTTATACTCAAGCCTATACTTGTTTTGAGCGCCAAGAGACAAGTCAAAGTCATTGACATCTGCTATTGCTCTCTCCAATAAAATCGCGCCACTGCCAAGGTCACTCAGCCTTGTGAAGTCGGAAAAGTCATAGGATTTTGTGTTATATTCACTGGCAAAGCCCTCGCCCGCAGGGGCAGTTGTTGTTGTGTTTTGAAACACCTTAACAATGCTTGTGTCTTTCAAAGAAACAACCTCGGTTCTGTCACCAAAGTACGCAAAAATATAGTTCTTTGTCAGTTCAAGTCTTATAACATCGTCAAGGCGCGAAACACTATAAAGGCAGTCAAGAGTGTAGGTGTCAACAACAAGCGCCGTAGTCTCAGAAGTCTTTGTATCCTTCAAGAACTCAACTTTGCCTCGGTCAACAGACTCAATCAAGGCAAAACCGCCAGAAAATTGGATTTTTGCGTTGTTGATGCTGCCAAGATAAGTCCCCTCAGAGAGGTCAATTAGAGACCTTCCCGACCGACCGCTGACCACCGCAATGTTCCCGCAAATGCTCTCAATTTTTTCAAAGTCGAACATGACGTTAACATATTTTGACTTGCCAAGTGAATAGATCTTGTACTCATTTGAATTGTTGCAAGAGACGAAATATTCTTCTGTAACAAAAACAAGGTCAGCGGGGTTCATGTCGCTAGGAAGACGCGACGTGTCGACCACCTCTTCTTGCGGATCATTTGAGAGCGAAGAAAAAGCTTGACCAAACATCTGTTGGTCTTTTGAAAGCAACTGGCTCTTGCCCGACTTAACAATAAAATAAATTCCAACGCTCATTGCGATCAAGATGGCAACAATCATTGAAACAATCAAACTTATTCTAAGAACTTTCTTCTGCTTTTTTGTTACTAACATAACTTCGCTCCAAATATATATATGTATAACATATATAAGTTTAACAAAATCATATTAAAACTCAAAATAAAATGAGGGCAAAACCCAAAAAAATTTTCATAAATATTGTCGCCCCAAAATAACAAAAGCACGGGCAAAGAAATCCAGCCTTTAATCTTTTGTACCGCACTCAAAAACAGAATTTTTGCTTAAAAGCCCGTTTTGAGGCACTTTTTCAATACTTTGTATCATGATTTTGCGTTTTTCTTTGCCCATACCCTTCTCTTAGTATTGTCAATTTTCGACATTTTACTCCTAAAAAACAAAATTTTTGAAGAAACAACAAAAAGGCAGACCAGCCCAATGAGAGGATAAACGCTGTCAATAATTTTAGAAAAACCAACAAAACTCAGCCCTAGCGCCAGCCCCAAACAAAGGGAAAGTTTCACCCCATACTTTATGTTTTTTCTAATGCACCTACTCGCTCCATAAATGGTTGAAACAAGAGTGGTCAAAATGCAAAGCAATAAAATCACAACATAAACTTTGCCCAGCACCCCCGACAAAGAGAACGCGATGTCCACCATGACCATGTCTGCAGAGTTGTTTTCTTGCTCCACCACAAAAATAATTGTGTTAATTATTACCAGCGCTAGCGAAACAAAGATACCGATAAAAAGGCTGGACATTATTCTCTCTTTCTTTGTTTTCATGAACTCACCAACCTCACTCAAAAGCGGGTACGCGGTGAAGATATTCATTCCAACGTACAAAATTGGAAGATACATTAGCGCATGGTCAAACACCTTTTGATGCGTGGGCGCTCCTCCACGAAAAATGCACATGACAAGCATTATTAAAGTTGCAAAAAGCAAGCATATTGAAAGAATGGAGTTAGCAAAGTATGCTCCCCCTTTCTTTCTTAAAAGGAACAAAAGGCAAAATATGGCAGAGGAGATTTTGCAAACTAGCCTTGCTTTATAGTTCAAGTCAAGCAAAGAAAAAATAGAGTCCAGTCCTGCAAACATGGCGGATGCAATAGCAATTTGACAGACAAACAAAACCGCATCAAAACACTTGTCAAACTTTGGACTCTTTATTTTAAGTTCACTACTTGAAAGGCAGAACACCAAATACGACAAGAAAGCAAAAAGCCCGCCCGCAAGAAAGCAAAAAAGAAAGGACAAAACTCCATGGCTCGCAAAGAATGAAACAATCTCTCTTCCACTAGCAAACCCAACGCCAACAATTGTTCCCGTTATAGAAAGCCCAACAACAATCGCCCTCTTTATGTTCATAATAAAGCATATGACATTACTGCAAAAATTATTTTAGCAACCACTTTTCAATTTTAAAGCATAAGAAAAAATAATTTTTCGAATTTTTCGATGAAACAAAAAAACAAAGAAAAAACCACCGAAATGGCGGTTTTGATGCGGTTTTTCACACTGAAAGTATATGATTTTGCGTTTTTTACTCGGCGATATAAATTATTCGTCCACAGTTTTCACACTCGATTGTTCCCTTTGCCTTAAGTTCAGACAACTTGCCGGCAGGTATCTCCATTCTGCATCCACCACATCGACCCTTTGTTTCGGGAACAAAGACTGGAAATATCTTGCCCTCATATTTTGCATTGTACTTCGCAAGAAGTTTTGGGTCTACCTTTGGCTTTTGCTTGTTCTTTTCTTCTTTTAGTCTATTTATCTCGGGTTCAAGTTTTTCTCTTTCCTTATTATAGTTGGCTTTGTAGATTTCAAGATTGTGCTTTGCCTTTTTTGCATTGTTCATAATGCTCTCAAACTCTTTGTTTGCATTAACAATTTTTTGACCAAGAATGGCGATGTTGTTTTCAAGGTTGTCGGCAGTTTGATTAAAGGCAGAGATTGTCTTTTCAAGTTCATCAGTCTTTTCGCCTCTGTCTGCCTCAACCTTTTTTGAAAGTTCGTCAAGTTTTTCAATAAATTCATTATAGAGTTTTGTCGCCTTTTGATATTGCTCGTTAAGTGTCTTTGCAACTTCTTCAAGTTTGATGAGTCTTGCTTGTCCGTCTTTCAAATATTGTTGCATTTGAAAAGCACTCTTGCGATTTGCACTTGAGTATAGTTCCCCCTCAACCTTTCTTAGTTGACTGTCAATCTGTTGATACTTTATTATCTCTTGCATTGTTTTCTCCTTTATATAATTCATCCAAAATTCCTTTCACTTCGCAAAGTTCTTTTTCTAACTTCTCGCTTTTGTTAAGGCAAAGCGTTTGCTCAATTCTTCTTGCTCTGTCCCTCAAATATTCCTCAAAGTCCTTGCTTTTAAGGTCAAAGTTAGTCAAACCATACTTTGCTTCCATAAGACTGAGCGCTTGTTTGGAATTGGATTTTTTAACTTCTAAAGTATTATAGAACTTATTTTGGTCTTTTACAATAAAATCTTTGATTATCTCAAAATTATTGTTTAAAAGATAAGTTCTAAGTTCAGTCGTGTTTTGCGCGGGCTGAAAGATGTAGGTGTCAAAATTTTTGCCATTGGCTCTGTCCAAAATCTTTGTTATCTCGTAGCCACCAACGCCGGCAATGACAACAACATCAACTTCACCACTATTCAAAACATTTAGTCCGTCGCCCACGCGAGTTTCAAATTTTTCTCCAAACTTGAACTTTTTTGCGAGGTCATCCGCCTTTTTTAAACTTTTTGCGCTGATGTCGGTTGCAATGACCTTTTTTGCGCGATTTTCGTCAAACAGCAATTTTGCCAAGAATCCATGGTCGGCGCCAATGTCGGCAACTGAGTTTGCGCAAATCAGCGACGCAATCGCTTCAAGTCTTTTGAGCGCGCGCATCAGTTATCCAAAAAGTCCTTTAAGCGTTTGCTCCTTGATGGGTGGCGAAGTTTTTTGAGCGCCTTCGCCTCAATTTGTCTTATACGCTCACGAGTAACATTAAATTCTCTGCCGACCTCTTCAAGAGTTCGAGGGTGGCCGTCGTCTATGCCGTATCTGAGCATGATGACTTTTTGCTCACGAGGAGTAAGCGAATTGAGAACGTCCAAAAGTTGCTCTTTTAGCATAAGGTTGGTTGCGCTCTCGGCTGGGTTTGTTGCATTCTCGTCTTGCAAGAATGTTCCAAGGTTGCTGTCTTCCTCTTCGCCAACAGGGGTGTCGAGCGAGATGGTTTCTTGCGCAATTTTTTGAATGTCTCGCACCTTGTCCTCGCTTATGCCCATCTCTTTTGCGATTTCTTCGGTTGTTGGCTCACGGCCGAGGGTTTGCAAAAGGTTTCGCGAAACGCGAACTTGCTTGTTGATAGTCTCGACCATGTGAACAGGAATGCGAATTGTTCGCGCTTGGTCGGCGATTGCCCTTGTTATTGATTGGCGAATCCACCACGTTGCATAGGTAGAAAATCTAAAGCCCTTGGTGTAGTCAAATTTTTCAACGGCCTTCATAAGTCCAAAGTTGCCTTCTTGAATAAGGTCCAAGAACAAGAGCCCTCTGCCAACGTATTTTTTTGCGATGGAAACGACCAGCCTGAGGTTCGCCTCGCTGAGTCTTCTTTTTGCACTTTCATCGCCGTTCATCATTCTTACGGCAAGTTCAACCTCTTCTTCGCTAGACAAAAGAGGAACTTTGCCGATATCTTTAAGATACATCTTGACGGGGTCTTCGATGCTAGCCCTGTTCATGAGTTCTTCGATTTCGTCGTCGTTTTGAATGACTGTGTTCTCTATGATTTTTACGCCACTTTCTTGAATGCGCGCCAAAATTTCGTCGATTTCTTCGCCGTTAAGTTTCGCAAAACGCTCGGACACATCTTCAATGTTGATGCTACCAGTACGCTTGCCCATTTCAATAACTTTGTTTATCTCTGCTTCAACTTTCTTTGATTTTATAGCCATTATAAATCCCCTCTGTTTTTGCTTTGCTGTAGTATATTCTTGATTTCTTCCATGATTTTTTGACGCTTGTCTTTTTCAACCTCTGCGTCAAGAAGACTCGTTAGCCTCTCGACCTCGCGCCCACAGTATGCACTTTTTATAACCATAACGCAGTCTTTGAAAAAGCTGTTGTCGTTCGCGTCGTCGATGTTCTTATATATATAATTGATAATCTCGCTGATTTCTTCTGCGCTCTTGCTGTCGCCCTCGGAGTCCATGTCGACATATGACGAATATAACTGGTTAACTAGTTCTTTGCCGTCGAACTTGTCAGAAAGTTCAACAATCTTTTTGTAGTATTCGTCGCGACCGCCAGTAAAGTACTTGGAAATGTCGTTTTTGAAAAACGCGAATGGTTTTTTGTGCGCCATGGACGACAAAATGTACTTCTCGGCTTGCACTACTTTTGAATCGGGCTCGACTTTTTCTTTCTTGCTGGGCTCACTCAAACTGGATATTGGCTTTACCGCGGTCTCAAGATTGACAGCGCCTTCGCCTTTTTCAACTTGCCTTTTGATAAAGTCCTTCAAAACTCCCGAAATTTCGCTCGCCTTGTCGATGTATACCTCGCGCTCAACTTCGTTAAGTCCACGAAGAACCTCAATGGCCTCGTTAAGAAACTTTGTTCGCCCCTCGGATGTGGAGGTGTCGTATGTGCGTTTGAGATATTCCAACTTGAAGTCCACCAAAGGGAGCGCTCGGTCCAATAGTTTTTTGTAGCCCTCTGCGCCATATCTATT
>CANQEP010000014.1 GCA_947595235.1 uncultured Clostridia bacterium
CATTCACATGGTGGTTGCAACTCAAAGACCATCGGTAGACGTTATCACGGGCGTTATCAAAAACAACTTGCCAACTCGTGTTGCCTTTGCACTTTCTAGTGCGGCAGACTCGGGCACGGTCATCAACCAAGGTGGCGCCGAGAAACTTCTTGGGCAAGGCGACATGCTTCTCTCTGCGCAAGACTCCAACCAAATTGTGCGTTTGCAAGCCGCGTTTGTAAGCGATGAAGAAATAGAAAAGACTTTGGACTTTATCAAGGCGCACAACGAGAGCGTATACGACGAAGAAGTACAAAAGATGATTTATGCCGAGCCAGAAAAAGAAGAAGAAAAGGCAGACGATGGCGAAGAAGGTGGGTCTGCAAGCAGAATGGACGAACTTATGCCAAAAGTTCTCAAACTTGTCATGAAGTCGGGCAAGGCGTCAGCATCAATGATTCAGCGAAGGTTCAGCATTGGCTATTCTCGTGCGGGTCGAATTATTGACCAAATGGAGGACCTTGGTTTCATCGACAGTGGCATTGGCAACAAGCCTCGCGATGTTAAGATAACTATGGAACAATACAACGAACTTTTTGGAAACGTAGATGACGGCGAATAAAGGAGCGAATATGAAAGAAAACAGTCAAAAAAAGAAAAAACTTGTTGGGGTTATCTCGCTTGGGTGCGACAAAAATCGCGTTGACACCGAGCATATGCTAACATACCTCAGCGAAGGGGGTTACAAATTTACCTCAGACCCTTCAAAGGCAGAGATAATCATCATCAACACTTGCGGCTTTATTGCCAACGCAAGGAAAGAGTCCATGGACACGATTTTTGAGATGAGCGAGTACAAAAGACTTGGCTCGTGCAAAAAACTTGTCGTTACGGGGTGTATGCCTCAAAAGTGGCTCAAAGAGATGAGAAAGGACTTGCCCGAGGTTGATATCTTCATGGGTATCAACGAGTATAAGGACATTGTCAGCATTCTTGACAGGTCATATGCAGAGGGGGGCAAGATAATTGAGGTTGGCGAGGCGAACAAAGATGTTACTGGCATAAAAAACAGAATAATAACAACGCCAAAGCACTACGCCTATTTGAAGATTGCCGACGGGTGCGACAACTACTGCACATTCTGTACAATTCCATATATTAGGGGAAGTTATCGTTCAAGGCCAATACAAGAGTTGGTTGAAGAGGCGACCGACCTTGTCAATGCGGGCTCGCGCGAGATTATTCTTGTTGCGCAGGACGTCACAAGATATGGCACAGACCTCTCAAAAGACAAAAAGCCTATGCTGGTTGACCTTATAAGGGAACTTAGCAAAATCAAAAATATCAAGTGGATAAGGCTGCTATATTGCTACCCAGAACTCATCACCGACGAACTTCTTGACGAGATGATGAACAACGACAAACTCTGCAACTACCTTGACATTCCTCTTCAACACGTCTCTGATGGCGTACTAAAAAGGATGAACCGCCACATCGACCACGACGGAGTTGTTAAACTCATTGAAAAGATAAAGTCTCAGCCAAAAGAGATTGCCATTCGAACAACCTTCATGGTGGGCTTTCCCGGAGAGACCGAAGAGGATTTTGAGGAACTATATAAGTTCATAAAGGAGCATCCTCTGACCCACATTGGCTTTTTCGCCTACTCAAAAGAGGAGGGAACGGCGGCGGCAACAATGCCAAACCAAGTTCCAGAAAGAGTAAAACAAAAGAGGCTCATAAAACTTGTA
Source organism: uncultured Clostridia bacterium (assembly GCA_947595235.1). Taxonomy (GTDB): domain Bacteria; phylum Bacillota; class Clostridia; order Christensenellales; family UBA1242; genus UMGS2069. The sequence continues at coordinate 1,731 of CANQEP010000014.1, forward strand.
AAACTCCAAAGAAAGATGGTAACAAGAAATAACAAGCACTATGTTGGTCAAACTTTGGAAGTTTGCTACGAGGGTATCGACTATCAAAAGGCAAGATTCTTTGGACGAACTCAGTACCAGTCGCCTGAGATTGACACGCTTGTTTACTTCAAGTCGCGCGAAAGTGCCGACATTGGAAATTTCTATAACGTTAGAATAGATAAAGTCAAAGAGTACGATATCTATGGGGAGAAAGTGAAATGAAGTGGAACATACCAAACGTCTTAACAATGACAAGGCTTTGCCTAACGCCCGTCGTCGTAGCGCTATTTCTCATCAACATTCCATATGGAATTGGCGTTTTTGTTGCCCTTGTCATCTATGCCATCGGCTGTCTCACTGACTTTGTTGACGGCTATATCGCAAGAAAGTATAACATGGTGACCGACTTTGGAAGATTTATGGACCAAATTGCCGACAAGGCGCTCACAACAACGGCAATGATACTTGTTTTGTTTGTTGGAAACGTGACCGAGGTTTGGCTCTCTGCCCTCATTGTTCTTATTGTTGTTTTAAGAGACAATGTCATTTCGGGCATAAGAATGGTTGCGGCGAACAAAAATGTTGTTATCTCTGCCGACATCTTTGGAAAAGTCAAGTCGCTGTTCCTTGACTGCGCGTCATTTATTTTGATGCTATATATCGGGCTCCGCGACTGCCTTGATGGGGGCACGCTTGCAAAGATTGGAGCAATGCCAATAGACTATATAAGGTGCTTTGGACTTGGCGTTATGGTTGTTGGAGCAATTTTGGCGGTCGTTTCGCTTGTCAACTACGCCGTTAAGGCCGTAAAGGGCTTTAAAGAAAACGCGGCACAAACCAAGTAAAGGAGAAATATGAAAAATCAAACACTTAAACTTTTCGGTTTAACAAGTGACCAAATCAACGAAAAACTTGACAGCCTTGAACTTGACAAAAGCAAGATAAAGACCTATGTTAAGGAAAAGTATCTTGACGCGTTCTTGTTCGTTGAAGAAAAGGTGGAGCATGACGGCTTTGGCGAGGCGCTTTCAAAGATTGTCACCAGCCTTGCGCCATATATCTATGCCGACAAAGACGTCAGCCTTTATGAAAGGCTATATGAGGTGCTAACTCTTCGGCATAAGACAATCGCCCTTATGGAGCAAGCGACAGGTGGAATTTTAACTAGCAACCTCATGGCGTTTGACGGGGCAGAGAGCGTTGTTAAAGCATCCTATGTTATGCCGTCGATAAAGGCGATGATTGACCACTTTGACCTCAACCCATTCAAGTTCACGGCAAATGGCGGAGTGTGTGGCGAGATTGCGTTCGACATTGCATCGTTCATTCGCAGTCGCATTAGCGCAGATATTTATGTTGTTTCTGTTTCAACGCTTGCCGAAGGGAGCAAATTGTATTATAATAAAGATGATGTGGTTTCATTTGTTGCAGTTGGAACTGAAAGTGGTGTTAAGATTTTTAAACTTGAAAGCAGTGCAAGAAAGCGCGACCAAATGAACAACCTTTCAAAAACCATTTGTTTCAAACTTATAAATTCATTAAAGTAGAGGGGAAAAACATGACAGATAAAGAAAAAGAGAAAGCACTTGAGCAGGCCATTGCTCAAATAGAAAAACAATACGGAAAGGGCAGTATCATGAAACTTGGTGACGCCCCAGTTCAAGAGGTCGAAGTCATTCCAACTGGCTGTTTAACGCTTGACATGGCACTTGGCATTGGCGGTGTTCCAAGGGGAAGAGTTGTTGAAATCTATGGCCCAGAATCTTCGGGAAAGACCACCGTTTCACTTCACATCATTGCCGAGGCACAAAAACTTGGTGGAACCGCCGCATTCATCGACGCTGAGCACGCCCTTGACCCAATCTATGCCCAAAGACTTGGCGTTGACATTAAGAACCTTTATGTTTCTCAGCCCGACAACGGCGAGCAAGCACTCCAAATTCTTGAAAGCCTTGTTAGAACGGGCTCAATCGCAATCATAGTCGTTGACTCTGTTGCCGCTCTTACTCCAAAAGCCGAAATTGACGGCGAAATGGGCGACAGCCACGTTGGTAACCAGGCAAGGCTCATGAGCCAAGCACTTAGGAAAATCACGGGCGTTGTTTCAAAAACCAACACTTGCGTTATCTTTATTAACCAACTTCGTGAAAAAGTTGGCGTTATGTTCGGTAACCCAGAGACAACAACGGGTGGAAAGGCGCTCAAATTCTATTCAAGCGTTCGCCTTGACGTAAGAAAGGGCGAGACCATCAAAGATGGTGACAACAGCGTTGGCTCAAGAACAAAAGTCAAGGTTGTAAAGAACAAGATGGCTCCTCCATTCAAGACCGCCGAGTTCGACATCATCTTTGGGCAAGGCATTTCAAAAGAAGGTTGCTTGCTTGACCTTGCTGTTGAGAACGACATCATCCAAAAGAGCGGTGCATGGTTCAGTTATAATGGCGAAAAGATTGCCCAAGGAAAAGAGAACGCAAAGGGCTATCTTGCCAATAATCCAGAATTGGCAGCCGAGGTTGAAGCCAAAATTCGCGAAATTGTTAAAAACAAATGATTTTTATTGCGAGCCGCTTGCGGCTCGCTCCATTTTTTGTTGCAGAAGTGGGCTATTTCGAGCCGCGCCATATTGACAATATGTGCGGTTTGTGATATAATTTTTTCATAAGGAGAAAAGAAAATGAAAGTATTAGATTTTTTAAATGAGGCATGGTTAAGAGGTCTTTTATCAAAAAACAACACCACAGCTGAAACGCTCATAAATCTTCAAGAGTTTGCAACAAATGAAAATGCAGAAGTTTATGCATGTGCTACCGGTCTGGTTGTTGCAGACTTACATAATGAAGAAAAGCCAGAAAATCTTCCTAGAGGGGCTTGGTTTGCAAAGAAAAATGGTCAACTCTATTTTGTTAGTCATCAAGGAATTGTTCCACTCACTGGTGAAGAGAGTTCAACAGATTGCTTGCGTTTGGCTCGTGCATTTATTGGCAGCAAAAACTATTATCTTACTCGTGAAGGTGTTGAGAGATTCAAACAGCACTATCAAAATGGCGTCTTCAACAATGACCCAAGTGAGCCAAATCAATAAGGAAATAAATTGAAGAGAAAATAAAATGAAAGTTAGAGATTTTTTAAATCAAGCATACCTTTTAAGAACAGATGAGGACCCTGTTAAGAGGGAAGAACTTACAACTCTGCAACAATTTGTATCCAGTGATAATGCAGAAGTAACGGCTTGCTCTCGTGGACTATTGGTTCAGGATTTTTTGGCTTCTCGCCGAGAACCAGGAACATCACTTTGGGGGCATGGAATTTTGTATCTTATTGACCATGGTAAATTGATGCAGTTGACAGACGATGAAAGAGAGTTTGATTCTGACAGATTGCTTAAAGAGTTTGCCACAAAAAGAGAATATTACTATAACCAACATGGTCCCGAGAAATTTATTGAAGATTACAAAGCCGGCAAATTTCAAAATGGTTCTCAGCCAGGCGACGAAAACTAAATAATAAGTCAAGAAAGCACCAAGCATCCCTTGGTGTTTTTCTTTGTGCTTTTTATAATTTTAGAATTTACTCAATTGCTTGACAGGGGGCGCAGTAGTAGTGTAATATAAAATTAGTATGATATTAGTCATATAAGATTTATATAACAAAAGTTAAAAATTTGTTTGTATATAAAAAGGGGGAATAAACTATGAGCATTGGGCTTGGTATTGGTCTCATTGTGGCTTCTCTTGTTCTTGGCGGCGGCTTGGGATTTTTAATTTATTTCTTAGTGCAAAAAAACAAGATGGGTGCAGCACTAAGTGAAGCAAAAAAAGTTGTTGACGAAGCCAAAGTGCAGGCGGAGGCACTCAAGAAAGAGTCTATTCTTGAGGCAAAAGAAGAGGCATTAAAACTTAAAAAACAAAACGACGATGAAATTCGCGAAAGACGAAGCGAAATTCAAAGAATGGAAAATAGAGTTGTTCAACGTGAGGAAGCGCTTGACCGCAAAGAGGACTCGCTTGACAAAAAAATTCAAGCAGCCGACGACCTTAAAGCACAGATCGAAAAGGGCAAGCAAGACCTTGCTGCTCGCGAGAAAGAACTCGACAAAAAGGCTGAGGGCATAAACAAAGAACTTGAAAGAGTTTCGGGTCTAACTCAAGCCGAGGCAAAAAAGCAACTTGTTGACTCTATTGTTGACGATGCAAGAAAAGAAGCTGGAGTTATTGTTCGCGACATCGAGAACGAGGCTCACGAAGAGGGCGAGAAAAAGGCTCGCGAAATTATCGCGCTTGCAATTCAAAAGTGCGCAACTGACCATACTGCCGAAGTGACGGTCACCGCCGTTGAACTTCCAAACGACGAGATGAAAGGCCGCATAATTGGTCGCGAGGGGCGCAATATTCGTGCCATAGAGGCGGCAACGGGCGTTGACCTTATTGTTGACGACACTCCCGACACCGTCATTTTGTCTAGTTTCGACCCAATAAGAAGAGAGGTCGCAAGGCTTACACTTGAAAAACTTATCTCTGACGGGCGCATACACCCAGCAAGAGTTGAAGACATTGTTGAAAAGGTCAAGAAAGACATTGAAAAGTCCATCAAAGAGGCGGGCGAGAACGCGGCATTTGAGGCTGGCATTTTCAATCTTCACCCCGAACTTATCAAGATTCTTGGCAGACTTAAGTACAGAACAAGTTATGGCCAAAATGTTCTTAAGCACTCGCTAGAAACATCGTATTTAGCGGGAGTTTTGGCGGGCGAACTTGGCGCAGATGTTGCCATTGCAAAGCGCGGTGGCTTGCTTCACGACATTGGCAAGGCGCTTGACTTCGAAATGGAGGGCACTCATATTTCAATCGGCGTTGACGTTGCCAAGAAGTATAAAGAGAGTCCCGAGGTTATCCACTGCATCGAGGCGCACCATGGTGGCGTTGAGTACAAGTCCATTGAGGCAATCATTGTTCAAGTTGCCGACGCAATTTCAAGTGCAAGGCCGGGCGCAAGGCGTGAGTCACTTGACGCCTATGTTAAGCGTCTTGAAAAACTTGAAGAGATTGCCAACAGTTTCAAGGGCGTTCAAACATCCTATGCAATTCAAGCGGGTCGTGAAATCCGCATTGCCGTTAAGCCCGAAGAGGTTGACGATGCCGGCATGATTGTTCTTGCAAAAGAAATCGCAAAGAAAATCGAGTCCGAACTCGAGTATCCAGGCCAAATCAAAGTAAATATCATAAGGGAGACAAGAGCAGTCGCTACTGCGACATAAAAATAACCGCCCGACGAAAGTGTCGGGCGGTTATTTCGTTCGAATAAAATAATGTTTCTTGGCATAAATTTTATTGATGAGAAAATTCTTTGATTTGCACAATGACTTTTTAAGTGAGTTGAAAAACGATAAGGTAAGAGGGAAATATTTGAATAAATATGCCTCTTCAAATGAAATTGTTTCGGCGGTTTGGACAAGCGAGATGGAGAGTGACGAGGCTATCAAGAGCGTTGAAAAGGGGTTTGAGTTTGTTAATAAGAACAACGGCGAAATTGACGAAAAGTATGGACTTTTTTTGAGACTTGGAATTGAGGATATGCACTTTGTTTCAAAGAACAATCTAAGCCGAGTTATAAATTGTTCGCCCGACTACTGCACGCTCACTTGGAACTATCAAAATGCGCTTGGTGGGGGAGCGGTTGAGGGTGGTGATTTGACCGCGCTTGGAATTGATGTTGTACGCGAACTTGAAAAAAATAACATCTTTGTTGACACCGCGCACCTTTGCGAAAAGTCCTTTATGAGTTTTTCAAACATAACCGAGAATCCAATTCTTTGTTCGCACACCGCGGTCTTCACCTTGCAAAACAATCCACGCAATCTCAAAGACTACCAAATAAGAATGATTGTTGAGAGCGGTGGGCTTATTGGAATTGCCTTTGTGAGCCAATTTTTGAGCGGGCAAAAGAAGAGTACTATTTCAGACATAGCACGCCACATTGACTATATTGTCTCGCGTTATGGCGACGACAACATATGCCTTGGGACTGACTTTTTTGGCACAAAAAACACTCCGCGTGGCATGAAATCTTACGCGTCACTGCCCGCGCTTGAAGAGAGGTTAAAGTTCCTTGGCTACAGCGACGAGACCATAGACAAGATATTTTTTGACAACGCAAAACGATTTTTCTCGCAAAAAAATATGCCACAGTAGTGTGGCATTTTTAGTCTCGCAAATGGACTTTTGTTGCGGCTTTTTTCCTTAGATCCTCGCTGATTGCGGCATAGTGGCGTTTTGTTGTGTTGACGTCTTTATGTCCAAGAACGTCGGCAACGATATAGATGTCTCCGGTCTCGCGGTAGAGCGCCGTGCCGTAGGTACTTCGAAGTTTGTGCGGAGTGATGTGCTTTAGTGGAGTGGAAATGGAGGCATATTTTTTAACAAGGTTTTGCACCGCTCTTGGTGTTATGCGTTTGTTTTGAAGCGAGCAAAATAGTGCGGGCTCGTCTTTCAAATGCGGATTTTCGTTCCTTTCGTTGATATAGTCCACCAATGGAACTTTGACCTCGTCAGAGAAGTACAAAACAACTTGGTTTCCGCCTTTTCTTGTGATTTTTAGCCCGTTCACGCTAAAATCGATGTCTGAAAGGTTAAGGCCAACGCACTCGCTGACACGCATTCCAGTTCCAAGAAGCAAAGTAACAATGGCAGTGTCGCGCCTTTGAGTCAGTTTGTGGAAGCCCTTTGCGTGGCCAGTCAAACCATAGCCACTTTCAACCTCGTCAAGAAGTTTTGGAATCTCGTCATTTTCAAGACGGATGATGGTCTTTTCGTGAAGTTTGGGCATGCTGATTTTTGCAGAAACGTCAGAAGAAATGTACTCATGCTTGTAAAAATACTTAAAGAATGAGCGCACCGAGGCAATTTTTCGCGCTTTTCCGCGCTCGGTGTTAACTTTCATGTTGCCGTCTTTGTCTTCATAGGCAGAGATGTATGAAATGTACCTTTCGATGGTGGACGCCGTTACGTTTTCAAGGTCTTTTGGCTCAAGAGTGTTGACATTTTTGCCCTTAAAAACATTCGTTTCGTTGAAGAGGTAGTCGAAAAATATCCTCAAATCATAGGCATAGTTGAGGCGGGTGAGGGAACTTGTGCTGTACTCCATGCCAGTGAAGTAGTCATAACAAAACTCGGGCATGTCTCGGAGTACTTTTCGAAGTTTGATGGTGTTTTTGTTGTTTCTTTCATCATAATATGACATGTTTTTCATACTTTTATTATAAATGTTTTGCGAATAGTTGGCAAATGATTTAAGCAATTTGCAAAAATAATTGCAATTATTTTATTGGCGTTGTATAATGGGGCAAAATAGTAATAGAGGTGGAAAATGATAGCACTTGAAATCATAAGAGAAAATCCTGAAAAAATCAAACAGAGATACAAAAATCGTGGCAAAGATGTTGACTTTGCAGAATTATTGGAACTTGACAAACAGCGAAGAGAAAAGACCAAAGTTGTTGAAGAGATGAAGGCTAGGCGTAACAAGGCAAGCAGTGAAGTTCCAGTTTTGAAAAAGCAAGGCAAAGACGTTTCGTCGGTCGTTAAAGAGATGAAGGAACTTGGCGAAAGCATTGCCAAACTTGACGGCGAACTTGCAGAGTTGACCGAAAAAATCAACTACATTTTGCTGTGCTTACCAAACCTTCCGGACGAGGACTTGCTTGCTGGCGGAAAAGAGAACAACACCCCAATCTACACCTTTGGAAAAAAGCCAGAGTTCAAGGGCTTCACGCCCAAAAACCATGTTGAACTTTGCAAGGACCTTGGACTTATTGACTATGAGCGTGGCGCAAAACTTGCGGGCAACGGCGCTTGGATTTATACTGGCGACGGCGCAAGGCTTGAGTGGGCTCTACTTAGTTTCTTCATTGATGAGCACGTCAAAGACGGCTTTGAGTTTATGCTCCTTCCACATATGCTCAACTATGAGTGCGGACTTGGCGCGGGACAATTCCCAAAGTTTGAAGACGACGTCTACTGGATTGACTCAAAGAGCAAGACGAGTAAGTTCTTGCTTCCAACAGCCGAGACGGCGCTTGTCAACTTGTATCGCGGTGAGATTTTGAAAGAGAACGAACTTCCAAAGAAGTTTGCAGGCTACACTCCTTGCTATCGTCGTGAGGCAGGTTCATATAGGGCCGAAGAGCGTGGCATGATTCGTGGACACCAGTTCAACAAGGTTGAGATGGTCATGTACACCGCAAAAGACAAGAGCGACGAGGCCTTTGAGTATCTTGTAAAGAAGGCGCAATCGCTGGTTGAAAAACTTGGACTTCATTACCAACTTGTAAAACTCGCTGCGGGCGATTGCTCAGACAGCATGTGCCGTACCTATGATGTTGAACTTTGGATTCCAAGCATGAACATCTATAAAGAGTGCAGTTCGGTATCTAACGCGCGAGACTACCAAGCAAGGCGTTCAAGCATGAAATATCGCGACTCAAAGACTGGAAAAACCGAATTTTTGCACACCCTTAACGGAAGCGGACTTGCAACCTCAAGAATAATTCCAGCCATTGTTGAACAGTTCCAAAACGCCGACGGAACTGTAACAATCCCAGAAGTTTTGCGCAAATATATGGGCGGACAAACACTTCTAACAAAGAAAAATTAAAAAGCATGAGTCAAATGGCAACCATTGTTGCCATTTTCTCTTCCAAATTTTCAACAAAAGCGGGGGAGGGCGGGTCGCACGCCAAAAAAATGGAATAATAAAAAATTTGTAAATTTCACATTAATGCCACTTGAATAAAAATCACTCCCAAAGTCAAATATTCAATATCAAGCGCCACAAGGGATGTCTCAAAATAACCGCAAAACACGAGACAACGCGCCGAAAGGAATGATTAAATCGAACTGCAAAAATACCCCTTAAAGCCGACCGCAAAACCAAGGAACGCGCCATTACAAGGCAAATTGCAAACCTATACAAAAACGCTCACAATAATTACACAATCGATAGGCCGCACCACAAGAAGCGATTCAAATTAACTGCATAACATGAGACAACGCGCCAGAAGGAATGATTAAATCGATCTGCAAAAATACCCCATAAAGCCGACCGCAAAACCAAGGAACGCGCCGAAAGGAACGTCACAAGTCCACAAGTCGACTGCACAAAAACCAAGAAAGAAAGCCAATCCGACTCTGAAACTACTGATACAAGCGCCACAATCACGGCACTTAAAGGGCAAATTCCACGCAAATAAAGAAATCTGTCACAAAATCTCCCCATTGTCAACTATTCGCAAAACACAACTTAGTATAATTAGTATAATGTGAATTTATTATATATAATGATATATTGGGGTGAGGACATAAAAATTTTTATAAGTATGTTAAGATATCGATGACTCCATTTGCGCTTGGATTTTAGAAACGCACCAGACATTATGAAAAATTTTTATAAATTTTTTTGAATAATGTGTATAAATAAAAAAATTCTGGCAACAATAATTATTAGATGGCAAAAGTCAAATTTGATGTGTGGATTTTGCCATCTATTTTTTTGATTTTGCGTGCGCGCAAACATTTGGCTTTGCTGTGACGCGCTGAGACAGAATTTTTGAAAAAGTTTTCTCAAAATCCACTGGAAAAAAATTAGTCATTTTGTGTGAGACGGTCAATTTTTTGCACATGATATATTAGTCACACAAAAACAATTCAAGCAAAGGTATAGGGTAATTACATAAAAAAATTCTCAATAAAAAAATGAGGGCACGCGCTGTCCCTCGTGCTTATGAACAAAAGTCATAAGCCTTACGCAAAAATTATTGCGCAGTTCATAAAGAACATTGTTATTATAAGCAATAAATCCTTTAAAGTCAACATTATCACAAATATTTGAGTAGAAAATTTTTTCATGATTCTGACAAAAGTTGCAGTCAAAATTCGCTTAGAGGAATTTGTGTGGTAGAATTGAAATTGACAACAAGCCAAATGAAAAATCTAATGTAAATAAGTCCAAAAATTGAGCCCAAGCGAAATTGTTTGTAAAGGCGGTTTGACAGTCGCTTGTAAAATAAATTTTGAGCGAAAAATTGCGTAGTAAAAAATTTTGTAAAATTTTATAAACTGACAACAAAAATTTGATAAGCAAAATTCCTAAAAAGCCCAGACGCTAGATTTTATCGAAGATTGAGCCATTTGTTAATAAGTGTTAAAAACCCCATTTCATTAGCCTTATTTGTTCGCAAAACCTGTCTTTTGCGAATAAATTGTCCAAACGTTGTTAACAAATGGTCTAATAACTTTCTCACTCCCCATCGCCAAATTTTTTCTTTCGCCATTAAAAAAGAGGGCTTTTGGCAAAGCGAAAGAGTGATGTTGACACAGAAAAAGAGCGCCATTTTCATTGTCGCCCCAACAAATGATTGCCTCAATAGATGTCATGTTGCTTCAACTGATGTTCTTTGTTGCCCCATAGATGCCAAGTTACTTCAACAGATGTCTTTGTTGCCACAATAGATATTTTTATCTTTGAGCGTGTGACCTTATACTTCCATTGGTACATCTTGAAGAATTTATGTCAACAAGAGCGCGTGGTGTTTTTTATCATGAAAAAAGAGGGTGAATTTGTCTTAGGAAGTTCTAACTAAAAAACTCAGTAAGTCATTTTCACTCTCTTTTATGTTAAGATGATACTTTGTTTGGTATCATCTATGTCTAGTGTGTGCGCATATTTTTTTATTATTCAAAAAATCAAAAAAATTTTAAAACAGTCCAAGCAAGAACCCGAACTCCTTGATTTTGTTCTTTGCTGACGGGGCGCTTGGAAGAAACGAGTTAACCAAGTTCCAGAACCTTTTTGAGTGGTTCATCTCAACAAGGTGGCAAAGTTCGTGGACAATAACATAGTCAATAACGGCGGGTTCGAGCATTATCACGCGGAAGTTTAAACTGATGTTTCCCCTTGAGTTGCACGACCCCCACCTCCCCTTGCTGTCCGAAATTCTAACGGTATTTGGTCGAAGTTTCAAAATTGACGAGAGGTAGTTCACTCGCTCTTCAAGAATGGTCTTTGCTTGCTTTTTGTACCACGCTTTGAGTTTTGACAGTATCTTGTCGTTTTCTGTCGACGCTGGCATATAGATAACAAGGTCGCTCTTTGCGGTTTCAATCTTCTTAACCGCACTGCTGAGTTTCAGCGAGTATTGGTTTCCAAACAGCATAAACCTTCTGTATGAAATGACCTCTTCATATTTTTGGCGATTGTTTTCGATGATGGTCAACTTCTCTCTTATCCATGCTTGCTTTTCGAAAACGAACTTTTGTATGCGCTCGTTTGAAAGTTTTAGTGGTGCCTTAACAACTATTTGTCCGTCTTTTAAAATTGAGAGCGAGAGCGTGCTTCTGTTTGAGCGTGTTATAAGGTCGGGTGTTATCATGATTTCTCCTTGCAATTATTATATTTGACTAATTTAATTTTATCAAACTTATGGGGGGATATATTCAAGAAAATTTTTGATAAGTTTTGTTATTTTGTCTTTTGTTGGCGCTTTGATTTGCCATTTTGTAAATTTTATCCTCTATTTTGCCCCATAATATATATATAAAATACTAAAATATGTTGTATTGTTTTGTTTTTGATTGACTTTACAACCAAATTTCTTTTAAAATAATATTGAATAAAAATTTGTAGAGGAAGTTATGCAAGGTATTGATAGTGATTTAATTCGCGGACATATTGATACCATCATTCTCAAAGTACTTTTTGAGGGTGATAGATATGGCTATGAAATCTGCAAAGAGGTTGAGGAAAAAAGTCGCGGAACCTACGAACTTAAGCAACCCACTCTTTACAGTTGTTTGAAGCGTCTTGAAGACAAGGGGCTCATTTCCTCTTATTGGGAAGAAAGCGACATTGGTGGCAAGCGCCATTACTACAAACTCACCGACGAGGGTCGCCAAACTTTTCAAGAGAACTATGATGAGTGGACAAGGTCAAGAGAGATTATCGACAACCTTATCTCTAACCCTTTTGTCAAAAAGCAATATGAACTTGGTTCCGCCATGCAGACAAAACAAGAAAATTCGGTGAGTGATGAGGAATTTCAAAAGGCAATTAAGGAGGCTTATAACAAAGGCCTTGACGAGGGCAAAAAGTCTGCCCCACTTCAAACAGCCGTGAAAGAAAACGCCCCTTCACAATCGCTCACAGACAGCATTCTTCTCTCCTCTCATATCGAAGACGATGACGAGATTATTCCTTGGGGCAACCCGAAAGAAGAGCATATCGCCAGCGAAGAGCACGCTGTTGACTCTAATGTTTGGCATGATGAAGACAATGCCGTTGTTAACACGACTGCAAACGGCGAGCCAATTGAGGCCATACCTAACACTTTGAGCGAAGAAAATAATTTCTATGATGACGAAGAGTTGCCTTTTGACGAAGAAGTTTCAAAGGCGCAAGCCTCGTTCTTTGAAAGTGGCTATGATGGTGAAAACAACGAAAACACAAATGTTGAGGTTCATGACGACCTTGACAAGCCAATTTATATTGAGCATAACGAAGAGACCGCCATTTCTTATGATGAAAAGCCTATGCTTGACGCCCCCGAAGAAAAGCCCGAAGAAAACGTGCCTTTCGTTTTCGATATTGACGGATACAGACTCAAATCTAATGAGAGTTATTTCGAAAGCAATGAAATCAGTGACCCTCAAAGCGACTATATTGCTCCCGAGGTCAAGATTGACGGCCTAAAAGATGAAACTCCAGTTGAAGAAGAGGCCAAAGAAAGTCCTCTTGTTGAGCCCGAGACCGTTGCTCCTGTTTATCATGACTTTGGCACAAGCGAACTTCTTAAAAAGCACGAAGACGAAATCTGGGTTGACGACAGCAATCTTGATGAAGACAGCATATATCTTAACCCCGATGCAGTGAAAGAAGAGCCCGCCGACGCGCAGTTGACCCTCTTTGACGACGAGGTTGAAAAAGAGCAAGAGACCCCATATGAAGAGGACTACACAAAGCCAAGCGAAGAAACCTTCTCCCCTTCTTCTGAAAGCGAGGACTTGTTCGAAGTTGAGGACACTTCAAGCGGAAATGCAACTTTCATGGACTTTTATAAGACCACTGAAAACTATGACAACCTTGAACCGGGCTACACCGACGAAGAGTCAAAAGAAAAGTTGAGTTCACTGATGAACTACAGCGCCAGCGAAAAGCCAAAAGATGATGTGGCATTGCAAAAAGTCATGTCGTATGACGAACTGAAGTCTGAATTTGAGAAAGAGGGCTTGGTTGTTAAAGAGCACAAGCGTCATCTCAAAGAGGCAAAGGCAACAAGGTCATATATCGAGTCCAACAAACTCAACCTTGTCACCTCGTGGACCTCGTTTGGAATAGTCACATTCCTTTTGACACTCGCCTACTTCATCTCATCTTCATACAGAGCAAGTTACAACTCGGCGCTTGGTTTTGCGAGCGACGGCACATACAAATACTTCTTGATTGGCATGGCAGTCATCGCCATTGTTCCAATAATCTACACAATTTTGTTCATCATCAATCCATACAAGAAAAAGCCGGCAAGGTATGTGTTTAGATTAAATATGCTCTTTGCAATTTTGCTGACAATTCAACTGTTCATCATCATTTATTGCGTCAACTTGCAACTTGGATTTTATAGTTTCTCGCAACCAACCTATAATCACCTTCTTTGGATTGTGCCTTGCGTTATGTCACTTTATCCAATACTTGATGCAATTCTTCACAACATTTACTTTAGGTCAAAAAATTTCCACGTTTAAAAGAGCCCGATTATCGGGCTCTTCTCTTTTTCCTATTGTTTTTCAAGTGTCTTTATGGCGTTTACTGCCAACTTGTCGCATTCGTTGTTATACTTGTTGTCGGCATGGCCTTTAACTTTTATGAAGGTCACTTTGTGAACACTGCAAAGGTCAATGAGCGACTTCCAAAGGTCAAGGTTTTTGACCTCTTTTTTGTCTGAACCAACAAAGCCGTTGGCTTTCCAATTCTCCACCCAGCCCTCGTTAAAGGCGTTCACCATATAGGCTGAGTCGCTGTAAAGGTCAACAATGCAAGGCTCTTTAAGGGCACTAAGCCCTTCGATTGCGGCTTGAAGTTCCATGCGGTTGTTGGTTGTTTCTTTTTGTGCCCCGCTGAGTTTTTTTTCTTGCGACTTATAGATAAGGCACACCCCCCAGCCCCCGTTTCCGGGATTGCCCGAGCACGCTCCGTCGGTGTAGATGGTAACTTTCTTCATATTCGATATTATATAACAAAATTTTGTTTAAGGCAACTATTGAAAAGGCATATTTGTTGTGGTATAATTGGTTAGTGGAAAATTTTGAGAACTTAATGACACTATACAGAGTTCAAGCGCCAAGCGCGGTTTTGCCTTGCATAAAAAAGGACCTCCCCGTCAAGCGCGTGTTGATTTCTGGCGTTGGAAAAATCGACTTTAACCCCGACTCAAGGCAATATGTGTACTTTTCAAGAACAGACAAGCACCACGTTTACTATGTCTTTAACAAGGTCTTTAAGATTGTTGCCGAAGAGATAAATCGCTTTGACAAGGCAAGCGCAATTCTTCCCGGTCACGACAAGATGTCGGTCAACGACTTCTATAACGCCGTGAACAAGTCTGTTTTGAGAGACATAAGGGAGTTTTTGAAGGACTATGTTCCCTCAAGTAGCGTTGAACTTGTGTCGCTCTCTTACCTTTCAAGTTTCTATAACTTCTTTGTTGATTGCGCAACTTCAAATAAGCAAAAGCAAACTGACCACATTCCCGAACTTTCTGACACCCACTTTTATGGTGGAGCGTTTGGAGTTAATGACGCTTGGCTAGACCTTTTGAAACACTGCACAACCGAGACTAGTTCGTCAATTATTTATCTTCAAGACTTTTTTGACTACATTTTGCAAACTCAACAAAACTTTTCAAGCGCCCGAAAAACCATAAGGGCATATCTTATGTACAATCCAAGTTTTATGGAAATTTTGGAAAATATTAGGTGGCGAACGCAAGTTAATCCCGACTTTTATGACAAGAACAACAAAAATCAAATTCGCTCTGCCCTCACCACCATTTTTGACGAGGGTCAATACAATCCCGACAAGCATTTGTCAAGGCGCGACTTTTTGCGCGTTAAACAAGATATAATATCTGAAATGGAACAAATAAGATAAAAAGTTGACAAAACAAATATGTATTGCTATAATACATATTGTTCTAGGGGAGTGGCTCAATGGTAGAGTAGCGGTCTCCAAAACCGTAGGTTGCGTGTTCGAATCGCGTCTCCCCTGCCAAACTCAAACGTCGCTTTTATGGGCGAACAAAGAAGCCAAGATAAATCTTGGTTTTTTTGTTCGTCATTTTTGCTAGTTTGAGTATGTCAGTGTCGCCGCTCAACCGAAATCTGTGACGCGCAAAGGCGCAAAGTTAGCGAAGGTGCCTTTTTGCTATTCCGTCGCTGCGCTCCTTACGAATCGCGTCTCCCCTGCTAAAAAATATGACGACCTTGTGTCGTCATATTTTTTGTTCATTTTCTCTAGCAAATTAGTGTGTTTATCTATATTTTTATTTATAATTGCGAATAAGTCCCACAACCTTGCCAAGGATTGTTGCATTTGGAACAATTATGGGCTTCATGTAGTCGTTTTCGGGCTGAAGCCGAATGTGGCCATGCTCTTTATAAAAGCGTTTTACGGTTGCGCTGTCGTCGATGAGGGCAACCACAATCTCGCCATTTTCGGCTGTTGCTTGCTTGTGGACAACCACTTTGTCGCCCGTGAATATCCCCGCATTTATCATGCTGTCGCCACTGACGTTCAAGATAAACAACTCGTCTTGGTCGCCAAACACGTTGTCTGAGAAGGACAAAGTGTCCTCTATGTTTTCAGTTGCCAAAATTGGTTCGCCCGCAGCAACTTTCCCAACGACGGGTACTCCACCCTTCTTTTCTTTGAGGTCCATGGCGCGATTTTTTTGTTTTGCGCGAACGAGTTTCCCCTGGTTTTCAAGTTTCCTCAAATGATAGACTATTGTTGCCGTTGAAGAAATGTTAAGTCCACTGCAAAGTTCCCTCACGCTTGGCGCATAAGAGTTCTTTTCCATGAAATCCTCAATGTATTCAAGCACTCTTGCGGTTTGGTCTATTCTTTTCATATACTTTCCTCTTAAACCAAGTATAACACATACTTTTTTATTTGGCAAACATTTGTTTGTATTTTTTTATCAAAAAATGATTGAAAAATAGCAAAATATGGTCTATACTTAACTGGCGAGGCGGAAAATGGAAAAAAATAATCAAGAAATTGAAAAATTGAAAAAAGAACTAATAAAGCAGTTGCCAAAACTTGGTGAGCCATGTGTCCTTGACGAAACGCAAGGTTGCACGCATTGTGGCGAGTGTTTGCTATGTGACCTTGACCCGACGAAGTTTTGCGATAATTGTGGCAAGTGTCTTGACTCATATAACACCGACGAAAAGGGCTTTGTAAAAATCAAGATTGACAAGGTCATTCGCCCGCAAAACGACGGGATGACGCTTGACGAACTCTACAAAGCCTACGGACTTGATGGCGATGATGACGAAAACTAAAATCACCCTTTACGGGTGATTTTACTTTACATTATTTTCATCTCTTTAAGAACTTTCAATATTTTGTCGGCTGCCTCTTCCATGAGTTCTTTTGTGTGGGTCGCGGTGTAACTTGTTCTTATAAGGCACTCGCCCACTGGGGTTGCTGGTGGAAGCGTTGGGTTAACATAGACTCCTTCATCGAACAGCCTTTTGCAAACTGCAAGAGTTGGTTCGGGGTCATAGGTATATATTGCAATGATTGGGGTTATGCTGTCACGGAAAGCGATTCCGCGCTCTCTTAGGCACTGACGCATATAGTTTGAGATTTCAAGAAGGTGCTTTCTTCTTTCGGGCTCGCGCTTTATTATTTCAAGGCTCTTTCTTGCAGCCGCAACGCAACCAGGAGTTATTGATGCCGAGAAGATGAATGGTCTTGAGTTGTGCCTTATAAACTCTGCAACAACTCTACTGCAAGCGCAGTATCCACCAAGGCTGGCGAGACTTTTTGAGAATGTTCCGCAAACAAGGTCAATGTCGTCTTCAAGCCCAAAATATTCGGCAGTTCCGCGTCCGTTTTCACCAAGGATACCAAGGGCGTGAGCGTCGTCAATCATGAGTTTTGCGCCATACTTTTTCTTTAGGCGGACAAGTTCAGGAAGGTTGCAAATGTCTCCGCTCATACTAAACACGCCGTCAGTAACAATCAAAATTCCCTTGTTCTCTGGAACGGTCTTTAATTTTGCCTCAAGGTCTTCCATGTCGTTATGGTTGAATCTTATAAGTTCTGCATAACTGAGTTTTATTGCGTCATAGATTGATGCGTGGTTCTCTTTGTCGCACAAAACAACGTCGTTTCTTCCGGCGATGGCGCTAATAACTCCAAGGTTGGTTTGAAAGCCAGTGCTCATGGTTACGCAGTCTTCTTTGTGCAAAAACTCGGCGAGTTCTTTTTCAAGAGCAACGTGCGCAGAGGTTGTTCCGTTCAAAAATCTTGAACCCGAGCATCCTGTTCCAAACTTTTTCGTTGCCTCAACGGCAGCGTCAATAACTTCTTGATTGCCCGTAAGCCCAAGATAGTTGTTTGAGCCAATCATTACCTCGCGCTTGCCTTCCATCTCAACAACAATGTCTTGCTTTGACTCAAGGGTGTGGAAGTATGGATATATGTCTTTTGATTTCGCGAATTTTATAAGGTCGCTTGTTGGATTTTTTGTACACTTTTCAAAAAGGTCCATTTGTCTACCTCGCTGGTATAATTTTATATAAGTATACCATATATTTTTTTATGCAACAAATAAATTTTTAAATCTTGGCAAGATATTTGAAAAAAAGTTAATAAAATGCTATGTGTTAGGCGCCTAACTATGTTATACTCTTGTTATTAGGTGAAGTCTTATGAAATACGAAGTCAAAAAAAGGCATGGATTTTGGAACAAACTATTAAACCCCATCATTTCCTACTTCATTTTGAAGAGGAAGTTCAATTATACTTGCGAAAAAAGTGACCTTAAACCCCCATTTATCGTGCTTGGCAACCACACGACCGATTATGATGCGTTCTTTATTGCAAAGAGCTTTAACACCCCGCTCTACTTTGTTATGAGTGACCATATCTCTTCTATGAAGGTCGGCAAGTTCATTCAGCACGTGCTCTGCCCCATTCCAATAACCAAGTCCACTCACGATGTTTCAACTGTAAGAAACATCATGTCCATTGTTCGCCAAGGTGGTGCGATTGGTCTTTTCCCCGAGGGCAACAAGTCTTTTGCGGGTGAAATGAGCGAGATGAAACCCGCCATTGGCAAACTTCTTAAAAGGCTCAGAGTCCCCGTTGTTATCTATAATATTGAAGGGGGTTACTTTTCTTCCCCTCGCTGGACGCACAACAAAAGAAAAGGTGAAATGCACGGCTTTATCAAAAAGATCATCACTCCCGAAGAGATTGACACCATGGACAATGACCAGTTATATGAAATTGTGAAAGAAAACTTGCGCGTCAACGCCTATGAAGTGCAAGAAAAACAGCATATTCGCTTTAAGGGTAAAAACCTTGCAGAGAATATCGAGACCCTACTCTATTTGTGCCCAAAATGCAAGGGAATTTCAACTTTGAAGGGCGAAAAAAACACCTTCACTTGCTCAAAATGTGGCTTTTCTGCCAACTATAACGAATACGGCTACATAGAAAACCACACCGAAACACGCCTTGACATGATGGACAAGTGGCAAAAGGAAGAGCTCAGAAAAATGCCTTTTGACAAGTTCAATGAGCACACTCTTATCACCAGTGACGAGGGCTTTGAAATCAAGAGAAAGATTGACAAATACAAAAACGAAGACCTTGGCACATTTAGGCTTGAACTCTACAAAAACGCCTTCGAACTTGTCAACAAAAAAGAGTCTCACATCATCCCATTTGACAAGATTATTGGTTACGCCATCGAAGGCATCAATGGTATTCAACTCAGCCTCAAAGACGGCAAAGTCTACCGCTTTAAAAACAAAAACTCAGTCTCAGGCCTAAAGTACGTGAACTTTTATTGTGCCCTTTCTCATCTCCCCTACCACTTTTAGAGGGCGACATTTACGCCTAGGGCTGCGTTTCTGGCGGGCGGGGTCGCACAGTCATTTATTTATATAAACTCCTGCGCGACCCCACCCGCCGAGCCTTGCCCTAGGCGCAAATCTCGCCCTCTAATTGTATTAAGGATTGGCGAACTTCAGCACAACAAGTGCAGAAATCAAAAAATCTCAGACAGTCATTTATTTATATAAACTCCTGCCTGAAAATTTTTTTATGCCTTGTTATAGGCGCAAATCTCGCCCTCTAAATTTTTCAATGATAAACATCAAATTTTCCCCATTTTAGAAGATGCGACTCGATTACGGCTCGCAACACAGATAATTTAGGCAGAGTATTTTTAGATGTTCGTAGGTTAAGCCGCCTTGGATGTAGCAGATGTATGGTGGGCGGATGGGACCATCGCAAGAGAGTTCCATGGTTGAGCCTTGGATGAATGTTCCCGCCGCCATGATGACTTGGTCTTTGTAGCCCGGCATGTCCCACGGCATTGGCACGGCGTTTGAGTCGATTGGCGAATATCTTTGAACAAGTCTGCAAAAGTCTATGAGTTTTTTTTCATCGTTAAAGTTGATTGAACGCACAATGTCATGAGGTATGACCCCCACCTTTGGAGTGCTGTTTATGTTATTTTCTGCAAGAATTTTTCCAAGCAAGATGTTCCCTTTCAGTGCGCCAGCAACCATGTGTGGAGCGAGGAAAATTCCCTCAAAAAATGGATAATAACTTGCGTTATATGAGCCAACTTCAATGCCAAGAGATGGTGCAGTGAGTCGTCCCGCCGCCATTGAGACAAGGTCTTTTCTTCCCGCAACGTAGCCCCCCGTTGGCGCGACTCCGCCACCTGGATTTTTCATAAGAGACCCCGCCATTATGTCGGCACCAAGTTCGATGGGCTCTTTGTCCTCGGTGAACTCGCCGTAGCAGTTATCAACCATGGCAATGATGTCGCTCTTAACTTCTTTTATTTTCTTTATTGCCTCACCAATGGCATATACCGACAAAGCCTCGCGCGCTGAGTAGCCCCTTGAACGCTGGATATATATCATCTTTGGTGAGAGTTCTTTCACGAGTTTTATTGAGGTCTTTATGTCGATGTTGTTACCTTTCATATCCACATTGACAAACTTTATGCCAAACTCACTCAGCGAGCCAATTTGCTCCCCTTCTTTGCCGTTTATTATGTCTTCCATGGTGTCGTATGGCTTCCCCGTTATGCTTAAAGCAACGTCGCCTGGGCGCAAAATTCCAAAGAGTGGCAGAGTGAGGGCGTGGGTTCCGCAAGTTATCTGCGGGCAAACAATGGCGTCCTCTGCCTTGAAGATATTTTTATACACCTCGCAGAGTTTTGGCTTTGCCGTGTCTTCATAGCCATAGCCACTTGAACATGACATATTCATAAGGCTGACGTTCGCCTTATAGAACGCGTCAAGGACCTTTTCGCTGTTTGAAAGAGCAAGGTCATCAAGCCACTTATATTGCTTCTTTAAAGATTTTTCCGCCTCTTCTATGAGGGCCAATGCTTCAGTTCTTTGCATAAAATTTCTCCACCATTTCAAATATTTTTTCTTTGTCATTTGCGTCAACCATGATAACGCCGTGAAGTTTTTTAAAGTACGTCATCTGGCGCTTTGCATAGTTGCGCGAGTTCTGTTTTAGCTTACAGACAAACTCTTCATATGTAAGATTGCCGTCAAGGTAGGCAATCGCCTCTTTGTAGCCAATCGCACTCATGGACTGGCTGGTCTTTTCAACTCTCTTGCTTTCAAGAAGATTCTTGACTTCGTCTAGGAGCCCATTTTCAAGCATGATGTTAACGCGCTTGTTTATTCTTTCATAAAGCGCGCCCCTCTCCATGGTGAGGCATAAAAGTAGGTAGTCGTATTCGCTTTCGTTATTTGAAGAGAAAGAACTCTTCTTTTTCCCCGTCAAGTGGTAGATTTCAAGGGCGCGAATTATACGCGTTTTGTGGTTTTCGTGAATGACGCTTGCGCTTTCAGGGTCGATTTCGGCAAGCATTTTGTGAAGAGTTTTTGAATCAAATTTTTCAAGTTCTTTGCGATACTCTTCGTCTCTTGAGCAGTCAACCGAGAGCCCAAAAAGAAGGCTACTTATATACATTCCCGTTCCGCCAACAACGATGGGGCGCTTGTTTCGGCGTGCTATGTCAGACATAGCACTCTTTGCAAGCGAAGTAAAGTCCCCCGCATTAAAGGTCTTGTCGGGGTCAATGATGCTGATAAGGTGGTGCCTTACGCCCTCCATCTCTTCGCTTGTCACCTTTGCTGAGCCAATGTTAAGCCCCTTATAGACTTGCGCGCTGTCGGCACTTATTATCTCGCCATTGAACTTTTTTGCAAGGGCGATGGACAGCCCTGTCTTTCCAACGGCGGTTGGTCCCACAATAACAAGAAGTTTTTGCTTCATCAAACTATCCTCTTGAACCACTTTTCCATCTCTTGCTTGCTAATTCTTATGGCAATAGGCCTTCCGTGTGGGCAAAACAGAGCAATTTTTTCTTTGCTCATCTCTTTGTAGAGCGTTTGAATTTCAAGGTCGCTGAGGTCGTTGCCCCCCTTTATGGCGCTCTTACAAGAGTGTTGCATCAAATACTCTTTTATAAGGTCGCTACTTTTCTTTATGGTGTTTTTCGTGTCGCTTAAAAACTCCGAAAAGAATGTGTCAAAGTTCATTTCGCTGACAAGTGCTGGAACGGCGTTGACCTTGAATGTGTTTTTTCCAAACTCTTCAACCTCAAAACCAAGTTCGCTCAAAATGTCAAGGTTCTCAGAAAGTATGCCACTCTCTAGCGGGTTGAGTGAGAGCACATACGGGAAGAGAAGTGGCTGAATTATTATGTTCTTGTTGTCATACTCTCTTTTGAACTTTTCATAGAGTATTCTCTCGTGGGCGGCGTGCTGGTCGATAAAGAACATATCGTTGTCCACTTCCAAGATAAGGTAGGTGTTAAACACCTTTCCAACCCTCTTTATGCTTGCTTCAATGCCAAGGTCGTTTTGAGTGACCTTTTCTTCTTTATAATAGTTTGAAGACGCCTTGTCGCTTGATGTGTCCGAGAGCCTTTCAAGAAGTTTTGAGCCAAGTCCAAAGCCGTCTTTAACATTGCTTTCATGCGAAACAGACGAGTCTATTGTTGCGTCGATGATGGCGCGCTTGAAGTCTTGCCTTGACTCTTCGTTCATAAAGGTTGGATTGGCAGAGAATGGATTTTTGTTGAGGTTCACCCCTGCCTTGTCAATCTTTGGTGCGGGTGACTGAGGCACGGCGGCGGGCACAACTGGAGAAACATTTATGTCTGCCCCGCTGTCGATTTTTTCTAGCGTGTTTAAAAAGTCTTTGTCAAGTTCTTTGTCTTCGGCAGAGGCAACATAGTCCATTTGAGAAAGTGCTCTTGAAACCGCTTCGAAAAATAGCGAGTATATTCTGTTTTGGTTTTCAAAGCGCACGTCAAGTTTGTTCGGGTGAACATTCACATCCACGCTTCCAGTTGGGAGCCTAAGTTCAAGCACAAAAAATGGATATCTTCTCTTCATGAGCATTTCGCCATAGGCGTTGGTTATCGCGGTGTTGACAGTTTGGTTAATTACATATCTTCCGTTGATGATGAGCGTTTGATATGTTCTGTTTGGCTTTGAGCAACTTGGCCTTCCAATATAGCCCGTTACAGAATAGTCGTCTTTTTTAAGGTCAATAGGCAGTGTTTCGGTGGTTGCACTCTTGCCATAGACTGCAAACATTGCCTCTTTAAGGTTGGTGCCACTGGACTGAAAAACGACCTTTCCGTCTGCGCTATAACTGAAGCAAATTTTGGGATGCGCCAAGATAAAACGGCTGACAAGGTTGGTTATTTCTTGCTCTTCGGTCTTTGGCTTTTTCAAAAACTTCTGCCTTGCCGGAACGCAGTAGAAAAGGTCAGTAACAACAGTTGTTGTTCCGTCTTTTGCGCCCGTTTGACCCGTGCTTTTGACTTTTCCCCCCTCAATGGTTATTGTTGAGGCGTGGGGCTGAGACTTTGGCTTGCTGGTCATTGTCACTTTTGCAACTGAGGCGATTGATGCGAGCGCCTCACCCCTAAAGCCAAGAGTGAAGATGCTGTCAAGGTCTTTTACTGATGCAATCTTGCTCGTTGCATGGGGCATGAAGGCGACGGGTAGTTCGCTCTCTTCCACCCCCATGCCATTGTCAGTGACGCGCATTTTTTCTATGCCGCCGCCCTCAACTTCAATTTCTATGATGGTTGCGCCCGCGTCGATGCTGTTTTCAACAAGTTCCTTTATGACAGATGCGGGTCTTTCAACAACTTCGCCCGCAGCGATGTAGTTGTAGATGTCGGGGGTTAAAACATTGATTTTTGCCATGTACTCCTCCTATTTTTTGACCTTGTCAACAAGATTTTGTAGCGTTCCAAACGCCATTATTGGGGTGATGTTGTCCATGTCAAGGTCTCTTAAAATATTTATAACTTCAATGCCATTTGGCTGATAAGTTTCAACGTCAACGCGGTTGCCCGTCTCTTTGCTTGCCTCACGGTTGGCATCTTCTTGAATTTTCAAAACCTCTTTTGCGCGTGACAAAAGTTCTTCGGGAAGTCCCGCAAGTTTTGCAACTTCAATACCAAAACTCTTGTTTGCGCTCCCCCTCGCAATCTTGTGAAGAAAGACAATGCTGTCGCCAAGTTCTTTGACCATGATTCGGTAGTTCTTCACGCCCTCTATTGAGCCTTCAAGTTCGGTGAGTTCGTGATAGTGAGTGGCAAAGAGAGTTTTTGCTTTTAGGTGCTTTGAAAGATATTCCATGATTGCCCAAGCGATGGACAGCCCGTCATAGGTGGATGTTCCCCTTCCAACCTCGTCAAGGATGATGAGGCTCTTGTCGGTTGCGTTCTCTATGATGTTTGCAACTTCGGTCATCTCTACCATGAAAGTAGATTGACCGAACGCAAGGTCGTCGCTTGCGCCAACACGCGTGAATATGCGGTCAACAATGCTAATCTCTGCCTCTTTTGCTGGAACAAAGCAACCCATGTGCGCCATGAGAGTTATTATTGCAACTTGCCTCATGTATGTTGACTTGCCCGCCATGTTTGGACCGGTTATGAGCATTGTTCGATTTGCGCCGTTGTCAAGAAGAGTGTCGTTTGGAGCGAACTCGCCACCATCAAGCAAACTTTCAACAACGGGGTGACGCCCGTCAACAATGCGGATGTGGCTAACCAAGGAATTTATAGTTGGCTTGCAGTAATGGTATTTTTGCGAGACAATGGCAAAACTTAGAAGACAGTCAAGTGTGGATATGGCGTCGCTCATATCAAGCAAGACGTCGATGTATGAAGAAAGAGTGTCCTTTATGCCTTGATAGATTTTTGTTTCGATTTTGAGCGCTTCGTCAACGCTGTTAAGAATCTTGTATTCCATCTCTTTGAGTTCGGGGGTTATGAACCTTTCGCCCGTTGTCATGGTCTGCTTTCGAATGTAGTTGTCGGGGATTTGATTTAGCCACGACTTTGAGACTTCGATATAGTAGCCAAAGACTCGGTTGTAGCCCGTTTTGAGGTTCTTTATGCCCGTTCTTTCCCTCTCGCTGATTTCGAGTTCGGCGAGCCACTGCTTGCCATACTCACTCATGGTGCGCGCACGCCTCAGATCTTCGCTGAACGAAGAAAGGATGTAGCCGCCGTCTTTAATATTGCTTGAACTATTTGGGTCAATGGCGTCGGTTATGAGATTTGAAAGTTCTTTAAGGTCTTTAAGACGTGAGTTTATGTTCTTCATCTCTTCGCTAGAAAGCGGGTCAAGAAGGGTCTTTAACTTTGGAACAACTTTTAAACTTTCGGCAAGCCCCAAGCACTCTTTTGGCAAAATGTTGCCAGCCGAAATTTTGCTACATTTTCTTTCAATGTCTTGCACCGACCTTAGAGTCTCGGCAATCTCCTCACGCAAAATTTGGCTCTTGAAAAGTTCTTCAACTGCGTCAAGGCGGCGGTTAATTAGAGTTTCGTCTCTTAATGGTTGCTCAACGAATAGGCGCATTTTTCGGGCACCCATGGTGGTGATGGTGTGGTCAAGAAGTCCAAGAAGCGAGCCCTTTTTCTTTTTTAGGCTCATGCTTTCAACAAGTTCAAGGTTGCGCCTTGAATTGATGTCAAGGTGGATGTATCTGTCGTCTTTAACGACAGATATTTTCTTTATGTTTGTTATGGCGCGCTTTTGAGTCTCTTCAAGGTAAGACAGTAGCCCGCCAGCGGCGCGAATGCCATACTTTTTGCCCGTCATGTCGAAGACGTCTAGCGAACTGACTTTGAATTGCACCTTTAATGCCTTTTCGGCTTTGGAGTAAAGGTATGCGCCGTCTGTGAGGCAGTAAAAATTAGGAACTACTGAAAGCCTTATTGTTGAAAGTGAATTTTCTATGAGTTTGGCGGCGGGACAACATATAATCTCGGTTGGCCTTATGCGTGAGAGTGTGTCGTCAAGAAGTTTATAACTGTCACTGCCCGTGAACTCGCACATCTCCATAAGGCCAGTAGAAATGTCTGCCCAGCAAACACCAACGTTGTTTTTTTCGACAAATACCGACAACAAAAAGTTGTTGCGGTCTGCAGTAAGAGCCTCATCTTCAATGGCTGTTCCCGGGGTTATTATGCGAATGACGTCGCGGTCAACAAGTTTTTTGTTGCCCGTTGGCTCGCTGAGTTGTTCGCAAATGGCAACCTTGTAGCCCGCGTCAAGAAGTTTTGCAACATAGGTGTCGGCAGCGTGGTATGGCAGTCCAACCATGGGCGCCCTCTTTTCAAGTCCACACTCCTTCCCCGTGAGGGTCAGTTCAAGTAGCCTTGAACAAAGTTCCGCGTCGTCAAAAAACATTTCATAAAAGTCACCAAGGCGATAAAAAAGTATGCAGTCTGGGTGCTGTTCTTTTGTTGCAAGGTAGTGTTGCATCATTGGTGACAATTTGCTTCTGTCAATAATTTCTTTCATAATATCTCCTCAATAGTGCCATTTAAAACGGTCAACTTGCTGTCGGTAACCTTGACCATGGCAAACTTGCCAACAAGGTCGCTACTGCCCATAAATGTGATGTTCTTGTTTGTGAATGTGCTCCCAAGCAAGTATCCTTTCTTTTTTGGATGCACGTCGGTTATAAGGACTTTGAGCGTCTTGCCGATGTACTTTTTTGCAACCTCGGTGCCAATTTCGTTTTGAAGAGCGATGAGGCGCTTTAGCCTCTCTTTCTTAACGGCAAGGTCAATTTGATCGTCAAGTTTTTCGGCGACTGTCCCCTTGCGCTTTGAGTATATGAACATGAAAAGTTGCTCAAACTTGACTTCTTTTACCACGCGCATGGTGTCTTGAAAGTCCTCTTCAGTCTCGGTTGGAAAGC
>CANQEP010000015.1 GCA_947595235.1 uncultured Clostridia bacterium
AACGGTGACGAGCCCAAATTTGTGCCTATGGCAAGGCTCGGCGAGTGAGCCATCGCAGGAGTTTATTGGAATAAATGACTGTCTTGCCCTGCTTGGCAGAAACGACGCCCGTTTACAACGTTAGGCTCATTCTGTCAATGGTGACGAGCCCAAATTTGTGCCTATGGCAAGGCTCGGCGAGTGAGCCACCGCAGGAGTTTTCGTCGCAATTTTTCCTCGTCTCATCGGCTCACCCTATGGGCGACCCGCCCCGCCTTGGCAAAACTTCTCCTCTCCCCACAAACTTCGCGACTCTCACTTCGTGGGGACCCCTTCCTTTAAATGACTGTGGTGGCTCGCTCGACAGAAACGCAGCCAGAGGTACAAATTTGGGCTCGTCACTCTGTTCGGAGGGCAACAACAGGATCCCTCCTCGCCGCGCTACGGGATGGGATGAGGCCAGAAATGAGAGTCAAGACAACGCTGACGGTAACCATGATGACCGCATAGTACCATGGGAATATCGCGATGCGCGAAACGGTTGTAAGGCTACTAATGATGAGGTTCGCGATGCCCGACAAAAGGTAGGTCACGGCAATGCCGATAAGCCCCGAGCCAAGGCCAATTATGAATGTTTCGGCGTTGAAGAGGTAACTTACGTCGCGCTTTCTTCCGCCAAGCGAACGAATAACGCCAATCTCTTTTGTTCTTTCGACAACTGAAACATAGGTTATTATTGCAATCATGACGCACGACACAACCAGCGACAGAGCGGTGAAGCCCACAAGTGCGTAGGTCACGATGTCGATGAGGCTGTTAACCATGTTGATGATGACCGAGATGTTGTCGGCATAGGTTATTTTGTCCCTCTCGGTGGCAAGCAAAGTCTTCTCGTTGCCGTCGTCATCGATAATTGTCAGCGTCTCGTCGCTGTTCCACTTGTCAAGGTAGTCAACAACGAACGACTTGTTGTCAAAGTCCAGCGGATAGATATAAATCTCGCTAGCGATGTGCGTTCCACCAACGTTGTTGAGCGAAAGGTTGTAACTTTCAAAACTCATTGTGCCACCGAGATAGCCCGCGGCAGAGGACAACAGTGAAAGCATGGTGTTTGACGAACCAACGTAGCCACGCCCCTTCTTGTTAGGGTCGGGCGCCTCGCTGTTATATGAGTATTTGAAATCGTACTCATAGGTTATGCCATAGTACACAAGGCCGACGTTCTCGATAGTTCTGACGCCCGAAGGCAAAGACTTGCCTTCAAGAGCGTCAATGTATTTTGCCAGTTCGCTCTCGATGTTGTCTTCAATCATGTAGTCAGCGAAGGCGTCGGTATAGAAAAATCCGCGTTGCAAACAGCCGTACGAAATCTCGTCTTTGGGCTCCAAGATGCCAACAACTTTGAGTTCCATGCCACCCTCAAAATCGTCGTTTAGATAATCGTAGGTGAATGGGTTAATTGGACTTTGCGCCCTCTTGAAGATTGTGTCATTCTTAAAATACGTGAATTTTTTGCCAAGGAGTTCGCTGTAATTGAACTTTGTCTTGTCAAGGTTCTCGTCGTAGCGCTCGTCGTCGGTCTCACGCCAAATGATGTTCATGAACTCGTCTTGCGTGTAGTAGCCAAGTTCGGCCAAAAGTAGGTCGGTGAGTTGCCTATCCTCGTTAACAACAATCATTATCTCGTCTTTTCCTTTGGCGATGTCCCCCGAAATGACGTTATATTGCGAAAGGATGTAGTCATTGTCGTCTGGGGCTTGCATGAATGTCTCGCCAAGGCTGGTTATAAGGCTTGAGTATTTTGCGTACTCGGTCTGTCCCAAAATTGAGGTGTAGATGTTTTTGATTGCGCTCAGCGAGATGTTGCGTGGCTCAGTCGCGCCCTCGTCGTAAAAGTCGGTGTAGATATTGTTTGTCACGTCAAGCCCATAGTTGAACATGACGGTTTGTATATGTTCACTTGGCGCGCGCTTAACAAAATTCATATAGTCTTCGGTTATGGTGTTGCTGACCGTGAAGTTGTCTGCCGTTGCCGAGCGCGAGACAAGATACTCGATAATGCTTTCAACGTTAACGAGGCCGTTCTCTTTTATGGCGTGAACGCGGTCGGTCATTGTGCTGGCTTGCATCATTGCCGAAAGGTCAAGCGCAGACTGAGAAATTGTTATTGGGTTGCCCGAAAGCATATCGTCTTGCATATCTCTTATGTAGGTCTTAACGCCACAAGAGATTGAAAGAACAAGCGACACACCAATGATGCCAATCGCTCCCGCGATGCTGGTTAAAATGGTTCTCCCCTTCTTTGTGAAGAGGCTTTGAATTGAGAGTTTGAACGCTGTCCAAAAACTCATCTTTGCAGTTTCGTTGGTAGTGCGCCCCCTAGCCTTTTTCCCGCTGGTCTTAACATAGCCCTCGCTCTTTTGCCTTTTAAGGTTGTTGTTAAGTGCCTTTTTGCTGGCTTTTAGTTGCTTTTTTATCTCTTTTTGCTCATTTTTATCGGTTTTTTCAACTTTTTCAAGCCTATTTTGCAGTTTTTTTATCTCTTCAGAGAGGTTTGCCTCTTCGTCTTTTAAAAGTTTTTTGGTTGCCTTTTTTATCTCTTCAACTTCGCTCTTCTCGTCTTCGGCAGAGAACGGATTGCTGTCGTCAACAATCTTGCCGTCAAGAAGTTTGATTATTCTTGTTGAGTACTCTTCGGCAAGGTCGGGGTTGTGGGTGACCATGATGACCAAGCGGTCTTTGGCAATCTCTTTTATGAGTTCCATTATCTGCACAGAAGTGCCAGTGTCCAGCGCGCCAGTAGGCTCGTCGGCAAGCAAAATCTCGGGGTCGTTTACAAGCGCACGCGCTATTGCAACCCTTTGACACTGACCACCGCTGAGTTGATTTGGTTTTTTGCTGTATTGACCTTTGAGCCCAACCTTGTCAAGGGCGGCCTTTGCTCGCTTGCTCCTCTCTGCCTTTCCAACTCCCGCAATGGTTAAGGCAAGTTCAACATTCGACAAAATGCTCTGGTGAGGAATGAGGTTGTAACTTTGAAAAATGAAGCCAACTCTGTGGTTTCGGTAAATGTCCCAGTCGCGGTCCTTGAACTCCTTTGTGCTTCGTCCGTTTATGAAAAGGTCGCCCGAGGTGTATTTGTCAAGCCCGCCAATAATGTTGAGAAGCGTGGTTTTTCCGCAACCCGAAGGTCCCAACACGGAAACAAACTCGTTCTTTCTGAACGAGAGATCAATGCCTTTGAGTGCCTTTACAGAAGAGTCTGCAACAACATAGTTCTTTGTTATCTTTGAAAGCCTTAACATGATTTTTTTCTCCTAACTTTTATATTATATAATTAGTTTAAGAATTTTGCAACAAATTGACATTTTTGTGCATTTGTTAGCAATTTTGAACAATTAAAAATCTCGCAAAGTGCGAGATTTCTCAAATTAGCAAAATTCAGTCTTTTATAATGCTACTTTTGTCACCATTATCGTCTTCTTTGCGGTCTGGCGTTTCTTTGAACTTTCGCTTGCCGCTTCTTTTTTGAATAGCATCAATGGTTATTATGGCAATAAGGAAGGCGGTGGAAAGCCCAACACCCGTGAACAAAATGGCATATGCACCCGTGCGCTTGCTAATTTCACTTTTGCAATCAAACTTGAAGTCTCCCGCAAACGACACCCCGACGGTTGGGAAGTCTATGTTGTTTGTTGCAATTTGGAACTGGTTAACTTTGCCAAACAGCGAAAAGTCTTCTGCGCCATTTGGCTTTATGTAAAGTTGCTCGTCCTCTATTTTGTACTCTCCCTTTATTGTGGAGCGAATTTGCCAAGAGTTTTTTGAATATAGTTTGTACTCAAAACTTCCCTCACCGTCAAGAGCCATAGAAACATAAACTTGCTGTCCACCAACGCGACTATTGAACTCAAAAACCCCCGACGGCGCGCCCCTTAAAATGAAAATATAAGAGACCAACCCTCCAAAAGCAAGGCAAATGGTTAAAAACGCCAAAATTTTAAAGGCAGAAAGCAATCTTTTCATGTTTTTCTCCGTATAAAAATATAATACCAACCCAGTGGAATTTTGTCAAACACAAGCGTTAAAAAATGGCAAGTATTATCATAAAATATTGTTTTTGAATTTTCGTTTGCAAAATTTCGCACATTTTGACACATTTTTTACAAATGAAAAAATATTTTTCGAAACAGGTGCTTTTTTACTCGTCTTTCTACGAGCCACAAATGTGGGCTTTTATTAGCAAGGTTAACCCTTATTTTAAAACAGCACAAATTGCCTTTATAACAACACAAAAAGGCAAGGAATAAAAAATGCAAGGCTAAAAGCCTTGCACATTTTTTGTTTTTAGATTACTTAATAACCTTTGAAACAACGCCAGAACCAACGGTGTGTCCGCCTTCACGAATAGCGAAGCGGAGTCCTTCTTCAAGAGCAACTGGAGAAATAAGTTTTACAGTCATTCTTGTGTTGTCGCCAGGCATAACCATTTCTGTTCCTTCTGGAAGAGTGATTGAGCCAGTAACGTCAACTGTTCTGAAATAGAATTGTGGACGATAGTTGTTGAAGAATGCAGTGTGACGACCACCTTCGTCTTTTGTAAGAACGTATACTTCGGCAGTGAACTCGGTGTGAGGGTGAATTGTTCCTGGCTTGCAGAGAACTTGTCCTCTCTCAACGTCTGTTCTTTGGATACCACGAAGAAGTACGCCGATGTTGTAGCCGGCAATAGCCTCGTCAACAGTCTTCTTGAACATTTCGATACCAGTAACAACAGTTGAAGTTGGCTTTTCTTTCAAACCGCAGATTTCAACTGTGTCGTTGAGGTGAAGCATACCTCTCTCAACTCTACCAGTAACAACGGTACCACGACCAGTGATTGTGAACACGTCTTCGATAGGCATAAGGAATGGCTTGTCTGTGTCACGTGGAGGAAGTGGAATATAGGTATCAACAGCGTTCATAAGCTCATCGATAGCCTTAATTGCTGGGCTGTCCCATTGTCCCTTTTGTGCAGCCTCAATAGCTTGAAGTGCAGAACCACGAATGATTGGGGCATTGTCTCCATCGAAACCATATTGAGAAAGAAGCTCTCTGATTTCCATTTCAACAAGGTCAGCAAGTTCTTCGTCGCCACCAAGTTGGTCCATCTTGTTCATGAAAACAACGATTTTTGGAACGCCAACTTGACGAGCAAGAAGGATGTGCTCACGAGTTTGAGGCATAGGTCCATCTGTTGCAGCAACAACGAGGATGGCGCCGTCCATCTGCGCAGCACCTGTGATCATGTTCTTTACATAGTCTGCGTGTCCTGGGCAGTCTACGTGTGCGTAGTGACGATTTTCGGTCTCGTACTCTACGTGTGCGGTATTTATTGTAATACCTCTTGCTTTCTCTTCTGGAGCAGAGTCAATTTGGTCATAGTTCTTAACTTCGGTACCGAACTTGTGAGCTTGAACCATAGTGATTGCTGCAGTAAGAGTGGTTTTGCCGTGGTCAACATGGCCGATTGTACCAATGTTAACGTGAGGCTTTTTTGCATCATATTTTGCTTTTGCCATTTTTTATCTCCTTTTTTATTTATTTTTATTTTTTGGCTAACTAATTTTTTGAACGCTCGCCGATGATTTTCTCGGTTACGTTCCTTGGTACTTCTGCATAGTGCGATGGCTCCATGTTAAAGTCGCCAAGTCCTTGGGTCTTTGAGCGAAGGTCAGAAATATAACCAAACATCTCTGCCAAAGGAACTTGCGCATTTATTATTTGAACTCCCGCACTGGAAGTTGTACCCAAAAGGTTTCCACGACGCTTTGAGATGTCGCCCATAACGTCGCCAAGGTATTGATCTGGAACAGTGATTTCAACGTTCATTATAGGCTCCAACAGCACTGAATCGCCCTTTTTCATCGCATCCTTGAATGCAAGCGAACCAGCAATCTTGAACGCCATTTCTGACGAGTCGACTTCGTGGTATGAACCATCAATCAATGTTGCTCTGAAGTCCACAGTTTCATATCCCGCAAGAACGCCGCTCTTCGCAGCCTCTTGTATACCTTTGTCTACGGCTGGGATGTACTCTTTTGGAACAGAACCACCAACGGTCTTGTCCACAAATTCGTATCCTTGCCCCGGCTCAAGTGGTTCAAACTCAACAATGGCGTGACCATATTGACCTTTACCACCCGATTGCTTGATGTATTTTCCTTCAGATGTGACTTTCTTTCTTAGGGTCTCGCGGTATGCAACTTGAGGCGCACCAACGTTACACTCAACCTTGTATTCACGTTTCATTCTGTCAACAATGATGTCAAGGTGAAGTTCGCCCATACCCGAAATGATGGTTTGTCCAGTCTCGGTATTGGTCTCACGTCTGAAACTTGGGTCCTCTTCGGCAAGTTTTGCAAGCGCGTTTGCCATCTTTTCTTGGTCTGCCTTGGTCTTTGGCTCAACGGCAACCGAGATAACTGGCTCTGGGAAGTCCATAGATTCAAGGATGATTGGATGTTTCTCGTCGCAGAGCGTGTCGCCCGTTGTTGTGTCTTTAAGACCAACGATGGCGATGATGTCGCCCGCATACGCCTCTTGCTCTTCTGTTCGAGCGTTGGCGTGCATTCTAACAAGTCTTCCAACCCTTTCCCTCTCGTTCTTGTTTGAGTTATAAACATATGAACCAGAAGTTATCTTTCCGCTGTAAATTCTAAAGAATGTCAGCGTTCCGAATGGGTCTTTTGCAATCTTGAATGCAAGGCCCGCCAAAGGCTCGTCATCACTTGTTTTTCTGTGAGCCTCTTTGCCGTCCATGTCCTTACCCTTAACGTCAGCAATGTCGACTGGGCTTGGAAGGTAGTCAATAACGGCATCAAGCAACTTTTGTACGCCCTTGTTCCTTAGCGAAGAACCGCAAAGAATTGGGGTTACAACAAGGTCGATTGTTGCCTTTCTTAACGCCCTCTTTATCTCTTCAACAGTGAATGTTTCGCCGTTAAAGAACTTCTCGATAAGTGCGTCGTCTGTTTCGGCAATTGCCTCAACCATTTCTGCGTGATACTTTTCTGCAAGTTCCTTCATGTCGTCTGGGATTGGGCGAATGTCCATCTTTTCACCCTTGTCGTCAAGGTAGTAGACGGCGTCCATCTCAACAAGGTCGATAATTCCTTCGAATGTCTCGGCACGACCAATAGGAAGTTGAATTGGTACGGCATTTGCCTTCAATTTTTCTCGAATAGATGTTACAACATTATAGAAGTCTGCGCCCATGTTGTCCATCTTGTTAACAAATGCAATTCTTGGAACATGGTATTTGTTGGCTTGGTTCCAAACCTTTCTTGATTGGGCTTGGACACCCTCTTTTGCGGTGAACACCTCGATTGCACCATCAAGAACTTTAAGCGAACGCTCAACTTCGATTGTGAAGTCAACGTGTCCCGGAGTATCGATGATGTTAATTTTGTAGCCTTTCCACTTGGTGGTGGTTGCAGCCGAAGTGATGGTTATACCTCTTTCTTGCTCCTGCGCCATCCAGTCCATGGTTGCTTCACCATCGTGCACCTCGCCAATCTTGTGGTTCTTGCCGGTGTAGTACAAAATACGTTCAGTTGTGGTTGTTTTTCCGGCATCGATGTGCGCCATGATACCAATGTTTCTCATTTTGCTTAGTTCATAATCTCTAGGCATATAAATTCTTCTCCAAATGATTTTAGTAATTTAACAATTGACATTATATAATATTTTTTTGAAATATCCAAATGATTTTGGGCACTCGCCCCAATTTTGCACCTCGTGTATCTCGGCGGTCAACAACCGCCCCACCTCGCTCGGCAAATCGGCTCTCCGATTTCCCTCGCTCCTCAACGGATTTTGGGGCAAGATTTATGTTCGCGGCAAGGCTCGTTACCCCGTCCCACTTTTTGTAGGTCACAGTTTATGTCTTGCACAAGGCTCGACAAGTGGGGCAAGGCAGGAGTTTATTGAAATAAATGACTGTCTTGCCCCGCTTGGCAGAAACGCCGTGCAAGGCATGAAATGTGACCTACCAACGATACGAGGCAAAGGCCTTGTTCGCTTCCGCCATCCTATGCACTTCTTCCTTCTTCTTGAAAGCGCCACCGGTTTGGTTGTAGGCGTCCATGAGTTCGCCGGCGAGTTTGCCAGCCATGGTGCGCTCACTTCTTTTCTTTGAGTAAAGAACAATCCAGCGAATAGCAAGAGTTTGACGGCGTTCAGCACGAATTTCTACTGGAACTTGGTAAGTAGAGCCGCCAACACGTCTTGGCTTTACTTCAAGAACGGGCTTAACATTTTCCAAAACTTGGTTGAAAAGAGTCATTGGCTCAACGTTAAGTTTTGAAGATGCGGTGTCAAATGCTTCATAAACGATTTTTTGCGCGATAGAGCGTTTCCCGTCTTGCATAACTTGGTTAACAAGTTTTGTCACGACTTTTGAGCCGTAGACTGGGTCTGGAAGAACGTCTCTAACTTCGGCAGCATTTCTTCTTGACATATAAAAATTTCCTCCTTAAAAATTACTTAGGTCTTTTAGCACCATATTTGCTTCTTGCTTGTTTGCGGTCTTTAACGCCAGCGGTGTCTAGTGTGCCACGAATGATGTGGTAACGAACGCCGGGCAAATCCTTAACACGACCACCACGAATAAGAACAACAGAGTGCTCTTGCAAATTATGACCAATACCTGGGATGTAGACAGTTCCCTCCATGCCGTTGCTGGCGAGTTTAACTCTTGCGATTTTTCTTAACGCCGAGTTAGGCTTTTTTGGAGAGGTTGTTGTTACAGAAAGACACACACCTCTTTTTTGAGGGCATTCATCCAAAATTGGTGATTTTGCCTTTGTTGGTTGAGTCTCTCTTCCCTTACCATGTCTGATAAGTTGGTTAATGGTTGGCATAGTTATACCTCCTATTATTTTGATGAATTTCACTACTGCACCCAAGAGGAAATTCTTGAAAATTTTCACGCCCCCAATGGCACACCACTACCAAAAAAAGGCACAAAAATAGTCAAACATGACATTCATGCCTTTGCATTGTACAATATTTGCAAAATATTGTCAATAATTTTGCCAACATTTCTCTTTCAAAGCCCCAACTTATGCCCACATTTGGCGCCCCTATGGTGAAGTTGGCTATTGACATAGCGGTTCGCTGGGTTTATAATTTCGTTATGAAAATTTTTAGAATTTTGGAAAGTGATGAATATAATTATTTTTTGCTGAAAAAAAGCCTTTTCAACGCGTGGCAAGAGATGTATTGCCCCGAGGGGATGCTTTTCCCAGAGAATGTGGACCAATATGGAAAATTTTTCTTTTTTGAACTTGAGGACCTCTATAATTTTGTGTATAACTACTCAAACGCCACTCCCAACGACTACATCTTGGAACTTGACATCGACCGCGAGACCGCACTCAAATATCTTTCAGTCGCCAACTATTATTATTTTGACCCCTCAAGGAACAATAAGGCCTTCACTGACGAGGAAATTAAAAACGGCGGGAACCTTTTAAAAAATCTTTACTCCTGTTCTCATGCCGTGCCCGAACTTTTTGTTAATCTTGACGTTGTTAACAGAAAAATAAGAAAGGGCGAATATACTATTCTCTCGCCCGAAACAATATTGAAATACACTGGAAGACCCATTTCACACTATGAGAGCAACAGAAACAAAAAAACGCTTGAACTTGCAAAAAGACTTGATAATGTGCGAAAAGTTCGCCAAAAAATTCGCGATGCGGGGCTTGAGATAAGAATTTTGCAAAGCGAAGATGAAGATTTTGAGTGCAAGAAAAAGTTGTCAAAAACAGAGAAAAAATTAAAGGCTTGCATGGACGAACTTGAAAGTGCAAAAAACGACGTTATTTCCTACTTTACCGAGTTCGCTCGCGAGCACGAAAAATACATGGCGCTTGTTCCCGCTCCCGAAGAGAGCCAGCCCGAATAGTCACTTGGCATAGAAAAAGAGGTGAAAATTCACCTCTTTTCATATTGTTTTATATTCTGTGCCAAACAGGATATAGTGTTAAGTCACCTTGCATGCTGTCAATCTTTGTTGCAGGTGTCACCGAGTTTTTGTCATAACTCTTGGCTCCAAACCATGAAGTCGTATAAGGTGGCGTGGTTGACCAAGTGCAATTGAACTTGAATGTTCCGTTAGGGCTTGGCCACGAGAACCTTCTTGTTCTCTGCGAATTATAAAGGCTTGGGTCAAATGATTCGCCTTGCAAAACATAAAGTGTGTTGCCCGGCGTCACTTCTGTTGGGCCAGTTCCCCCTGATCCGTCTCCGCTAAATCCATCTGGAGCATACCAAACAAGATCGAAATAAACCTTGAAGTACGCTTTATATCCCTCATCGAAGTTGGCTTCAAGTGTGAAGTCTTTTCCGAGCATGACTTGTGCCATGAACGCTGAGCCGTCATAGTTCCAACCAAGGAACTTGTAGTCATAATAGTCAACATTCTTTGTGTCATAGACTTTGGCATTGCTTGTTATTGCGGTCTTGACTGCCAAAAGGTCTTGATTTGAGCCAGCATAGTTCAAGATGTCGTTAAGATTTATGTCGTCGCCTTGATAGAGGGTTGCAGTGAGCGTGAAGTCGAATTTGTTCTCTTTGGCAGTGAACGTTATGGTGAATTGATTGCACATATAAAGGCTGAGGTTTTGGTCTGGCATTATATATCTTCCGTCAGCGTCCTTTTCGAACAGGTCAGCGTACTTTTTGGTGCTGTCGCTGTAAGACTTATAAAGCCTTGTTGTATCTTTTATGTTCAGCGCGCTGACAAACTCGATAGGATACCTTGCCCCCACCTTTTGAAGTCCCGACCAAGCCAGTTTTGATGTTCCGCTCGCGTCAACCGAGTATACCGAAAGAAGTCGTTGTTTATATGTGTCGACAGGCTCATCGCTCCACTTGGCTATGAGAGTTATGTCGCTGACGAGTGTGACACTAGAAACCTCCTCGCCCGCCTCGGTTTTCCAATACTCAAAAGATTCAAAATATGTTCCGTCTTCCTCATAACTGTGGTTCGGCATTTTGTCAAGGGTGATAATGTCGCCCTCAAGCGCGGTTATTGGCGCCTTGCTACTCTGTGGAAGAACGGTGTTAAAGGTGATAGTCAAGTACTTTCTCACTCTTATATTCCAATCCGCCGTCAAAGTGATGTCGGCGCTTGGCATGGTCATGTTACCACTATAAACATTGCCCTCGCTGTCTTGCCAGCCAACAAAGGTGTAGTCTTTGCGGACCTTTCTTCCGTTCTCGGTGTCGTCGTGCGACGCCTTTGCAAGGGTTTTAAGATTGACACTGTCGCCCTCAAGGACTTTCTCTGTTCTGTTTTCGCCCGTGACTTCGTCTTTAAGCGTAACAAAGTAGTATCTTCTCTCGCCCGATAGTTTCCAGTGTGCAACGAGTTTTAGGTTATTTGTTAAGTATTCTTCAACGAACTTTTCGCCATTTTCATAGTACCAGCCTTCAAAGTCGTAGTACTTAACAGTTATGCCATCATCAACAATCTTTGTTTCAAGGTCGGCAAGAACAATCTTTTCGCGTGAGTCTTCATAGGTGTTGGTCGTGACAAGGTCACCAACAACGCCAGTTATATTTTGCTCGGCCTCGCCATTGTCTTTGTTAAGAACAACATTATACTTGTTGTCGCCATTTTTTAGAGACTTGTCGCCCCCCTCTGTCCAGTAGTCTTTGTATGGGGTCTTGGTGCTGTTGAACTCGCTGATATACTTCTCCATCGCCGTGAAGTCGGTTGGAGTGTCGAACTGAACATTTAGCGGAGAATCTTTGGTTGTTTTAACATCCAAAATGCCAACAAGTGACAAGTCGATTCCAAGTTTTGAAACATAGTGCTTAGCACGCTCGCCTTGTGAACTCTTGTCGACTGTTTCAAACGATACTGAAAGCGTTCCAACATTAGGGTCGTGGGTTATTGCCTCCATGTTGACTGCAATTGTGTGGGTTTTGCCGTCGAATGAATAGTCGTTCAAGAGGTTAGAAACGTCTATTGGCTGGCTCTTAGAAACTTCGATTGCGTCGTGAATCTTTGTCATAATTGCGCTCGAGAATCCGAACAGCCACTGCAAATAATGTTCAATATTGTTGAATACTTCAGTGTATGGCACTTTGGTCTCGCGGACAAGTTCGGCATGACGATTAGCGCTGAGGAGCGCATCGACCTTAGGATCGTAGGTTTTAAGATAGCAATAGCCGTCTTTATAGTAAATTGAAATTGTTCTCTTTCGACTAAGGCCCGTGCCATTGGTGTTGGCATCTGTTCCATATCCAAACACGTTAACAAGAGGGAAGTTAGTTATCTCTATTGCAATAACTGGCTTTTTATCCACAATCTTAATCTGCGCCTCAACATCAACATTGATAAGCCCCTCAAAATTGAATATCGCAAGTGCAACCGTGCCCTTGATGTTCCACTCTTTCAAGTCGTAGGTGTTGATAAGCCCTTGAATGAGGTCTGGACTTGAAGTGATGTCGATGTAGCCATTGTCCTCAATCGCCTCAACGCCCGCAAACTCGCCAAAGGTCAAAACAAAGTTGAAGTACTCATTTGAGTCTGCCGAGGTGTAGATATTAAGAAGGTCAACCTCGGTGACGCCCGTCTTGTCAGTCTTAAACTTAAGTGTCATGTCTTTGCCCGACTTGGTGTTAATCCTTGAGCCGTTAAGCACAATGATGAACGCGCCGTCCTCGATGTCTATGCTCTTTATGAGGTACAAGAGATTGAGTGGGTTGCCCATGTCAAAATCTGGAATAATTTCTTTTATTGCGTCCGAGTTAATGTTAACGTCGCTGTAGTCGTCGCCAAGCACAGTTCCCGGGTCAATGCCAACAAGGTCAAGTGCAATGGCAAGCAAACTTGCAAGACCGCTACGCTGAATCTTGAGTTTCATGTTCCCATACTTTGCAAACAGCGTGTCATCTTGATAGCCAAACGTCAAATACATATTGGTGTTGCCACTGACGGTGATGTCGCCATTTGCGTTTATGCCATTTGTTATGTCAAGGTTAAGGTTAACGCTTGCTTGGTCTTTGACTGCCTTTTCGACATATGACGAAGCCGACACATGGGCAGAAAATTGCTTTTGCGCAAGCGTGGTCTTGATGTTGTCGTAGGTGTCAAAGAGTATGGTGTATGGCTCAAACTTGGTGGTGTCAAGAGTGTCGATTGTGACTTCGTCAAAACTTGTGCAAGCAAGTTCAACCTTAACGCCCTTTGCGTTCAATGTTAACCTTTCGACTTTCTCGCCATAGGTTACACCAATTTGGACATTGCCCCTAAACTTGGCGTCTATGTTGCCACTTGTGAACACTGCACTTTCAACAAAGCCAAGGTCGATTTTTGCAAGCGCGTCAATGAACTCGTTGATGGTCTTTGCATTAACTAGCGCCTTGAAGTTTTCTATTGTTTCGTCAGTCTTGCCGTCGTCTTTAATGCCAAGCCTTTCCTTGAACTCATCAAAGTCGGTGGTGTTAAGATATACCTTGAGGCCGACAATGTCGAAGTATAGTGTCTTGTCTATATAATATATATTGATATTGAGCCCCTTGAACTCGGTTTGAATAAAGCCAGTAAGCCCGCTCTTGTCAAGTTTTACGCCATACTTTACTTGAAGAGGGTTTGTCTCGCCCTTATACTCAAATTCAAGAGTGAACTCGCCACTGATTGAGCCCTCTTTTATGGTGTCATATACCGGCTTTATTGCCTCAGATAAGCCATAGAGGTCGATATACTTCTCGCGCTCTTCAACCTCGAATGTTGGAATGGTCTGTTCGCTATAGTCAAGGTGAAGGTCACATCCAAGGCTGTACTCTTTATAGTTGAGCCCGCTAAGGTATGCCCTTGTTATCATGTTGTTGTCGTTAAGGTCAATAACAAGAGTTATTGTTCCCTCAAGCCCAAGCAAAGCGCCGTCAAGGGTCATGTTTATCTGCTTTGAGTTTATGGTTATACCGCTCAAAATGTCAACAATTTGCGCAAGGTCGAACTTCAAATTCGAAGTGTCCACTTTTGGCAATTTGGTGTTGAATGTGTAGCCCGAAAGCGCGCTGATTAGCCCTTTCCCACCAAGAAGAGCCTCGATAGATGTAACGATGCCACTACACTTTTCGTAGTCGATGTTAAACGCCTCGCAAATGTTCTTCACGGCACCCGATATGTCGTTCGCGCCGATTTTTATGTTAAGGCCTTGGAAAGAGGCAAAGAGCGTGTTGTCGAAGAAGTTGGTTTGAAGACTCAAATTGTTCTTGCCACTTGTAAGCCCAATGTTCATGTAGCCCATGAGCCCCGTCTCGCGAAGTTTCTTTGCCAGTTCAATATTCAATCTTCCGCTGAACTTGTCTTTGATGCCAAGGTCAACATAGCCAACAAGCCCCGTGTCTTTGCTGTTTAGCAAGTTCTCTATTCCGCTGTAGAGCGCGTCAAGGTCAAGGTACTTGCTTTGGTCAATGGTCCTAAATGTCGGCTCGTTGAAGTCTATTGTCGCTTTAAGGTACATGCTGAGTTTTTCGCTCGCAAAGTTCTTAACCTCAATTCCAGCGATTTGGTTGTCTTTTAGGCTTATAACAAGTGTTACATCTTGCCTAAGGCCCGTCAACTGCTTGCCGAGTGTAAGTTGAATTTCTTTTGAGTTGACTTTGACGTCTTTAATATATTCAAGCATTGAGATGTCGAAGTTCGCAAACTTTTCCGCCAGCGATTTATAAATGTCGCTACTCTTTAGGCTCTCAGTGAGTTCGCCCTTTCTGGAAGGGTCACACTGCTCAAAAGTTTTTCGATGAGTTCTTTTGGAACTTTGATATATGCGTCGCCAACGCGCACGAACGCGTCATCATTGAAGTAGTCAATTTCAAGTTTAAGTCTGTATGCCCCGCCAAGGTTAAACACAAGCGACGCGCGAGAAGAGTCAAGACTGCCCGCAAAGTTAACGCTTGCGCTGTAACTCTTGCCGTCATAGTTGAAGTTGGTGCCAAGGCTCACGCTACCCTTTCTTAGGCCAAGGGACTTGAGGTTCTCGTAAACTTCGTTAATGTCAAGGTATTCGTTCTCGTCAACCGACTTCTCTTTGACCTCGCCATCCAAGAAGTCGACTGCAAGATGAACACTTGTTGCGTTGTTTTCAACGTAACTTATGTCAAGATGAGTGAGCGAGCCCGCGCAGAGTGTTACGGCTATTGTCACTTCGGCGTCTTTATTGAACATGGCGCCGTCAACGGTGAGTTTTAGCCCGTCGGACGAAATTTCCAACTTCTTGACGCTCTTTAATATTTCAATGATTGCCTTCGCGTCCAAACTTGAAGTTTGCTCGGTCAACTTGTCTTTTATGCCGTTAATATCCAACTTATCTTTTGGAAGATACTTGTCAAGAAGTTCACTTATTGCGCTTTGAGGCAACTTAACCATGATGTTGTTGAGTGATGCATAGAGCACACCGCCCTTCAAAACAAGTTGCGCATCATAGCCCGATTTGTATGATGTTTTTGCGCTAATGTCAAAGTAGTTTGTGTCAAGGTTCGCAGAAAGCGAGCCCTCAAAACTCATATTCTCGTTTCCACCAAGGTCAAGCGCAAAGTCAATCGCAAGTGAGTTGTTTTTGAGGTAGTCGGCAATGTTGATATCCCCGCCACTTAACAGCCTATCAATCTCGTCATAGATTGGATAAAGGTCAAGGTATTTGCTTTGGTCAATGGTCCTGAATGTTGGCTCATCAAAACTTATTGACGCTTTAAGATAAAGGTCAAGATTTTCGGCAGAGAAGTTGACGACCTCAATGCCACTTATCTGATTGTTTGAAAGTCTCACAAAAACAACAACGTCTTGTTTAAGGCCCGTGAGTTCGCTTCCAATAGTCGCCTCAATGAGCGACGAATTGACTTTGACGTCTTTAACATATTCAAGCATTGAAATGTCAAAGTTATTGAACTTGTCCAAAATTGCCTTATAAAGGTCGCTCTCTTTGACCTTCTCGGTTATCTTATCTTTTTCTGGAAGAGATGCCATGCTCAAAAGTTTTTTAGCAAGGTCTTTTGGCACTTTAACATAGATGTCGCCAAGGCGAATGTAGGCATCGTCGTTAAAGTAGTCAACTTCAAGGTTGATGTCATACTCCCCGCCAAGGTCAAGCACAAGCGTTGCGCGAGAAGAGTCAAGACTGCCCGCAAAGTTGAGCCCAAGGTCATAGTCTTTGCCATTGTAGGTTGCGCTGGCTATTGCGCTGACCCTACCCTTTCTTAGGTCAAGGGCTTTAAGATTGTTATATACCGCGTCAAGGTCAAGGTACTTGCCCTCGTCAACCGCTTTCTCTTTAATTTCACCGCTCAAAACATTTGCAGTGAGGTGCACAAACTCACCGCTAGCGCTGGTGTATGAAACGTCAACCAGCGAGAGCATATTACCGCTTAGCCCAATTTCAAGGCAGACCTCTGCGTCAACATCAAACGCCTCGCCACTTAATACCAACTTCAGCCCGTCGCTTGTCACCTTGAACTCTCTGATGTACTTGATTTTTTCAATCAAGGTTTTTATGTCTATGTCTTGGGCGCGCTCGGCCAACTTATCTTTTATGCCGTCAACATCCAACTTGTCTTTTGGAAGGAACTTGTCAAGAAGTTCACTTATTGCGCTTTGAGGCAACTTAACCATGATGTTGTTGAGCGACGCATAGAGCATTTCGCCATTATAGACAATATCTGCTCTGTAGCCCGCTTTGTACGATGTGCTGACGCTGAGGTCAAAGTAGTTGGTGTCAAGTTTGGCAGTGAGTGTGCCCGCAAAACT
Source organism: uncultured Clostridia bacterium (assembly GCA_947595235.1). GTDB lineage: Bacteria > Bacillota > Clostridia > Christensenellales > UBA1242 > UMGS2069. The sequence goes on from CANQEP010000015.1 coordinate 16,787, forward strand.
TACATCTTCTTTTCCGCCGAGTTCAAGCGCAAAGTCAAGGGCGAACTGCTTGCCCGCAAAGTAGTCTTTGTTAACGCTTATGAGTTTTTCGATGTCAAGATATGAGTCTTTGTCAATCTCAATCTCGCTTGCCGAGGTCGAAACCTTTATGTCAAGTTCAAAAGCCTTGTCCTCAAGGGTTCCGCCAACGTTCACGCTAGAAATCTTGCCGTCTTCAATTCCAACAAATGCCCTAACTTGACCATTTATGTTAATTGGCTCGCCGTCAAGAATAATTGTTATTCCGCTTGACGAAGAGTTGATGTCGCTTATGCATGCAAGGACTTTCAAAAGGTCAAGAGACGACAACTTGCCAGTTAACTTCCCTATATCTTCAAGGTTGAAGTTCTCTTTGCCAACGAGTTTTGAAATGTCGCCCTTCATGTCTGGGAACGCGTCAATAAGGCTCTTTGCAATCTTTATTTTTGCGCCGTCAATGTCGGCAAAGATGTCGCCCTCAAGATAGCCGAGCGAGTACTTGTCTTGCGCTCTTACAAAAAGGTTCTTTGTTTCAAAGTCAAAAACAAGGTTTGCCCCAAGGTCTTTGCCGTCAAACGCGGCACTGATGTCAAGGGTGAGCCCCTTGGTCTTTATTGTGTCTTTAACAAGTTCAAGCACCTTCCCCGCCTCAACATAGTCGCGTTCGGGATGCATAAGTTCGGGGTTAGAAACAATTATATAGTCAGTGAAGCCGATGTTAACTTCGGCGCTCAACTTAACGCCCGCAATCTCCTCGGTCTTAACGACCGCGCGAGTTGGACGCTCCTCGCTGTCTATGTTAACTTTAAGGTCGGCGAGCCCCTCAACGCTGAGCGCAAGTTCTTTTCCGCCACCTTCAAGTTCGGTCTCAACAACGTTTTCAAGCGACGCCATGAGTTTTTGCATGAGTTCGTTGGTATCAAAAAGGCTATTTATGGCATCTGAGCCACTTGCCTCGGTCTGCGTTTCGGTGGAAACTTCACCGCTCTCGCCCTCGGCTGGAGTTATGAACTCTTTAACAAAGTCAACAATGTCGCCAATTGAAGAGCCCGAAAGTTTGAGCGAGTTCTTTGAAAAGTAGAGGTATGCAGTGTTGTCTATATAAGAAAATTCCAGCGTTTTTCCCGCCTTTGAGCCGATGTTAACAAGCCCCTCAAACTTCATGTTTGAGCCTTCAGAGATGTCTGCATTAAGAAAAACGTCGATGTCGATGTCGGTGTCGCCCGTCTCTATGCAGAGTTTTCCGCTAATGTTGAACTGCTGATTGTCTTGAAAGGCTGCAAGAAGAGAAGAAAAGACTGACGATGCGCTTGTTTGCTCACCGCCTATTGGATAAATTGACCCCGAGCCTCCGCCCGACGACAACGAAACCGTGGCTGCCACCGTTATGACGAACAGCACAAGGAATGTTAAAATGTAAGATAAAAATTTTTTCATTTATTATTGGGCACTAGTCTCTGGCGCAAGGTGGCAAAGTTCAATGCCCGACTCCTTTAAAAGTTCCAATGCGAACTTGTCAGGATACTCTTGTTCATAAACAATTCGAGAAATTCCCGAGTTGATTAGAATTCTTGTGCAAATTGAGCAAGGTTGATGAGTGACATATATGGTTGCTCCCTCAACGCTAACACCAAGTTTTGCGGCTTGGATGACCGCGTTTTGCTCGGCGTGGATGGCGTAGCAAATTTCTGCTTGCGTGCCACTTTTAATTCCAAGTTTGTCGCGCAGGCAATATCCCCGCTCTGCGCAATTTTTTATTCCCGCCGGAGCACCATTATATCCGGTTGTTAGTATCCTTTTGTTCTTAACAATGACCGCACCAACGTGTCTGCCCGCTCTAACACAACTACTCCAAGAAGCAACAGTGTGGGCAAGTTCCATAAAACGCCTGTCCCACTTTTTTTGTTTTTCGGTTGTGTCTGCCATAAAAATCTCCTTTTGGTGCGACAAAATAATCTAGCCTTGTTATCAAAGTATAACACAACTATATGCGTTTAGCAATTCAAAAACGCCAGATTTTTCGTTTTTTTAATAAAAAAACGCAAATTTTAGTCATGTATGACCCCTTTCGCGCCCCATTTTTAACGCAAAAATGCCGAATTTTAGGCGGGTGGCTTTTCTTTCAAAATAAAATTTTGCGAGTGTCGGGCGAAAATATTTGCTTTCTTTTAAAGGGTATGTATAATAAAAACTAGTCAAAAAATCAATAATAAAAGGTGATGTATGGGAAAGAATTTGAAGAGTTTGAAAAATTGGTGGAGAGTAACACGGCCAAGCAAAGTGATTTTGTTTTTCCAGTGGCTGACCGCGGTTATTCCAAGCGCGATGACAGTTCTTGGTGCAATTCCCGCCGCCGAGGCAATATCTTGCCTTACGGTCGCCAACTATAAATGGGCAATGATTTATCTTGCCCTCGCCTTTGGATGCGAAGTCATAAGCATCATAAGTTGGGAAATTGAGTACCGCATCGACGCCGCCCAACTTGGCAGAATTTATCCGCGCATTCAGGAGCAACTTTTCAAAAAGGTGTTCAGCGCAGAAGACGCCAACTTCAAGTACACCTCAAAAGAGAAAATGGTCAACGTCATAACGCTGAACATTGTCACTCTTTCGGACTTTTGCGACTACCTTGCCTATAAAAGTGCCTACCTTGTCGAGGCGATTGTCACCCTTGTTATAATCTTCACAACCAATGTCTATGTTGGACTTTTGATTTTTGGAATTGCAATAATTGTCTACTTTTTAATAAGTGTGCTCAACGCCGCTGTTGGAAGGCAGAGCATGGCAATTCAGTCAGAGCGCGACAGCTTGACCGAGACTTTCGCCGATATCGTTGACGGCAGAAAACTCTCAACCGACCTTAACATAAAAGACAACTTGCACAACAAATATTTTGGCAAGGTCGACGGCCTTATGAAGCACTACAAAAAGCGCAAGAACCTAAAGTCGGTGCGCGACAACTGGGTATACCTTCTTTATACCGGAATAATCATGCTTTGCTCGGTCTATCTTGTGTCACTTGTAAAGGCGGATGCCATAACCACCACGCTCTACCTCATTGTAACGCCATACCTCACTTCGGCAATAACCAAGTTTGTGGACTTTTTCAGCGTTCTTGCCAACCTTGAGGATGCAAACATCGCCGCCCTAAGAGTCAAGACGCTTCTTGACATGAGCGAGCAAGACATCATCGAGTTCGGCAAAAACTCCACCGACAAAATCAACGGCGCAATCACCTTCACAAACGTTAAGTACTCTTCTTCGGGCAAACTTGACAACTCACTTGGCGAGATAAAGATGTTCAACACGCAAATAAAGAAGGGCGAAGTTGTCTTGTTTGAGGGCGTTAGAAATTGTGGAAAGCGCGCGCTGTTTTATATGCTTCGCCGCGCGGCAAGGCCCGACACTGGCACAATAACTTTTGACACCATAAATATCTATGACTTTGACGCCGAGACCTATAAACACAACATAAGTTACGTCACAAACAAGCCGTATTTCTTCAACGACACCATCATAGAGAACCTCAAATACGTTGAAAAGAACAAGAAAAAAATCATTGAGGCGTGCAAAAAGGTGGGAATTGACGAAGTTATCTCTGCCCTTCCAAATGGCTACGACACCAACCTCTCTCAAAACCAATCCGCGCTCTCAGCCAAAGACAAATTCCTTTTGGGACTTGCGCGCGCACTTTTAACAAAGAGCGAGATTTTCATGGTCTATGAGTTCCCCGTTGGCCTTAACGAGAGCGAGCAAAAGACAATAAAGAACGTGCTAAACAAATTACGAGAGGAGCGAACCATTCTTATCTTTTGCGCAACCAACCCAGTCAGCGACATCATTGACCGCCACTTCCTCTTTGAAAAGGGCGTTATAACCGAGCAAAAAGTTGAAACAAGAAATCGTACTCTTCGCTCGGGCAAGAAGGACACATTCAGTTCTGTTCCAACCTCATACTTTGAGGGCAAACTTTCAAAGAAATAGTGAATAAATTGCAGAAATCGTGCTCATACTACTTTTAGAAATCTTAAAAGGAGAAGAAAGTATGAAACGCGATAAGAAAACAAAGAATTGTTCAAGTTCAACTGAGCAAAAAGAGAAAAATTGCGGCTCACGCACAAAAAATTGCGGAACAACAAGCAAAAACAAGTAATTTTTATATCTTTAACTTTGTTCACAACGAAAAGGGCAAGCACTCGCTTGCCCCTTTTTCATAGGCTAATCTTCTTTGCCCTCGTCGTCACCTTCATCGGTGTCGCTGTCGGCATCCTTCAAATCTAAACAGTATTTGGTACAAGAAGAAAAAAAAGAAAAAATCTCAGGCAGGAGTTTATATGAAATAAATGACTGTCTGAGATTTTTTCTTTTCTGCACTTATTGTGCTAAATTTTGCCCTCTAAATGGGATTTGATGTAGGAAATCTTATAATCCAACCTCCTAATTTTGCCGAGAATGGGAGCGTACTTCATAGGAAGGGCGGACTCAATCTTGGCAAGGCAAGAGCGGTAGTCCTTTTTGCTAAGATTATAGGTGAAATTATAGCCAAGGCTCTCAATGTCAACACCAAGAAGAGCGCCATACTCTTTGAGGCGAGTGTAGTCGCATTTTGCCTTGTACTCCTTGACAGCAAAAATGGCAAGTTCGATTGCCTTTTCGTCAGTTGCAATGCTCATGTGCTTTGTTAGTTTATGGATGCGCCTTCGCATCTTTTTTGGAAGCACGTTTATTATTGCTTCAAAAGTCAAAATAGCGTTTTCGGGCTGGTCGTTATCGACCACTTTAATAATGTAACTGACGCTCTCAACTCCCGACAACTTCTCGTTGTACTCATAGTTGGTGTAGCCGTCTTCAACGTTAACAACCTCAAAGCCGACTTCGAGCGCCAAATCATGCAAATTACTTCTCATAGAAATTCCTTAAATTAAATTTGCCACTTTAAAGTGGCAAGTGGTTATACAACTGGAGTTGAGTTGGTGGTTGGCTCTTGCATCATGATGCGCAAAGATTTTATGGTTTGGCTAACGTCGTTGACCATGCCCATGGTTGTTTTTTCGTCAAAACCGGCTGTCAAAGCGGCAAGCCCCAACCTTTTGCCGTTTTTTTCAATTATGTCAACAGCATATGGCAAAAGTTCAGCCTCTTGACCACCTTTGTTGAACTCTTGCCTAAATTTATCAACAATGCCACTATAAAGTCTGCCCGTTATTTTTTCGATAGAATTTGGATTTGCCATAGCGGGCTTAACATACAAATCGGGGTCAAGGTTCCTTGACTTTGCCAAAGTGCGCATTGCAGAGATTTTTTCTTCGTCATAGAATCTTCCGCTTGGAACAAAAATACCATATTTGCCATTAGAGAGCATAACAGACCCCGTAAGTTCCATGCCAACGGGCATCATACCGGCCATAATGGCGGACTCAATAAGAGTGATTTTTGTTTCTTCGTCTTGACTGTCGGTAATATGAAGCATATGTTATTCCTCCGTGTTATAGAGATACTTTTTGACGAAGTTCTTGTACTCAGCCTCTTCGTCGGTAAGTTTATACTCCCCACTGACCTCTGCGTCCGCCAAAAGGACAACGCGCTTTGGGTTAAGAGTGGAAGTATCGTTGAATGTTGAAGGGTTAGATATTTGGCTTTGCATCTTTTCTGCGAACTCAAGGTACGCCTTAAGATACGCTTCTGCCTCAAGATATGCCTCTTCAACGGTATCGCCACTTGCGACGATATCAAGGTCGGGGAACAGCACGGTGTAGTGCCCGTCATCGCCAACCTCAAACAAGATAACCGGATAAACATACTTCTTCATAGAACTCACCTCATTTAGAGTGTTAAGTTTATTGTAGCAAATTATTTTTTAATTGTAAAATGTTTTAGCAACTAAATTTATCCCCTCTTGCTTATAGACTTATTCTACCATGAAGTGCGGTTTTTGTAAATAACCTTTTTGAAAATAAAGCATAAAAAATTTCCAAGCGTGATGCTTGGAAATGATATTTTTTTCTATGCAAACTTGACAGTCACTTCGCCATAGATGGTTCTTATGTATATATTAGGGAAGCCGTCAACTTGGTTGGACTTTGCATACGAACTTTCAACAATGGTGCTGTCGCCCGCATAGAGCCTTGCAATTTTACCCTTTGTTGACCTTATGTCATAGTTAACAATGGTGTGCTCAGTGCAAGAAAGGTCGACGTTAACCTTCTTTCCGCGACTGCCAACATCAAGTTCAAGGCCGGTTGGAGTATAGGAAAATGTCATCTCAACATTGCCATTTGCCCTTGAACTAACCTTGCCTTGAAGGTTCTTTGCGGTAAGTTCTCGCCCCGCGTTGAGCGTGAGGTCGTTTGAGTCGGCGTTGGTGAGGCTAACAGAATTGCTCTTGCTCTCTAAGTACACTTTGCCCCTAGTGTTAAAGGCGGTGATTGTTCCAGTTGTTGTCTTTATGGTTGGATTATAGATTGTTCCCCCTTCACCAACAACAACGTTCCCGTTCCTTCCGTTAATAACAAGTTCGTTCTTGACGTCTTTTATTGAAATGTCACCCGTTTTGCAACTTAGAACAAGGTTGCGCGCGGTGTAGACATTGACTTTTCCTCTGTCGGAAGAAATTTCGCCGTCAAGCATACGCGAAATGGTGACAGAGCCCGAAACGGAGGTGATGCTTGCAAGTTCACTCTTATCACTTGTGTCGTCGGTCTCGGTGCCTATTGTTCCAAGGTTAACATCGCCACTGCGAGTCAAAACGCTGACCTCACCCTTAACCGAATTCAGACCGTCGCCATATTGGGTAACGTCGCCACTGTCGGTCTTTGCGTCAAGAGATGAGCAAGAAACAAACCTTATGTCGCCCCCGCGGGTCTCGGCTTTGAGCGTTCCCTCCATGCCCGAAATGATGTTGATGTTGTTGTTCGACGACAAAAGGTCAGCGTTTGTGCAACTGAGGTGTTCGCCAACGGTGATTTCCCCCGAAGTGTGATATATGAGGTTGGTCGCAAAAACATCTCCGCTAAGTTTCAAAGAACCCGATGTAACAATCTCAAGAGTGTCATAGGTCCTTGCGTTGTTTATGGTAACGTTGGACTTTGTTGATATTATGTGAAGGTCGCGGTCTTGAAGTGTTGTTGCAAGGTTGAGCGTGAAAAAGAACCCGTCTTGTATCTTTGTTTGATAAAGCCAAGGCACAATCTCGTTGACCTTGATGTGCAAGTCGTCATTTTCGTCAACAGACGCTTCAAGGCTGGCAACTCTGTTTTTGGACTTTGTCAGTCCAACAAAATCTTGGTGAAAAGAGACGTGAGAGGTTACGTATGGGGTGTACTCAATGGTTATTGGAACGCCATATGTTTCAATATATATGTTGCCACTGAACTCTTCACGGTTGGTGAGTGCCGCCAAGTTCAAGTTGTCTTGTTCATACTTTGAAATTCCGTTTGCGATGTATCTTATGCCAAGAATCTCAGTTCCCGGCGCAAGAAACAACACGAGCAAGCACACGCAAACAAACAGCGCAGCGCTCGCCAAAAGGACGCAAAAGGCGGTTAGTAACTTTTTTGCCATACTCTTTCCCCCACTTATTATGCCAATTATAACACCTTTTCTTATCTTTTACAACATTTTTAGCCCCCCATTTTGCGCAAAAAATATGGGGGATGAATTTCCCCCAAAAAAATTTCTATTGCAAAATGGCCTTTATTCGCCTTACGCCACTTGAAGATGCCTCTTCTTTCTTGATTTTGAACACTCCAAGTTCGCTGGTGTTTTTAACGTGAGGCCCCGTGCAAATTTCTTTTGACGCGCTTCCAATGGTATAGACCGAAACAATGTCGGGATACCTTTCAATGAACTGGTGCTCAGCGCCCGCCTTAACGGCGTCCTCTTTCTTCATCTCTTCTCTTGTGACGCTTATGCCCTCTTTTATCCAGCCGTTAACGATATCCTCTACCCTCTTTATCTCGTCGTCGGTAAGCTTATGGTCGCAAGCAAAGTCAAAGCGGAGCCTTTCGGCGGTTATATTTGAGCCCATTTGATGCGACTTTTCGCCAACAACCTTTTTTAGCGCAGCGTTAAGAAGGTGGGTCGCCGTGTGGTACTTGGTTTCCATCTCGCCCGAAGTTGCAAGTCCGCTCTTTGCAATGGTAGACGACTGCCTTGCAAGCTCTTGGTGCTCTTTTAAAGCGACCTCGTAGCCCTCAAGGTCAACCGAAAGCCCCCTCTCTTTTGCCATTTCAACAGTCATCTCTATTGGAAAGCCATAGGTCTCATAAAGCCTAAAAGCCGCCTTTCCGCTGATGACTTTGTCCTTTTCGGTTATTGTATATTCGGGGTTGGACTTCTTCAAAAACTCAAGTTTTCTGTCAATTCCGCTGGCAAGTTTCTCAAACTCTTTTGTTCCCGTTTCTATGGTCTTTAAGAACTTGTCCGCCTCTGCTTGGATGCTAGATAAGATATAGTCTTTTTTCTCAACAAGGAGTGGATACGCCTCGTCATAGACCTTGCAAATGAAAATGTTTGCAATCTCCAAAAGGTCGCTGCCCTCAAGCCCAATCTTGCGCGCGTGCCTTATGGCGCGCCTTAAGAGGCGCCTTAAAATGTAGCCTGCACCAACATTGCTTGGCAAAATTCCGTTCTGGTCGCCAATGAGCATGACCGCCGTGCGCATATGGTCAGCAATTATTCTCATTGACCTTGTGATGTCTTCATTTTCAAGATACTTCACTCCAAGGCGCTTTTCCATGTGAGAAATGACGCCCGAAAAGAGGTCTGTTTTGTAGTTGTCGGTAACGCCGTTAATCATGCAAAGCAGCCTTTCAAAGCCAAAGCCCGTGTCAACGTTCTTGCTCTTTAGTGGAGCAACGCCCTCTTCGGTCTTTTGATACTGCATATAAACGTCGTTGCCAATCTCAACATATCTTCCGCAAGGGCAGTTGATATCGCAATTCTCTCTTTGGCAAGGGATGTCTGAAACGGGATAAAACCACTCATTGTCGGGACCGCAAGGAGTATAGAGTGTGCCCTCAAGGTCCCACCAGTTGTCGTCAAGGTAGTAGATGTTTTCTTTCTTTATGCCATTTTTTATGAGTAGTTCGGCAGTTTCGTCGTCACGAGGGACGTCCTTGTTGCCCGCAAAAACAGTGGAGCAAATTTTGTTGATGTCAAAGCCCAAAACCTTTGTTAAGAACTCTATTGTCCATGCGGTCTTTTCTTTTTTGAAGTAGTCGCCAAGACTCCAGTTGCCAAGCATCTCAAAAAAGGTGTGGTGGCAGTGGTCACCCACTTCTTCAATGTCCACAGTCCTCATGCAACCTTGAACGTTGCAAAGCCTTGTTCCATCCTTGTGCTTTGCGCCAAGAAGATAGGGCATCAAGGGTTGCATTCCCGCAACGTTAAACATGACGCCCGTTGTTCCGTCGCCAATAAGAGACACCGCGCCAATGTTCTTGTGCCCCTTGCTCTCATAAAACTTTATCCATTTTTCTCTAAGTTGCTTGCTTGTTAATTTTTCCATAAATTCCTCGTCTATTGCGGTTTGTATGAGCCTTTAAGTTCAACAACGCGGTTAAAGACCAAACTTTCGGGCTTTGAGTCCACGCTGTCGAGCGCATAGTAGCCGTTTCTCATAAATTGATACCTTTCTTCAAGGTTATAGTCAACATCATCCTCAACAAGCGCGTTTTTGTTGATGACAAGCGAGTTCGGGTTGAGGTTCAACTCCTCTTTTTCTCCGCGCTCGTTAAGAACCTCGTTGTCGGGGAGCAAAAGTTGTTCAAAGTTCCTCACTTCGCAAGGTTTAACGTGCCCCGCACAGAGCCAGTGGATAGTTCCCTTAACTTTTCTGTTCGCGCCCTCGGTTCCAGACTTTGTGTTCTTGTCATACTCGGCATAGATTGTTGTGACGTTGCCGTCTTTGTCCTCATCAAAGCCCGTGCACTTAATGATGTACGCGCCCGTGAGCCTAACCTCATTGCCAACATAGAGCCTAAAAAACTTTTTGTCGGGCTCTTTCATAAAGTCCGTTCTTTCAACAAAGAGTTCGCGCCCGAAGTGGTATGTTCGCTTGGTTGTCTCCTCTTTTTGAGGGTAGTCGTCAAGAGTGACCTCTTCGCCCTCGCCCTCGTAGTTGGTTATAACAAGTTTAACGGGGTCAAGAACCGCCATGACGCGCCTTGACTTCTCGTTAAGAGTGTTGCGGATGAAGTAGTCAAGCATACTCCTTTCACAAACCGAAGTCGTTTTTCCAAAGCCCGCCGCCATAACAAAGTTGATGAGGCTCTCGGGCAAAACCCCACGACGTCTCAGCCCCCGAAGAGTTATGAGCCTTGGGTCATCCCAACCAAAGACAACTCCCCCTTCAACCAACTTCTTGATGTTCCTCTTCCCCGAAATCTCGCCTTTTATGAGCAAATTTGAGTACTCAATTTGCCTTGGCTTGTTTTTGAGACCGCTGTTTTCAACAACCCAATTATAGAGAGGTCTGTGGTCCTCAAATTCCAGTCCGCAGATTGAGTGGGTCACCCCCTCAAGGCTGTCGTCAAGTGGATGAGAAAAGTCATAGGTTGGATAGATGTTCCACGATCTTCCAATCCTTTGGTGATTGAGGTATTGAATTTTGTAGATGACGGGATCGCGCATATTGATGTTTGGGCTCGCCATGTCAATCTTTGCCCTCAAACACCTTTCGCCCTTCTTGAACTCGCCATTTTTCATACGCTCAAAAAGGTCAAGGTTCTCCTCAACACTGCGATTGCGGTATGGACTGTCCTTGCCCGGCTTTGTCAGTGTTCCCCTTGTCGCTTTGAGTTGCTGAGGCGTGAGGTCGCAAACATACGCCTTGCCCTCTTTTATGAGTTTTACGGCAATCTCGTAATTTTGCTGAAAGTAGTCAGTCGCGTACTTTATGGCGTTCCACTTGTAGCCCAGCCACAAAACGTCCTCTTGCAGCGCGTCAACAAACTCTTGCTTTTCTTTTATGGGGTTGGTGTCGTCGTAGCGAAGATTACAAATCCCGCCATACTTCAATGCCGTTCCATAGTTAAGTACCATGTTTCGAACATGACCAATATAAAGATATCCGCTGGGCTCGGGTGGGTGCCTTGTTTGTATGCCCCCACTAATTTTG
>CANQEP010000016.1 GCA_947595235.1 uncultured Clostridia bacterium
CTAAGAGCCAAATATCACGCAAATAGCATCGAAAAGCAAAAGCCAATGACGGACGAATAAATAGAGAAATAGAAAAAAAGGTGGAGAAGTCCACCCCTTTTGGTGAGCGAGCCCACCACTTTTCCCCCGTCAAGGGGGCACTGGTTCTATTGGCTTTTTCTTTTCTTCGCTCTTTACATAATCTTTGGCTCTTAGGCTACTTTAAACTATAAAATAGGAGTGGTCAGAGATGAAGTAAATTTTATTTTGATTTTTGATATTAGTATGTCGCATTATGATACACCGCCTGAACGTCGTCAAGGTCGTTGAGAGCGTCAGCGAGTTTGTCAACGCTGGACATCTTGTCTTCGTCAAGGGTCACGCAATTTAGCGGAACATACTCATTCTCGCTTGAAACAATCTCGTAGCCAGCATCTTCAAACGCCTTAACGGCAGAGTGAAGCCCGTCAGACTTGGTGTAGACAACATATGCCTCGTCTTCGGTTGCAACGTCGTCGGCGCCGGCATCAAGGGCAACCATCATAACGTCGTCTTCGGTCAAGCCGTCTTTCTTTGCAATGACGATGACTCCGCGATAGTCAAAGTTATACATAACGCTTCCGCTTGCGCCAAGACTTCCACCAAAGCGCGTAAAAAGATGCCTTACGTCTGAGGCTGTTCTGTTCTTGTTATCGGTTAGGCACTCAACAATGAACGCAACACCATTGGTGCCATAGCCCTCATAGGTGCAAGGTGTGTAGTTGTCGCCGTCGGTCTCGCCACTCGCCTTTTTGATAGAGCGCTGAATATTGTCGTTTGGCATATTGTTCTGTTTTGCCTTTTGAATAACATCATAGAGTTTGGAGTTGGTGTTTGGGTCGGGTCCACCTTGTTTTACGGCAACAGCAATCTCGCGCCCAATCTTTGTGAATATCTTTCCGCGCGCTGCGTCTGCCTTGTCTTTTGTTGCTTTGATGTTGTGGAATTTTGAATGTCCGCTCATAAATATACTCCTCAATATTTTTCTAGTTATATTTTACACTCTTATGCCGCGTTTGGCAATCAATTCAAGGTTTTTTATATCTCGCCCTCAATGTTTTTCAGTTCATACATAATAACGCTTGCACTGACCCCTGCATTAAGGCTCTCCATTTGGCTTTTCATTGGCAGTTTTATTGCCATGTTTGCCCTTTCTCGCATGACAAGAGAAACGCCACTCCCCTCACTTCCAATAACAAGGCCATAAATTTTGTCAAGTTCTTTAAGTGAAAAGACATTTGTGCCCTTCATGTCGGCAATATAGATTTTTGCGCCCGCCTTTTCCACCTTTTCAAAGAGTTCGTCGTATGAAAGTGGATAGCAATCGGTATAAAAAATTCCGCCGCTCGAACTTCTAACAACCTTGGGGCTGTATGGGTCAGCGCACCCAATAAGAACAATGTCGCGGTAGCCAACAGCCGAGGCTGTACGAATTATTGTTCCAAGGTTTCCCGGGTCTGAAATGCCGTCAAGAATGATAAAGGGCTCGGTGATATCAAGTTCGGGAATTTCAGGCATCTTTACTTCGGCAATAATGCCTTGCGAAGTGACCGTGCTTGAAATTTTGTTGAACGCACTCTCGCCCAAAACAACAACATCACTGCACTTTGAAACAATGTCCGCATACTTTGAAAGATAACTTTGCTGCACATAGAGTGTGACAAGTTCCATGGCGCCACAAACGACCTCCCTAACGAGTTTGCTCCCCTCCACCAAAAATGTTTCGCTCATGCGCCTATACTTCTTCTCGTTTAGGCTTGCCGCGTGCTTAACCTTTTCATTGTTTACACTTGTTATAATTTCCATAGCCCTATTGTACAATTTTCTTGTGCTTTTAACAACTATTTTTGCAAAAAAAATCCCGCAGAAACATCTGCGAGATTTAGGCTTTTTATACCTTACGCACCGTATGAAAGGCTACTAAGAAGATTGCTACCTGAACGATATTCAGTAGTGTCAGGAAGAGTAAGCTTTACAGTTTCATACTTAACATCAAGACCATTTACTATTTTTACAGTCTCAACATATCCATATGTATTGTAACTCTCTGTTGTAAGGTTCATTTCAAAATGAGTTAGTTTCTCAGCATTGCAAACAAGATTTACATTTCCATTATACAAAGAATCAAGTCCGCCATATGCCAAGTTTTCTACCTTGCCATCTGCTGTAACCTTATTGCCATTCTTAGAATACTTAAGATCAAACAATGCAGCATATCCACCCTTAACCAATGTGCTGCTAGATACTGAAACTGATGGAGTTACTGTCTCATAACCATCAGCAACTGCATCCATGAAATATTGTTTGCTTAAATTTTCTACAGCCTCTTGGAAAGCAGCCTCATCTGTAAGAGTTTCCTTTTGGTTTACAGTGTTAGTTGTTGGCTCAGCAGTTCCAACTTTCGATGTTGTTTTTGTTGTTTTTGCAACTACATATTCGTCACCACTCTTACCAACATAAACAACAACTTCTGTTTTGTTTGAAGTTTCTGTTGTTTCAAGAGTTTGATCGTCACCCTTTACACTATAACTCTTATTAGTGTTTTCAGTTGTCAACTCAAGTTTAACAACAGTACTTTTGCCAGTTCCGGTTCTAACAAAAGTAACGGTTTGTGAGTATGATTGCTCATTCGTGTACTCTTTTGTTGTCTTTGAGTCTTCATTTCCGGCTGTGGCTAAATAAGTCAACTTAACAGTTTCAACATTTGTTGAATTTGTTTTTGCTGTCAAGTTAACATCTCCCCATGTATCATAAGTTTCTGCTGCAACTTGCTTGTTATATGCATCAAAAGCATACTTTGTGAAGCTTGACACATTCATACCTTTTCCGCAGGCTGTAAAAACTAATGCACATGGAACGACCAACAATGCTAGCATTAAAATTTTTAAAGTCTTTTTCATTTTTTTTCTCCTTTTTTATTTTTATGATTTTTACATCACATTTGCTATGATACACCTCTTTACCCATACTATGTCAACAAAATTTGGGGGGTGAATTAAAATTTTTTTAATTTTTTTTCAATAAAAAAATCCATATACGCTATGGATTTTTTGTTTTGATTATATAACCAAATGATTTTTACTTGGCAAGTGCCGATTTTGCCTTGAGAGCAACGTCTTTGAAAGCCTCTTTGTTGCTTACAGCAAGGTCAGAAAGCACCTTTCTGTTAAGTTCGATGCCAGCAAGTTTCATTCCGTGCATAAGGCGTGAGTAACTTAACTCATACTCTCTTGCGGCAGCATTGATTCTTGCTATCCAAAGGGCACGCATATCGCGTTTTTTGTTCTTTCTTCCAACATAAGCATAGTTCTCGCTCTTCATAACGGCTTCACGAGCAACGCGATAAAGTTTCGACTTGCTACCTCTGTAGCCCTTTGAAAGTTTGCGGATTTTTACTCTTTTTTTATTGGCGTTAACGCCTCTTTTAATTCTCATTTTCTAGCCCCTCCCCTTAGTCTTGATTTCCTACTAGTTTTTTGATGGTCTTTGCCTCGCCGGTATAAACATATGCTGAGCCCCTCAAATGGCGCTTGCGACCAGTCTCTTTCTTTGTTAAAATGTGGCGTTTGTTTTGGTGAGCGCGCTTAACCTTGCCACTTTTTAAAACATTAAATCTCTTTTTTGCTGCGCTACTATTTTTTTGTTTTGGCATAACTTTCTCCTCTCTTTACTTTTTAACTTTCGGGTTAAGAATAACAACAACATTTCTGCCCTCAACCTTTGGCTCTTTGTCTTTAATGGCGAACTCTTCGACTTGCGCGCAGAAAGCGTTAACAATCTCAATTCCCTTTTGGAAATAGGCTTGTTGGCGGCCGCGCATTCTTAAAGCAACTTTAACCTTGTCGCCCCCTTGCAAAAACTTGATGGCATTTTTCGCCTTGATGTCAATGTCGTGCTGTTCGATGGTCATTGAAAGTTGAACCTCTTTCAGTTCAACAATCTTTTGATTTTTCCTTGCCTCTTTCTCTTTCTTGACCTTGTCGAACATAAACTTGCCATAGTCCATAATTCTGCAAACTGGCGGTACGGCATTTGGTGATATCTTAACAAGGTCCAAGCCCTCTTTGTCTGCAAGCAGATTAGCCTCTTTTGCGCTCATAACTCCAAGTTGTTCGCCCGTTTGTGAAATAACTCTTACTTCTCTGTCGGTTATTTCGCCATTTAATTGATGTTCTTGTTTTATTGTTCTGTACCCCTTTTTGTTTTTTGCTCAAATCAAAATAAAAACTGGAAGCAGACTTGCCACCTCCAGTTCACCAAAGGGAACGCTGTTCCCCTAATAAACTTTTTAACCCAAACAAAATCTTTCATTCGTTTGGAGGAAAGTGGTCTTTCTCTTGTTTGAACGTGTGTATATTATCACGCATTTTCATGTTTGTCAAGTGTTTTATCTAACCTTATTTTTAATTTCGCGTTTCATGTTCTTTATAAGGTCAGAGACCAAAACGTCCTTTTCTTCAATGTTGCCGCGCTTTCTTATTGAAACGGTCTTGTTTTCTTCTTCTTTTTCGCCCACAATAATCATATAAGGAATTTTTTGCATCTGCGCGCTTCTTATCTTGTAGCCGATTTTTTCGTTCCTTGAGTCCAGTTCAACCCTTATGCCCGCCTTTTCAAGTTTGTTTTTGACGCTCTTTGCATACTTTTCACTCTTGTCGCTAACATAGATGACTATTGCTTGAACGGGGCTGAGCCAAAGTGGGAACGCGCCCGCAAAGTTCTCGGTTATGATACCAAAGAACCTTTCAACCGAGCCGAATATAACTCTGTGGAGCATGATTGGTTCTTTTCTTGAGCCGTCTTTGTCAACATATTCAAGTTCGAACCTCTTTGGAAGTTGCATATCAAGTTGGATGGTTCCGCACTGCCAAGTTCTTCCAATGGCATCCTTAATATGGATATCTATCTTTGGGCCATAGAACGCGCCGTCGCCCTCGTTGATAACATAGTCTTTGCCGATGTGCTTTAGTGCATTTTTAAGGCAAGTTTCTGCCCTTTCCCATTCCTTAATGTCGCCGATGTGGTCCTCGGGCATGGTGGAGAGTTCAAGGTGATATTCAAGCCCAAACACGCTATACATCTTGTCAACAAGTTTGATAATTCCCGCAACCTCGCTCTCAATTTGGTCGGGAGTCATGAAGATGTGGGCATCGTCTTGCGTAAAGCACCTCACTCTAAACAGTCCGTGCAGCGTTCCGCTAGCCTCGTGGCGATGCACCTTTCCAAGTTCGCCCACCCTTAGCGGTAACTCTTTATATGAGTGTATCCTTTCCTTATAATATAGCATACCGCCCGGGCAGTTCATTGGCTTGACGGCGAACGTGTCCGACTCAACCTTGAAGGTGTACATATTCTTTTTGTAGTGGTCCCAGTGACCGCTCTTTTCCCAAAGTTTGCGGTTGAGGGCAATCGGGGTGGTTATTTCAACATACCCAGCCTTTTTGTGCTCCTCGCGCCAAAAGTTGATGAGTTCATTTATAACAATTTGACCTTTTGGCATGAAGAACGGCATTCCGGGAGCGTAGTCGCTCAAGAAGAAGAGGTCAAGGTCTCTGCCAAGTTTTCTGTGGTCGCGCTTTTCTGCCTCTTCAAGCATTTTGAAGTATTCTTCCATCTCGCTTGCCTTGTCAAAAACAACGCCATAAATTCGAGTTAGCATCTTGTTCTTTTCGTCGCCACGCCAATACGCACCCGCAAGTTTGGTCAGTTTGAAGGCCTTTATCATTCCCGTTGAGCGAAGATGCGGTCCACGGCAAACGTCAGAAAAGTCGCCTTGAGTATATATTGATACTTCCTCGTCTTGAGGGATGGCGTTGATGAGTTCGATTTTGTAGGTCTCGCCCTCTTTGGTTGCGCGCCTAAGTGCCTCATCGCGTGAAACGACCTCGCGCTTTATCTCAAAGTTGGCTTTGATGATTTTTTTCATCTCGTCCTCAATCTTTGAAAGGTCGTCGCTGGTTATTGGGGTCTTGAAGTCGAAGTCGTAGTAAAAGCCGTCGCTGGTTGCGGGACCAATGCTGAGTTTTGTGTTTGGATAAATGGACTTGACCGCTTGCGCCAAAACATGGGCAGTCGTGTGGCGAAGCACCATCTTTGCCTCTTCATCTTTGCTTGTTATTATCTGCACTTCATGGTCGCCAAAAAGCGGAGTTGAAAGGTCGGTCAAATGCCCGTCAACCTTTGCGCAGATTGCCACTCTTGCCAGCCCCTCGCTTATGCTCTCGGCAATCTTTTGAGAGGTCGTGCCCTCGGCGTAGTCTCTTACTTCGTCTCGTAGTTTGATTTTCATAATGTCCTCCTTAAAATAAAAATCCTCACGAATAAAAAAATCAATTTTATTCGTAAGGACGAAAATTCTTCCGCGGTTCCACCTTACTTGCTAAAAAGCCACTCATTTTTGCATAACAAATTCTTTTTTGAAGGTGGTTTCAACTTGCAAACTTGCTCGCACGACCTTTCAGCCTATGGGTCACGCTCTCTTTGAGATTTTGCAAGGCTACTTGTTCTTCAATTCGTTACAAATCAAGTATAAACCCCCATCTTTTGTTTGTCAATGATTTTTTCTCACTTTCTTACACTAACTCTTGACTCAAACAGCGAACTTATAGTCTCGATGATGTCTTGAGGGAATTTGTTTTCATAGACCACAATTTTTGCGGGAGCAAGGCCAATAAGTTCGCCAAGCACCTTTATTTTTGCGCTCTCATCACTTTTGTATTGCACAGAAAAAAATTCTTTTTCACCACTCTTTGCAACAATCTTGTTACCATTAAACGACAATGCGACCTCACTGGTCTCGGTGTCGCAAGAAAAAATCAAGAACTTCACAAGGTCAAAAAAACTATTGCTCGCAAGAAGGTAACTTGCGTTCTCCTCAACAAGAGTGCAAATCTCTTTCCACCTCTTTTCAAGTTCCCAAAGCCTAAAATTATAGAGGCTATCAATATATAACTCTTCGCATGGAAGAAGTTGTTTCTTTATTAATTGCTTGTCGCCTTGCTTGTCGAACATGGCAAGTGCCTTGAAAAAAGTCACAGATGCGACCTTTCCGCCAAGTTTGATTTTTAGATTTTTCTTCAAAAACTCCTCTTTGTAGCCTCTAACAATGGCCTCGCTGACCGCATCATATATGAGAGATAAAACATAGTCCTTTTTGCTTTCCTCAACTGCAATGGCAAGTTTGACCCTGCCGTCAAACTCTTCGCAAACCATTATGCCTTTTATGGCCTTTATGCTTGGCCTTAGCGAATTTATGATGTATGAAATATCTTTACTTCTGGCTTTGCAAGTGCTTATCGTCATTTCAAACATGATTTTACCTCATGTGTAGTGTATGCGACAAAACATCTAATTACTCTTGCACTCGAAAAAAAGATAAAACTTTTTTTATAGCAAAAAAAATCGACAAAACTCGCAAAAAGTCTTGCCAAATATTTTTTCTTATCCTCTCAAAAAACGCAAAATTGACCCAATATAATGTGAAAAACCGCATCAAAACTATATCATAAACGGAAATCTTTGTTCAATCTCCAAATCTCGCTTGTCAACAAGTTCGCTCTCTTTGGTGGTTATCTTAAGGCTCTCTTTGACCCTTTCTTGAATTTCAATAAGTTCATCGCGGTCAACAAGCCTAACATTATTTTCTTTTGCCAAGGTCTCTGCCTCGTTTGTAAAATATGACGATGAAACGACCATCGCCTCGCTTGCCCCATAGTGGCTTTTCGCACCAATGGCCTCTTGAACACACTTAATTCCCGAGGACTTTTTGTATCTTTTTGCTTGAACAACAATCTTTTCACCATCTTTTTCCAAGATGAGGTCGGCGCCATAGTCCTTTGACTTTTGCGTAAGAGTCACGGCATATCCGTCATAGAAGAACAATGTTTTTAAGTACTCTTCAAACTCGTAGCCCTCCATGATGTCAACATCTGTTATGGTTGAAGAGAGCAAAAGTAGTTTTCCGCGCTTTCCCTCCTTCTCCCATTTGCGTTTTTTAACGCTCTTTATGATGGCCCGCGTGCCATAGAAAATTATCAAAAATGGCAAAAGTATAATAAAAAGCAAGATAAAAAAGCAAGATTTTGCGATTTTTTTGCCCTTGCCTTTCTTTTTGACTGGTGATGAATTTTGTTCGGTTGTCGTTTGATTTTCCATTATTTATATTATAAATCAAACATTCTTACTTTCAAAACTTTTTTAGGCTAAATTACAAAAATGGTTATATTTATTTGAAAAATAATGGCGGGGTGTGTTAAAATTATTTTAAGGAGAGCAAACACATGATTATTGCCATAGACGGAACGGCATCGAGCGGCAAGTCGTCAATAGCACGAGAACTTGGAAAAAGACTGGGCTTTAATGTCCTTGGAACGGGCTCTATTTATCGCGCCATTTCTCTCAAACTTCTCAATCTTAAAATAGACAAAGATGACGACGATGCCATCAAGCAAATTCTTGACACAACAACTATTGAAAGCACTTTTGTTAACGGAACAACCACCATCTACATGGACGGAATCTTGCAGCCACTTGACGAACTCAACTCGCACGAGGTTTCTGTCTTTGTTCCCCACATTGCAGAAAAGGAGTTTGTTCGCGAGTTCGTTCGCGCAATTCAACGCCAGACCGCCGAGGCTTATCCAAATATCATTGTTGAGGGGCGCGACATTGGTAGTGTTGTCTTCCCCGACGCAGAAATAAAACTTTTCATAGACGCTGATGCCCTAACAAGAGCAAAGCGTCGCCAAGCGAACTACCTTGAGCAAGGCAAAAATCTTGACCTTGATGAAGTTCTTAACGAAATTGAAGAGCGCGACAACGAGGACCGCCAGCGCGACATCTCTCCCCTTATCATGACAAGCACCTCAATTTTAATTGACACTTCCTCCTGCAGTGTTGAAGAAAGTGTCAACCGCATCCTCAAAATTGTCTCTGACATGAACCTAAATTTGAAATAAATTTCTTACCACAACATAAAACCACGGCACTCTCCGTGGTTTTCTCTTGCTTATTTCAATAAAAGGTTGCCACCATGCTAGCGCATGGAAAACTTGCACCCACAATAGTTCTGGCGATAAAGGTCATACTTCTTTGAATATTCTATGCTCTTTTTGTAGCCGTCTTTCTTTTTGAGGTCGGTTGGAAGATAAGGCATGTTATACTTTTCACCAATCTTTGCACCTATTTCATTTATGAGCGGAGCATTCTTGTGAGGACTTACGGTCAAAGTGGTTGCAAAAAGGTCAAAGCCATTTTCTTTTGCAAGCAATGCAACTCTGTCAAGTCTTAACGCAAAGCAAACCGAGCATCTTGCTCCCCCTTCTTTTTCATTTTCAAGGCCCTTCACCTTTTCAAAAAACTTGTCTTGTTCGTAGTCAACGTCAAAGATGTGAACAACAATACCCTCACCCTCAAGTTCTTTCAAAAGTTTTATTTGCTCGCTCTTTCTCTTCAAATATTCCTCTTCGGGATAGATGTTTGGATTGTAGTAACATATGGTTATATCGTACTCATCTTTCATTGAAAAAATGGCTGTTGTTGAGCAAGGCCCACAACAACTATGGAGAAGCAATTTTTGTTTTTTAACAGAATTTTCCATGATTTTTGCCATTTTGATATCGAATTCGCATATTTTATATCTAATTTTTGCGTTTTTTACATTTTCTCTGGCATCTCAATTCCAAGAACATCAAGTCCAAGAGTGAGCGCCTTAAGTACCATTTTTGAAAGCCCAAGATATCCCCTTCTTTTAGCCTCATCTTTCTCGCTTAAAACCTTAACATTGTTATAGAAAAGAGAAAATGCGCTTGCAAGGTTATAAAGTGAAAGGCACAGACTGTTGAGCGAATTTTCTTGATAGCAAACATTAAAACTCTCGTACATCTTTATAAGATTTATAACAATGTTTCTCTCTTCTGCAAGTTCAACATTTATTTTGCCAACGTCATTGTTTCCCTTTCTTAAAAGTGACGAAATTCTTGCTCCGGTGTATTGAATGTATGGCCCCGTCTTACCTTCAAATGAACTGAACTTGTCAAGATCGAAAATATAGTCCTTGTAAACAACGTTTGAAAGGTCGCCGTACTTAAGCGCGGCAATGCCAATCTGCATGGCAAGTTTAGGGTCGTCAACAATGCCGTTCTCTTTCAACCTCTCCTCCGCCTTTGCCTTAACCATGTTTATTATGTCTTCAAGTTTGACGGTTTCGCCTGACCTTGTTTTGAAAGCATGACCATCTTTGCCGTTTATCGTTCCATATGCGATGTGGATTAACTCTTGATTTTCGGGAGATATTCCCGCTTTTTTGCATGCTCTGAACACTCTTTCAAATTGCAAATCTTGTCTGAAATCCACAATATACAAAATTCTGTCGGGAGCATATTGCTCGTTCCTCATCAAAATCGTCGCAATGTCGGTTGTTGCATAAACGTCGGCATCGTTATGCTTTTTTATAATGAGTGGCGGCATTGGATTTTTGTAGCGCTGAACCTCGCTCTCGCTCTTTCTTTCAATAGGAATATTTTCCCCTTCTTTTGCGACGTCAACAACAAGAGCGCCCTCACTCTCTCGAGCAAGTCCCTTTTCTTTAAAGATATTTATGCATCTGTCTATATATGGATATGCACTGCTCTCGCCATACCAAAGGTCAAAGTGGCAACCAAGAGTAAGATAGTTTTGTTTGATTCTCTTAACCGACAGTTCCCTAATGTCTTTATAAATTGTAAAGTAAGGTTCTTTGCCCTTTTGAATGTTATATGTAACAGCCTCGGCTTTTTCTCTAAACTTAGGGTCAACCTCTTTGCGCTTGCTAGCCTTTGGATACTCCTCATTTAGTGTGTCGAGGGTTATCTCTTTGTTCTTGCCTCTGTTAAAATAACCCTCAAGATAGCCGTCATCTTCAAGTTGAGCAACGGTCAACCCCATTTGCAGTCCCCAGTCACCAAGGTGCGTGTCAGAAATAACGCCGTTGCCCAAAAGTTTGTTGAGCCTATATAGTGCCTCGCCTATAATTGGAGACCTTAGGTGGCCAATATGAAGTTCCTTTGCAACGTTCGCTCCGCCATAGTCCATAACGATTTTTAGTGGCTTTTCCACCATTTTGACTAGGTTTTTCTCATCTTCAAGCACCAAATTTGCGATTTTTGAAAGATATGCGTCTGTAAGTTTAATGTTAATAAACGCCGGTTTTGACAACTCAACCTCAAGTTTTTTTTGACCATCAAACTCTGCAATTATTTTGCTTGCGCAAACGTCTGGTCTTTCGCCATACTTTTTTGCAAGCGCAAAACAAGAGTTACATTGATAGTCTGCAACATTTGGATTGTTGGCATATGAAACACTCGCGAGTTCTTCATCATACCCAGCCTTTTTGAACGCCGATTTTAAGCAATCTAAAATATAATCTTTTACAATTTCCGCCATATTCTTCTCCTATGTCGCCCATTATATCATAAGAGTGTACTATTTCGCAAGTTATTTTATTTGTCTTTCACTTTGCCGTCTTTTTTCTTGAAGAGCATCGCCCTCAGCGAGTTTAGAATTGCAAGCATTGCAAGGCCAACATCGGCAAATATTGCAAGCCACATCCCCGAAAGTCCAAGTGCAGACAGCACAAGAACAACCGCCTTAACAATGACAATGAATGATATATTTTCAATAACAATCTTGTGCGTTTTTCGTGCGACAGATATTGCATCGGCAACTTTTCTTGGCTGGTCAGTCATCAAAACAACATCGCTCGCCTCAATGGCAATATCGCTCCCAACACCGCCCATGCTAATTCCAACATCAACGCTCGCAAGAACGGGCGCATCGTTTATGCCGTCGCCAACAAAAGCGATATTCTCGTTTTTCTGCTTTATGTCAGCAAGTTTTTGGACCTTGCCGTCGGGCAAAAGCGAAGCATAGTAGCCGTCAAGCCCGAGTTCGCCCGCCACCTTTTTTGCAACGCTTTCATTGTCACCCGTGAACATACAAACATTTTTTATTCCCAAATCTTTGAGCAATTTTATCGCCTCTTTGCTGTCCTCTTTCAGCGTGTCCTCAATGAGGCAATAGCCCATATACTCGCCATTTTTTGCAAGGTAAATAGTTGTGAACCCGTCGTCAACCTCGTCAAATTGTATGTTATGTTTTTTCAAAAGTTCTGCATTGCCAACAACACACTTTTCGCCAAAAAGTTCCGCCTCAACGCCCATGCCAGCCAGTTCTGTGTATCCGCTTACCCATGCTGTGTTGATAGTCTTTGCATACTTTTTAACAATAGACTTCGCAATTCTATGGTTTGAAAAACTTTCAGCGTAGGCAATAAGTTCAAGCACCTCATCTTCGCTTGACTTGTCGGTTGCGAACACCTTTGTAACTTCAAAGTTGCCATTTGTCAGCGTGCCAGTCTTGTCGAATATGACTTTTCTAACATTCGCAAGTTTTTCAATAAAGCCCGTGCCTTTAATCAAAACTCCATTCCTTGCCGCCGCCCCAAGCCCCGCAAAATAACTTAGCGGAACAGAAATAACAAGCGCGCAAGGGCAAGAAACAACCAAGAACGTGAGCGCCCTATATAGCCACACCATGAAAGACGCCCCAAAAATTGGAGGAATCACCGCAAGCAAAACCGCAATGCCCACCACTATTGGAGTGTACCATTTTGCGAACTTTGAAATGAACTTTTCAGTTTTTGCCTTTGTCTTTGTTGCACTTTCAACAAGTTCAATGATTTTTGATGCCGTGCTGTCCTTTTCTGACGAAACAACTTTGCAAAGCACAACCCCTTCTCCATTTATGTATCCACTCAAAATCTGCGAACCAACCGTACCAAAAAACTCTTTGCTTTCCCCCGTTATTGCCGATGTGTTGAACGACGAATTGCCTTCAATAATCTCACAGTCAAGAGGGACCTTCTCCCCCGGCTTTATCCTTATTATGTCTCCAACCTTCACCGTCGAGAGTTCAACCTGCCTCTCCTCGCCATTTTCAACAAGGTTGGCAAACTCTGCCTTGATACTTAAAAGGCTCTTTATTCTCTTTCGGGATTTGCTCACCGCCGCCTCTTCAAGCATTTCGCCGATGTTATATAAAAACATGACCGCAATGGCCTCTATCCACTCTTGAAGTGCCAGCGCACCAATGGTGGCAACGCTCATAAGAAAGTTCTCGTCAAGCACTTTGCCATGAAAAATGTTCTTTGCCGCGACATACAAAACATCGTAGGCAACAAGAAAATACGCCACAACAAACAACACCGCCTTCAACCAGAACATGCTTTGCGGCAAAAAGTACGCAACAAGTGCAAAAATGACGCACGCGCACATAAAGGCAAGGTCAACAATCTTCTTGACTTTTTCACGGCGCGCCTCTTTTTCTTCTTCGCTAGTATCAACAATCTTGATTGAACTATCAAACTTGGTTATCGCTTTTTCAACGCTTCCAATTATCTCTTTCGCACCCTTGTTTTCAACTTCAACACTTGCGACCTTTGAAACAAAGTCCACCGATGCACTCAAAACTCCGTCAACCTCGCGAATTTTGTCCTCAAGATTTTCCGCACACCCCGCGCAATGGATTCTTGAAAGTTTAATATCCTTTTTCATAACTCTTTGGCGTGCTCCTTTGCGATTTTGAGAAGTTTGTTTATGTGCTCGTCTTTGAGAGTGTAAACAACTTCGTTCCCCCTCTTGGCGGTTGAAACAATGTCCGCCTCGCGCAAAACCTTTAATTGATGAGAAATAAGCGACTGCGATGCGTGAAGCGAGCAACAAAGTTCGTGCACGCACATACTCCTTTTTTCAAGGCAGTACACAACTCCAAGCCTGTTTTTCTCGCCAAGCACCTTATAAAGCTTCGAGATTCTTTCAATCTCGGCATAGTTTTCTTCACTTAGTTCTGTTGGTCTTTCCATAAAGCCCCTCACTCTGCAAATAGTATATGAATAGATTTTCATATTGTCAACTAAATTTATGGCTATATGAAAAAATATTCATATTCTTCACCACAAAAAATCGTTTGGCGCATCAATTATAATATGATATACTATCAAAAAGGAGATTTTATGGAAAAAGCACCTATCATAAAAAATGACAAGGAGTACAAGAAGTATGTCCTTGACAAAATCAATGAATTTAACACCAACGGCAAAAAGACGGTCGTGTACTTTTGCGACACCTACTTCCCTTGCATTGACGGGGTCATCGTCGTTCTTGACAACTACGCCGAGCAACTGGCAAAGTTCTATAACGTTGTTGTTGTTGCCCCGTGTCACAAAAAGATGATTGCCAAGCAAGACAACTACCTTGTTATCGGCTCAAAGAGTTTGTTTTTTAAGTTTGTGAACTATGACCTTGCCTTCCCAGGCTGCGACGGATTTTTGAAAAAGGCACTCAAGCTTCTCAAAATTGACCTGATTCACGCGCACAGTCCCTTTAGCATGGGCAAACTTGCCGCAAAACTTGCAAAAAAGCGTGGCGTTCCATTCGTCATGACCATGCACAGCCAATACAAGAAAGATTTTGCGAAATTTGTTAAGTCAAAAGCCATCGTAAATGCAATGGCAAAGGGCGTTGCCAAAGTTTTCGACAAGGCCACCGAGGTTTGGACAATGCACCACATGACTGCCGACATTCTTAGAAGTTATGGCTACACGGCAGAGTCGTTCTTCTTTATGCCAAATGCCTGCAACATGCAAGTTCCTGCCGACCGCGAAAAGCTTGTCGCTGACTTCAACAAGATGTATGGTCTTGACAACGATATGCCCGTTTTCATGTTCCTTGGCAGAATTGTAAAACAAAAAAATGTGTTCTTCATTGTTGATGCTCTAAAAATTCTAGATGGCGACGGACTGGACTTTAGAATGTACTTTATCGGCAGCGGTCCCGATGAAGAAGAACTTAAAAAATATGTGAAAAACCTCGGTCTTGAAGAAAAAATCGCCGTTGTTGGCAGGATTGACGACCGCGAGCTGCAGTCAAAATATTATCAACGCTCAAACTTGTTCTTGTTCCCTAGCAAATATGATATGTCCTCAATTGTACAAATCGAGGCCGCCCTTCACCAGACACCAGGCGTGTACATAAAAGGAGCTGTCACCACTGGAACAATAACCGACCGCGTTAATGGATACCTAAGTGACGACGATGTCAACGCCTATGCAAAAACAATTCTTGAAGCCCTACAAAACAAGAGCGAACTTGAAGAAATTAGCCAAAATGCGTTCAAAGACTTGTATGTCACCTATGAAATGCTTGGCGAAAGGGCGCACGAACGATACGAGTATTTGATGGAAAATAACAAGAAAAAGTAGCATTCGCTACTTTTCTTTTGCCTTTATAACAACTTTTTCTATGGTGCTGTAGGCCTCGTCAACAAGAAGGTCGAACGCAATCAACTTTTCTTGCGCCTCAACATTCTCAAGGCGCGGCTTTATGACCGGGCTCTTTGGAACAAATATGGTGCAACAATCCTCGTATGGCCTTATTGAAATGTCATAGCAATCTATTTTTCTACTGATTTCAATGGTCTCATTTTTGTCGAACGCAATGAGTGGTCGCATTATCTGGGTATCTTTAACAATATTGCCAACAACTGTCATGCTCTCGATTGTTTGGCTCGCGACTTGCCCAAGGCTCTCGCCCGTTATTATCATCTTGAAGCCCTTTTCTTTGCAAAGTCTTTCAGCAATCTTGAACATGGCGCGCCTCAAAAGGGTTATGTTATAGTCGCTTTTGCAGTTTTTGTTAATCTCTTCTTGATAGTGAGTCATTGAGCACATATAAACTTCAAGGTCGCCGGCGTTATACTCGGCAAGTTTTTTTGCCAGTTCTTCGACTTTTAGCCTTGCAAGTTCGCTGGTGTATGGAAAACTATGAAAATGTATCGCATGGAGTTTCGCTCCTCGTTTTGCCATCATATACCCAGCAACGGGGCTGTCAATTCCCCCCGACAAAAGAAGCAACCCATCGCCCGAGCAACCAACTGGCATACCGCCAACGCCCATTATGGTGTCTTTAAAAATATATGTCTTTTTGTTCTCTCTAATGTCAATGTTTATCTTTTTCTCGGGGCTTATGACGTCAACTTTAAGGTTCTTGTTTTTTTCAAGAATCTTGCCACCAACATGACTGCTGATTTCCATTGAGTTGAGCGGAAAAGTTTTGTCGGCTCGGTTTGTTTCAACCTTGAAAGTTCCCTCTTCGTCTTGCATAAGGCTCACAGCAAGGTCAGTAATCGCGTTTAAATTTGAATCTATGCAGTAGGCATCAGACAGCGAAAAAATGCCTGCTTGTTTTTTCATGCAAGATATAAGAGCCTTCTCGTCGCTTGCCTTGTAGCCCGTCAAAAGGAACCTTCCCGGAATCCTAGAAACCACAGCATTATACGGATTTGCGGCATTTTGTATATTGTTTTCAAGCAAATTTTCAAAGAATTTGCGGTTTTTGCCCTTAAGATAAATTTCTCCATATCTAATTAGAAGACATTTTTCCATAGTTCTTACCCTCTAGTTTTGTTAGTTCCTCTTTAATGATTTTTGCAATTTTTTGTGCGTCAAACTCCATGTATGGCGAAAGCGAAATTCTTATGCTTGTCAAAATTTCATCGCTCGATATTCCCATTGCCTCAAGAGTTGCATTGAAGTTTTTGTTAGACGAGCACGCCGACCCGGTCGAAACATAGACCCCTCGTTTTTCAAGAGCATGGAGAAGTGTTTCACCCCTCACCGACCTAGACAGCGAAACGCTCATAATGTTTGGCATCCCCTCGCCATGCAAGATGTAGTCAATGTTGTTCTTTTTCAGTTCACATAAAAGTTCACTTCGCATGGCAGAAAGTTTTTGCTCGTTTTTTGCCCTGTCTCGGTCCATAATCTTTGCGGCGGCCATAAAGCCAACTATATTGAAAACATTTTCTGTGCCCGACCTTGTTCCACTCTCTTGCCCACCACCAAAAACAAGCGGAAGAATTTTTGCGCCTTTTTTAACATACAGCGCTCCCACTCCCTTGGGCCCGCCAATCTTGTGCGCCGAAATGGTGTAGTAGTCAACATCAAGGTCGGCAACTGAAAAGTCAAGTTTCATAAACGCCTGAACGCCGTCGCTGTGAAAGAGTACATTTTTATTGACTCGCCTTGCCATTTTGACAAGTTTCTTTATCGGGTTGATTGCTCCTGTCTCGTTGCTGACGTGCTGAATAGAAACAAAGCAGACCGAACTGTCAAGCATCTTCTCAAAAGCAAGAGTGTCCACCTGCCCATTCTTGTCAAGAGGAACGAACTCAACATCTGCCCCTTGCCTTTTAAGTTCTTTCGCACACTCCATAACAGATGGGTGTTCCCCAGCACCAAACAAGAACTTTTTATTTTTTAGGTTCTTGTTTGAAAAAATGACCATATTGTTCGCCTCAGTCGCCGAGCCTGTGAAAATGAGCCTTCCATCGTCTGCGCCAAGCAAAGAAAGAATGACCCCTCTTGCCTCGTCAATCTTGCGTTTCACTTCAACAGCCTTGTCATAGACCGCGCTAGGATTGAAAAAGTCCGCATTCAAAAAGCCAGTAGCCTCATTTATGGCATCTTGATGCATCATTGTTGTTGCGGCATTATCCAAATAAAAGTATTCCATACGCGCTAGTATATCACAATCAATATAAATATGCCACACAATTACAACAATTTTTTGCAACTTGTTTTAATTCAATTCTCGCAGCGCTCCACAAAGATAAGTGTCGGGAACTTTGCCAATAATTATGCTCTCGCAGACCATAACCTCACTGCTCATTTTAACTGAAATGCTCTTGAGTGGCAAAACAACATTTATTGTCGCATCAACGCTAGCATAAATCTTGTGATGCGTTTGGTTTATTCCCGCGCTCATAAAATCGGACAAAAACTTGCACTGAACCTCACCGCGAGGATAAGCGTTGAAACTTATTGGCGGTCCCAGCCCCGAGAAAACAGAAAAGCCAAAGAACTCTCCAAGAGGAATTGTGATTGGAGACTCGCACATGGTTTGCATATTCTTTAATGTTTCACTTTCAACAAGAACACTCAACTCATTTATCTTGCTTGAATTGGTTGTTATAAGTTTAACATCACCGCTTTCACCAAAACTTATTTGGGCAATGTCATCATAAGAAAAGTTGTCACCCACTGCACTCTCAAGAGCCATGTTCATGGCTTTTGTTAAATAAAGTTTTAGTTCTGCCTCACTCACTCTTTCAATAAGTGGGGTTGCAATGAAGTGTACATACATCACAAAAAACGCAAAAATTACCAGTATACATGTGAAAAACAGCGTCATTTTGCCCCGAACGCCGATTTTTTTCTTATTTTTCATGTAATAAGAATACTGCATATATATCAATTTATATGCAGTACTTCGGTTTGATTATTAGTCTTTTTTTGTTCTTGAACTAACGAAGAAACTTATAAGATACGACAGTCCAATAGAAACGGCAACACCCGCACTTGCGGCAATAAGTCCGCCACTGAGTGCGCCAAAAAGCCCGTCGGTTTTTACTGCGGTTATTGCTCCATTCGCAAGCGAGTTACCAAAGCCAAGTATTGGCAAAGTCGCACCCGCGCCCGCCCATTCAACAACATAGTTATAAAGTCCAAAGCCGCCAAGAATGGCACCCACCATCAAGAATATCACAAGTATTCTTGCAGGTGTTATCTTGGTCTTTATGACTATAAGTTGAGCAATCATACAAATTGAGCCCCCAACCAAGATAACTTTTAAATACATAAGTAACGCCTCGCCCATCTCACTCCCCCTCGAACATGACAAGGTGCGCAATACATGGAATGCTGTCCCCTTGCTGATTTGTTGTTGTGCTCATGAGTGCCCCAGTTGAAATTAGTAGCACCCGTTTGAGTTCACCCGTTTCCATTTTACTAAGGATATACGAGTTTAACACGCTGGCCGAACAGCCCGCACCACTTCCACCTTGCAAGGTGTCTTGGTCAATGTTAAAAATCATGTGGCCGCAATCGATGTAGTTGGTCTCAATGTCGTAGCCCTTTTCAAGCATCAGGTCTTTCAAAATGTCCGAGCCCAGTTTTCCAAGGTCGCCAGTCGCGATAAGGTCATAGTCCTTTTGATTGGTGCCCGTGTCCTTAAAGAACGCGCATATGGTTTCCATTGCCGCCGGAGCCATCGCTGCGCCCATGTTCGCGATGTCAGAAACGCCAAAGTCTGTGACCTTGCCAATCGCAAAGCGCTTCACTTTTACTTTTGACGAAATTTTGTTCGAAAGCAAAGTCGCACCAACTCCCGTCACAGTCCACTGTGCATATGACTGACGCTGATTGCCAAACTCAAGAGGATAACGATATTGCCTTTCGGCAGTAGAAAAGTGACTGCCCGTTGCACACAAAACGTTTGTCGCTCCGCCAGAGTCCAAAAAAGTTGAACCAACAATCAAACTTTCAGTCATGGTTGCGCACGCGTTGTAGAGCCCAAGAAAGCAAAGTTCAAGTTCGCTCGCCACATAGTTTGAACTTACAAGTTGGTTCATAAGGTCGCCCCCAACATACAAATCAATATTCTCTTTCTTTATCTTCGATTTTTCAATCGCCGACTTTATGGTTTTCAAGAACATTTGCCTTTCACCTTTCTCAAATGTCTTTTCCCCCATCTTGTCATCAGTCTCGATAAAGTCAAAATAATCTTTCAGTGGTCCATCGCCCTCTTTGCTCCCAACAAGGCTACACCTTGAAACAACACAAACATCTTTTTCTAGTTCAAAAGTCTGTTCACCAATTTTTTTCATAACAACCCCTTAAAACAAACTTATAATAAAATACACAATTCCAACAATAAGCGAATATGCAACGCCATTGACGAGCACTGGACCCGCAACATAGAACATTTTTGCTCCAACGCCAAAGACCAACCCCTCTTTTTTGAACTCAATGGCACACGAGGCAATGGAGTTCGCAAATCCCGAGATTGGAATGAATGTTCCCGCCCCTCCATATTTTGCGAGTCTGTCAAAACAGCCGAACGCCGTCAGCAAAATAGTGAGCGCAATAACGATGATGTTTATCCAAGCCCCAAGTGTAAGAAGGTCCATCATTGGATAAAACGATTTTATGATGTCCGAGAACATTTGACCAAGGCAACATATTGTTGCCCCCATAACAAATGCATGAAAAAGCGACGTGAACCAACCCGCCTTGGGCGACTTTTTCTCCACATATGCAAGATATTTTTCATTCCGTGCTTGTTTATCCATAAATTACTCACTTTTATTTTTTTCGCATTTATGCAAATAAAATATGGACAAATGCACAATTTTTTATACAAAACGCAAATATTTTTTGGACTTTAACAAAATACTAACAAAAACGGAGGAAATATGAAAAAACATATTTTTATTGGGGCGCTTATATTTTGCATGCTATTTTTGTGCGGTTGCGCAAATAGTTCACAAACTCTGGCAAAGAGCCTTGACGACACAATAACCAACCTTGTTTATGCAGTAAGTTCACTTGACTGGGCAGACAACGAACTCATTAGCGACTTGGCATCAAACGACCTAACCAATAATGGAATAGCCGAGGAGAATTTGAACAGCACCATCACGCCTTTAACAAATCAATATATAACCGAAACGCCTAGTCTAAATCAGTATCAAGATGCAACAGAGCAATCACCACTTTCAAGTTCATATAACACTAGCATGAGCCAGAGTATGAGTGGTTCAAAAGTAATAAGACAGCCATTTTCAAGGAACAAAGTGAGCAAAATCAATGGCGTTCAAAATTCGCAAATTGACACCATAAACAACTTAAATTCAAGGTTAAATTCAACAAATTTGCTAGAAAATAGTGAAATCGTCAATGTAAAATATTCCCTTGCAGCAATAGAGGAGCAAACAAACGAAGTTATGCAAAGGCTTGCAAGTTTGGTGCAAAGGCGAACAAATATACTATTGTATGTGAATGCGCTATACAATAGCAAACTCGCCTTGTCAAAGGATATGACAAATGCAATAAATGCATATATAAATATTATTAAGGATAATACCGCATATCTTAATTCAAACAAAGGCATAGTAACAAACCAACTTTCACAAGCATCAAGCATAAAACTTGCAAACGCATATTCCCCACTTATAAACGCCTATATAATCCGCACAAGTGAAGCGATTGACACACGAATTGCAAAACTTGACGCGTCAATTATGGCAATAGATTCAATAATACAAATACTTGAGGCGAACACTTCGGGCACAATAATCCCCGACATAAATGACTTTAATAGTAACAATATAAGCCTTTTGCCAAATATAACAGATACTCAAGAAGAAATCGTCAAAAATAATGAAAAAATAATCACCGAAAATAAAAACGCAGAAAATACTCAAATTAACACCACAAATACACCAGAAATTGATGAAAACGCACAAAATAATGCAGAAAACACGAATATTATAAAAAATGAACAAAATGTAAAAATAGAAACAAATTCAAACGAAGAAAATCAAGAAGAAACCACTTCTTTGCCAAACGTTGAAATAAAAACAGAGTCGGAAAGCGAAACAAATGCACAAGAAAACGACACAATCGAAGAGGTTGAAGTGAGCGAAACATTCAACTTTATTGACAAAAATTACAGAGAGAGGTGCAAGTGGCCACCTGCTCCAAAAAGTTCAAATACCACTTCAAATGAAATTTATAAAAGTCATGAAATTATGAGACAAAACATCACAAAAAACGCAGTTTAGACTGCGTTTTACTTTATTTTATGCTTCAATTTCTCCAAAATCTTGGTTTCTATTCGTGAAATCTGCACTTGCGACACCCCCATTATCTCTGCAACTTCACTTTGCGTTTTGCCGCGAAAGTATCTGTACAAAAGTATCTTCTTCTCTCTTTCGGGCAAAGTTGTTATTGCATCTTTTAATAATATTTTGTCAAGTAATTGTTCACTCTTGTCGTCGGCAGGGATTCGGTCAAGCACCATTTGTGACGAAGAAGAGTTTTCATCAATTTGCGCATTCAAACTAATAAGTTGCTGGGCAGAGTCCATGGCAAAGACAATGTCCTCTTTTTCTACCTCAAACTTTTTTGCAAGTTCTTCAATACTTGGAACATTATCTCTTGTGAGTTTTATTTCATCAAGATATGCCCTTATTTTCAGCCAAAGGGTCTTCATGGCGCGACTGACCTTTATGTTGCCGTCATCTCTCAAAAAGCGCTTTATCTCGCCAGCAATCATGGGCACCGCATATGTAGAGAACTTAACATCATAGCCCGCGTCAAAATTATTTATTGCCTTAAGAAAACCCACGCAACCAATTTGATAAAGGTCGTCATACTCAACTCCCTTGTTTTGATAATTGCGAACGATTGACTTGATTAGTGGAAAATTTCCTTGAATTAACCTCTCTTTTGCGGTTTCATCACCCAATTTTGCGTTTTTTACCAAGAGGTTTGTTTCTTCACTTGTGAGAGGCACAAACTCTTCCATCAAAACTCTACACCCTTATTTCTTTGCTCATTTCAACAGTAACTCCGCCCGTCTCTCTGTTGTAGACTTTGAGAGTGTCCATAAAACTTTCCATAAGAGTAAATCCCATGCCCGACCGCTCCTCTTTTGCCTTGGTTGTGTAAAATGGTTGGCGCGCCTTGTCAATGTCTTCAATTCCAACACCGCTGTCGCTTATCTTTATAAACACAACCCCATCTTTAAGGCCAACAAAAACCTCTATCTCACCTTTTGCACCGCCATAGCCATGCACAATGCAGTTGGTTATCGCCTCGCTCACGGCAGTTTTTATGTCGCTAATCTCACTGACCGACGGATTAAGTTGAACGCAGAACGCCGCGACCATACTTCGAACAAATCCTTCGTTAATAAGTTTTGCATCAATGTACATCCTAAAATAGTTCTCAAATTCTTCCATTTTCAATCTCCCTTTTTAAGAAATTTTTGGCATAATTTCATAAATACCAGTCATTTTTAATATTCTATCGACATGATTTTGCGGATTTTTGATAAACATCGAAATGTCGTTTTTCTTAAACTTGTTATATCTTCCAAGCAAAACGCCAATGCCAGTTGAGTCCATAAAACTGACGCGCGAAAAGTCAAGTATGAGCCTTGCAGACTTAACGCACGCAAGGTCCTTTAGAAGTGTGTCAAGCGACAAACGGACATACTCAGCCGTGCACTCGTCAAGTTCTCCATCAAGGCAAGCAAGTAGTGAATTGTCATTAACTTGATATTTAATCTCCATATTTTTCTCCTTTCATTTAATCTAGCATTAATCAAATTTTGTTTAAAATAAAAGAGTGGCGAAGTGCCACCCATTTTGTCGAGTTTTATTTTATTTTAGAACTATCCACCCCGCGCCGTTACTTTTGGGCGCTTTGTAACCTTTTAGTTTTTCAACCTTGCCGAGCCATATGAGAGTGAGATATTTCTTGTTTTTGTATGTGTTCCAGTCTTTAAATTTGCTTGTGCCAATCTTCTCGCCATACTCCTCTCGCACCTTTTCTGCAATATCTGGCGTGAGATTGTAGTACTTAAATGCTTTGACTTCGCTTTTATAGAAAACTTGCTCGCCCGACTTTTTGATGATGAGTTCATCGCCAACGGCAAGGCGACCAAATGGAGCAATTTTCTTGTTTGCCCACCGGCTTTCAATGGTCTTTTCTCCGCTCACAATCATATCAAAAAAGGGATTCACACAAATAACAAGATGTTTCATACATGTATGATAGCACATTGAAAGCCCCTCCGCAAAACTTTTAGTTCAATGTTGCAATAAAATTTAATTTTTTTGTTGACAATGGGCATTTATTAGTGTATAGTTTATAAGTCAGCCAAAAAGAAACATCGGGGTGTAGCGCAGTTTGGTAGCGCACGTGGTTTGGGTCCATGGGGCCGGGAGTTCGAGTCTCTCCACCCCGACCAATTCTTTGAGGCTAACGCAAGGGCCTTTAGCTCAGTTGGTTAGAGCAACCGGCTCATAACCGGTCGGTCCGCGGTTCAAGTCCGTGAAGGCCCACCA
>CANQEP010000017.1 GCA_947595235.1 uncultured Clostridia bacterium
ATCTTTGTTTCAACATCTTTCTTTGCAACGTTCATGAGTTCGGCAAGTTCGTCAACAATGATAACAAGGTATGGAAGTTTCTTCTCTTCGCCATTTTTAACCGCTGGGCAAACATTGAATTGCTCAAGTTTTTGGCACCTGTTTTTCTCAAGAAGGTCATATCTTCGCTCCATCTCTTTAACTGCCCAAGAAAGAGCGTTGACTGCCTTTGAACACTCGTTGACAATCTCGGGGAGCATCATGTGTGGCATTCTGTTGTACCTTGAGAACTCAACACGCTTTGGGTCAATCATGATGAACCTAAGTTCCTCAGGCGAATATCTGTACATAAGGCTCATGATGACAGAGTGCAAGAACACAGACTTACCCGAACCGGTAGAGCCCGCAACCAAGAGGTGCACCATTCTTGCAAGGCTCTTTATGATGACCTCGCCCGAAATGTTCTTTCCAACAGCAACTCCCAAAGGCCCCTTAAAGTTCACAAACTCTGGAGACTCAACAAGTTCCCTTAGACCGACAGTTGAAGACTTCGTGTTTTCAACCTCAACGCCAAACGCGTTCTTGCCCGGAATTGGCGCTTCAATACGAACTCCACTTTTCGACGCAAGGTTCATTGACATATCTTTGTCGTAAGACAAAATCTTGCTGACTGGTATTCCCGTTGGCATGGTAAGTTCGTATCTTGTTACTTTTGGTCCGCGAACAACGTTGATGACCTTTGCTGGAATCTTGAACGCCGAAAGCGTGCTTTCAAGAATTTCCGACTTCATCTTGTACTCGGCGGTGTAGTCCTCGTGGTCCTCTTTATAGACTTTCAAAATGTTGGTTGGCGGCGGAACATATGGTCCAACTTGCTTTGCCAAATTCTCTCTTTGGACAGGTTTTTCGGCGGGTTTCTCTTCGCGTTGAACTCTTCTTGAAGAGTCCAAAATTGAGGCAAAGCCCCCACCCATCTGAGGCTCTTTTGTCTCTATGCCAAGGCTGGACGCGTTCGCCAAAATATCACTTGACGCACGTCTGTCGTTAAGACGCGAAGAAAATTCAGTGTTCTCTAGCGGTTTTTCGCTGTTTTCTCTACTGAAATTTGAAAGGCTTGTTCTTCTTATGTCTCGTTCAAGAGGTCTGTTTTCTTTACTTTCACTCACGCCCGAGTTCGCTTCAAGAGGCGACTCGCTAACAACTCCAAGGTCTCGCCCACGAACTTGGTCACGAGATTCGCGGTCACGGTTAATGTCGCGGTCACGACCGATGTCTCGAATATTGATATCTCTGTCGCGATTTATCTCGCGGTCACGACTGATGTCGCGGTCACGACTAATTTCTCTGTTGATTTCTCTGTCTCGGTTAATTTCACGATTGCGATTTAGCCCCCTGTCAAGCCTTGAGCCCTCATCAATGTCGCCAATAGTTGAGTTTTGATTGAAACCTGATGTTGGTTTGTACTCACCCCAACTGGTCTTTATTGCGCCATCGTCATTCTT
This sequence comes from uncultured Clostridia bacterium, assembly GCA_947595235.1. GTDB lineage: Bacteria > Bacillota > Clostridia > Christensenellales > UBA1242 > UMGS2069. Next base: position 1,482 of record CANQEP010000017.1, read on the forward strand.
TTCATACTCGCGCACGTTAGGTTGTTCTTCTTGCCTATTCTCATTTTGAGGCGTAAGGTTCTCGCTGTATGCAAGAGGCTTAGAGGCATACTGTCTTTTCCAAGCATCGCGGTCTTCACTTGAGCGTTCAAAAATATTTGGAACTTTGGGCTCACTGCCGAACAAAATTTCATGTGCAGTCTTTGGCTCTTCGCTCTTTTGTTCTTCTTTATTTTCGTCTTTTTTCTCGTAATTTGAGCCAAATAACACGCTTTTTGCACTCTCGCGGCTGTCATTTTGCGTTTTTTCGACATCCTCTTCTTTTGCCGCGGTTTCAGTCGTGGTGAAACTGAAGCCTATATTTTGCTCGGGCTCGAACAAGTTTTCAATGGGCTGAGTTGTGACACTTGACGCCCCCGCGGTCTCGTCAAATTCTTTGAATGAGTGAAAGGTCGTTGCTTGATTTGGAGAGGAGAAACTATACTCCTCAGTGCTTATGCCACTGTTTTTGTCTATGCCTTGAGGCTCACCCGTCTTTGCAGTTTGAACGCGTTTAACTTTTCTTTTCTTTGAGTAGACGATATAGTCAATGATAAGGCCAACAAAAACGGTCGACAAAATTGCAAAGATGACATATGTTCCCCCAACGCCAACCAACGCGCGAAGGAAGTATACCAAAATTCCAAGAACAAGTCCGCCAACTGTTATGCCACTTTCCATGATGTAGCAACTTTTGAGATATCCACCAAAGTCGGCAAACGACTTATAGGTGTCGACCATGACTTTTGAAGTGAATATTGCATGGAAAAGTCCAAGCAAACTTATGATTGAGATAATAAGGTAGGCAGTGAACTTTTTGTCGAAAGTGTAGTTAAGGTTAAGAATTAGCGCAGCACCCACAAGTGCCAAAAGGACGCATAGTGGATAAATTGTTATGCCAAAGAGTCCCCTAAAAAACGCGCCAATATGCAAAAATGATGGCAAACACGCAAGAAGAAAAACAAGCGCACCAAAAATGACTAGGGCAAGCCCTACCCACCTTTTTGCACCTACTTTGCGACTAGTTTTCTTTTTCAGTTTATCCAAGTTTGACCTCACATTGTTTCAAGATATTTTTCTGAGTTTATGTCAATTGGCGACCCAAGATAGACGATGTATATCTTGCTTATTTCAAAGATTTCGTCAAGAAGTTTGTTTGCGTCACCCACGGTCAAGAGTTCAACCTTCAAAAGTTCGCTTGCAAGCGAGTAACTTTGCTTTTGAATTGCAACTTCTCTTGCGGCCTTCTCTGCCAAACTTGTTGAAGAATCGTTTTCAAGCAAGAACTTCACAATAAATGCTCGCTTTTCGTTTTCAAAGTCCTCGGCAGAAATGTTGTTTTGCACAAGAACTTTGATGGTCGAAACAATGCTGTCGATATACTCGTTCGCCTTTTCATAGTCAACAATGCCCTCGATTGTTATTTTGCCGTTGTTGGCATAAAGGTCATGAGTTATGGTCTCGCTATGGAAAAAGTGCTTTTCTTCCAAGTTGGCTTTGATATTCTTTAAAAGTATTGGCTCGATGATGTCAAGAGCATACTTGAATGGATTTTTGTATGAAAGGCATGGAAAACTTATAAATATGCGACTTTGATTGAGTTTTTTGTTCTTTGTTCGCTCGCCACCAACAAAGTCCTCGATTGGGGCAACAAATTTGAGTTTTTTGTAGTTCCCGCCGTCGATGAACCTTGAGTAAAACATCTTCATAACACTTTCATAAACTTGCTCTTGGTCAACGTCGCCAACAACAGAGATGACAGTGTTTTTTGGAGTTAGAACTCTGTTTAAAAATTCTTTCGCGTTGCCCGACGTCATGCGAGAGATTGTTGTTACCGTTCCAAATTTTGGGTTAGCAAGACCCGTTCTGTAAAACAGCGCTTGGTTAACATATCTTTCAAGGATATATGAAGGGTTCTCTTGGAGTTTATAGATGTCTGCAAGCATGGTATTTCTCACATAGTCTCCCCCCTCAATATCAAAACTTGAATCAAAGGCAATCTCGCTCAAAAGGTCAATGGCAGAGTCAACATTCTCTTTTGTTGTTTGCGCATAGACATAGACTCCTTCGCTGGTGTTGTCTGACGAAAGAACAATTCCAAGTGACTTTGCATAAGACAAAAGTCCTTGCCTTCCCGGATGCTTTGTTGTTCCCATCAAAAGCATGCGCGACATAAACTCGCTGACGCCCGCCTCATAGTTCTTTTCTGACTGCGTTCCCGAAGTTATTAAAAGGCACACACTCACAAGTTTTGATTGGTTTCTGTTGATAATTGATAACCTCAACCCATTTGGATAAATCTTTAGCGACATTTCTCTCTCCTTTGTGTTTATAAATTGAGTATAACACAAAAAAATCTATTATTAAAAATAGATTTTAATGTTTTTCGTAAAATTATATAAATTTTTTAGTCCTTAATTGTATTAGATACCGTGTCTAGGCATAGTTTTTTACTTTTTACCGCCAAAATGATGCGCTTTAAGGCATCTCTTGTTGCCTCGGTTGGGTGCATAAGTATAAGGTCGCCACTTTGAAGTTCACTTGTTGCACGACTAAAAATCAAATCGGCATCTTTATCTCGCCAGTCAATAGTGTCATGTGTCCAAAGAATGGTCTTGTAGCCCAAATCTTCCGCCGCCTTGACGGTCTCTGCGCTATAACTCCCGCCAGGTGGCGCAAACAAGTTCATCTTTACTCCCGTCACTTTTGCAACAATGTCGTGGCAAGCCTCTATCTCTTTTACGTTTTGGCTATAACTTAATTTTTTATGGTCGGCGTGAGTTGAACCATGGTTGCCAATCTCGTGCCCGTCATTATAAATCTTCGCAAGCATCTCGGGATTCTCTTTAACCCATGTTTCGCCCACAAAAAATGTGCATTTTGCATCCTCTTCTTTTAAAATTTGTAGCATGCTTTCAAGATATTCAGTCCCCCAATAGACATTTATCATGAGGGCGACCTTTCCCGAACTTTCATTGCCCGCATAGATAACCCCTCTATACGACTTCGAAACCGCAACAACTTCGCCATTAAAAATTCCGCACGAGACCACCACCAGCGCCACAATAAAGCAAAGACACAAACTTGTCAGTAAATGAATAACAACATTTCTTTTTTGCATAACAACCTCAATAAATTGTATGCAATATTTACTTATAAATTGATAAACTGAAAAATTTGCAAAAGAAAAACCGTCATAAAGGCGGTTTTTGCGATTTTTTATAGTTTTTTGATGAGTTTAAGGTCAACGCGCTTTCTTTCGTCAATCTTGATAACTTCAACTTCAACGCGGTCACCGATGTTGACAACATCCTCTACTCTTTCAACTCTCTTTGAAGAAAGTTTTGAAATGTGAATCATGCCGTCAACAGTTGGAGTGAGTTCAACAAATGCACCAAATTGCATGATGCGAACAACTGTTCCCGTGTATCTTTCGCCAATTTCAGGCTCAAAGACAATGCCCTCAATAATCTCTTTTGCCTTGTTTGCCTTTTCAAGGTCTGCAGAGGCAATCATAACTCTGCCATCGTCGTCAATGTCAATCTTGACGCCAGTTTCGTCAATAATCTTGTTGATGACCTTTCCACCAGAACCAATAACCTCGCCAATCTTCTCTGGGTCAATGTTAAAGGAAATTATCTTTGGAGCATACTTGCTCATTTCCTTTCTTGTCTGCGGCAAAACTTCAAGCATCTTGCCAAGGATGAACGCTCTGCCCTCTTTTGCTTGTGCAAGAGCGGTTGACAAGATTTTTTCGTCAATGCCCTTAATCTTGATGTCCATTTGGATGGCGGTTATTCCCTTTGGAGTACCCGCAACTTTAAAGTCCATGTCACCAAAGAAGTCTTCGGCGCCTTGAATATCTGTAAGAACAACGACCTTGCCAGTCTTTTCGTCTTTGATAAGTCCCATTGCACAACCCGAAACTGGAGCCTTTATAGGAACGCCAGCATCCATGAGCGACAGAGTTGATGCGCAAACACTCGCCATAGAAGACGAACCATTTGAGGCAAGAACTTCACTAACAAGCCTAAGAGCGTATGGGAATTCCTCTTCGCTTGGAATGACAGGCTCAAGCGCACGCTCAGCAAGAGCGCCGTGGCCAATCTCTCTTCTTCCCGGAGACTTAAGAGCCTTTGCCTCGCCAGTTGCATAGCCCGGCATATTGTATTGGTGCATATATCTTTTATATTCGGTGTTATCCAAGCCGTCAAGTTTTTGAACATCGCCAATAGTTCCCAAAGTGAGGGCGTTAAGAACTTGCGTTTGACCGCGAGTGAACACGCTCGAACCATGAACTCTTGGCAAAATTCCAACTTCGCACCAAATTGGGCGAACTTCGGTTAGTGCTCTTCCGTCTGGACGAATGCCCTTTGTCAAAATCATTTCGCGAACTTTCTCTTTCTTCATCTTGTAAAGAACGTCGCTGATTTCTCGCTCTCTGCCTGCGAACTCCTCTTTGAAGTGCTCAAGAGTGTCCTTTTCGACCGCTTCGGTCTTTTCGCCTCTCTCTTCGCGGTTGGTGGTTATTGCAAGAGCCTCGGCCATCTTTTCGTTTGCATAGTCTCTGACAGCCTTGTCAACATCCTCGCCAACAGTGAAGTACTCCATTTCTCTCTTCGGCTTGCCGACTTCGGCTTGAATTTTCTCGATGAATGCAACAATCTTCTTTATCTCTTCATGACCGAACATTATCGCATCTTGCATCTCTTTTTCGCTGATTTCGTCTGCACCCGCCTCAACCATCATGATGGCGTCTTTTGTTCCCGACAAAGTCAAGTGCAAGCGACTTTTTGCGGACTCCTCTTCGGTTGGGTTGATGACATACTTTCCGTCAACATACCCAACAACAACCGAGCCAGTTGGGCCCGCAAATGGAATGTCTGAAATTGAGAGTGCAACAGACGAACCGATCATTGCAAGAACCTCTGGTGGACGGTCTGGGTCAACCGAAAGAGCAGTTGCAATAACTGTTACGTCGTTGAAAAATCCTTTTGGGAAGAGCGGTCTTATTGGTCTGTCGATTAGCCTTGAAACAAGGATTGCCTTGTCACTTGCTCTGCCCTCACGCTTTTTAAATCCCCCGGGAATCTTCCCGACAGAATACATCTTTTCTTCAAAGTCTACTTGAAGAGGGAAAAAATCCATGCCCTCGCGAGGCTTGTCGCTCATGGTGACATTTACCATGACAATAGTTTCTCCGCTCTTAACAAGGCAAGAGCCGTTTGCAAACTCTGCATATTTCCCCAGTTCAACAACAAGGTCTTTACCAGCGACCTCGGTTTTAAATACTTTTCCTTCCATAATATCTCCTTAAAGCAAGGGGGCAGAAAAAATCCACCCCCAACAAATTATTTTCTTATTCCAAGTTTGTTAATAAGTTCCCTGTAGCCCTCAAGATTGGTCTTCTTAAGGTAGTCAAGGAGAGCACGGCGGCGGCCAACAAGTTGCAAAAGGCCTCTTCTTGAGTGGTCATCTTGTTGATTGGCTTTGAGGTGCTCAGTCAAGTGATTGATTCTCTCTGTTAAAAGTGCAATTTGAACTTCTGGCGAGCCAGTGTCAGATTCTTTGCGCTTGTAAGCATTGATAATCTCTTGCTTTTTCTCTTTTTCCATAGTTTTTCCCCCTTTATTATTCGCCAAAGGGCAAGCCCAGTCAATTTGAAAAACTAACGAATTGACCCCTCGCCCGAAGGTACGTGACTAATATATCACACCAAAATCTATTTGTAAAGTCTTTGAAAAAATTTTTCACACCAAATGATATCTGTTAACAAACTGCACGGGTTTTATTTTCTCAATCTGGCGCATAATTTCTTCAACTTCTGCCTTGTTTTTTAACTTTGTTTCAACAACAACTTCAAATCTCCCCGCGCTGACCACCTTTGCGTTGATGTTATAGAGTTTGATTTTCTTTTGGTCAAAAACTTTTATTATCTCTCGCAAAACGCCGTCTTCGTCCTTGCCCCCAATCCTAAGCGAGATGTCAAATAGCATGTTGTTCGTGTCGTCTTTCCACTTCGCAGAAAGATACCTTTCCTTTTCTATTGATTTGAGGTTTTGACAAGATGCGCAGTGCACCGTTATGCCACTGTTTGAGGCAATGGCAAATATTTCGTCTCCTGGAACGGGAGTGCAACAGCCCGCAAACTTAACGCCCTCAATTTCGCTCCCCTCAATATATACTGGCGAGAGTTCGTGCTTTTCTGCGCCCAAGGAAGGGTTCTTTTTCTTCATTGCAATTTGTATGATGTTTGAAATTTTTATGCCCCCAGTCGCAAGGCAAGCGAACATATCGTCAAGCGAGTAGACAAGGTACTTTTTCATGACCGCATCAAGGGTGTCGCTCCCCAGTATAACGCTCATTGGTATCCCCAACTCTTTTGCCTTTTCTTCAAGCATGAGCCTCCCCTTCTTGACGTTTTCGGGCATGGTCTGTTTCCTAAAAAATGCACGTATGTGGGCGCGCGCGTTGGTGCTAATTGCGATGTTGAGCCACTCTCTTGAAGGACCCTTGCTGTCTTTGCTGGTGATTATCTCGATAACGTCGCCCGTGTCAAGCCTTGTGTTAAGAGGAACGCGCTTGCCGTTGACCTTTGCCCCAACACACGTGTTGCCAAGGTCGGTGTGAACGGCGTATGCCATGTCTATTGGAGTTGAATATTCGGGCAATGAAATTGGCTTGTACTTTGGAGTGAAGACCCAGATGTCCGCGTTCGAAAAGTCCATTTGCAAAGCCTTAACAAAGTTTTCGCTGTCCTTAATTTGATGATTTTCGTCTTCAATTATGGACTTTATCCAGTTGAGTTTTTCGTCGTAGACACTTGTCTTTGTGTCGCCCGACTTGTACCTCCAATGCGCGGCAACACCATACTCGCAGTACTTGTTCATTGTATAGGTTCTTATCTGTACCTCAAATGGAGTTCCGTCTTTTGTTATGAGGGTTGTGTGGAGCGACTTATAGCCGTTCGCCTTTGGACCCGCAATATAGTCTTTTATTCTGCCGGGAACGGGTCTGTACATCTTGTGGATTTCGCCAAGAACTCTGTAGCAATCGTCGACCTCGTCAACCAAGATGCGGTATGCAATGATGTCATAGATTTTTGCCGTACCCTTGTCGCGTATCTTTTTATAGAGGCTGTAAAAGTGCTTGAATCGGCTGATGACGTCCCCCCTTATTCCAAGATTGACAAGCGCCTTGCTGAGGTTCTCTTTAATTTTTGCCATGCGCTCGGTGGTCGCGTCGAACTTGCGCTCAAGTTCACTCTTTAACTTCTCATACTCAACGGGATTGAGAACTTTAAAGCACATATCTTCAAGTTCAACCTTCATCTCACCCAGCCCCAGCCTTTCGGCAAGTGGCACAAAAAGGTTCATGGTCTCGGTGCAGAACTTGATTCGCCTGTCGTATGGAAGCCCCATTATTGTTTGCATATTGTGGTATCGGTCGGCAAGTTTGATAAGAATAACGCGAATGTCCTTGCTCATGGCAATGAAAAGCCTCTTCAAACTGTCTGACTCTTTGACATTGGTCTTGTTATATTTTATCTGGCTTATTTTGGACACCCCTTTAACAAGTTTTTCAACCTCGGGTCCAAACTCTTCTCTTATTTTTTTGAAACTGACTGAGGTGTCTTCAACAACGTCGTGAAGAAGGGCGGCGGAAATGGTTTCTTCGTCAAGACCGAGGTTTATAAGATAAGTTGCAACAGCAATTGGGTGAACAACATAGGGCTCACCGCTCAGCCTCTTTTGGTTTCCGTGCGCCTTCTTTGCAAACTCATAAGCCTTAAGAATCATGTCGCAATTTTCGTAGTTTTCTCTAACAAGTTTTTCAAATTCTTCCATAACTTTTCCCCTTTTTAGGCAAGTTTATTCATGAACTTTGACGACGACAACTCCCTCTTTGGAGGGTTGACCGCCATTTTCAAAGAAAAGTCAACAAAGTCAATGCTCAAAAATCCAAGTTCGGCAAAAGACAAAGTAGAGAACACAAGTTGAATCTTGTCAATCCCCCCTTCGCTTGCCTTGACCTTTTCTGCCCATTCAAAGATGTTGTTGGCGTTTACTACCTCGCCAATCTTTTTCAAAACGCTGTACATATAGATATTCGCCTCGCGCGACTTGTCCAACGAAAAGTCAAGTTTTGCCCGCATTTTTGGAACATAGACCCTTGTCATGTCGCTTGCGAACGCCTCTTTTTCGTGCGAGAAAATTTGGCGCGTGAAGATTATGTTGGCATATCCAACCGCGTCCTCTTTTGAGAGTCCCCTTGGCGACACAAGTATGGTGTTTTGCTTGTTTTTAAGTGGTATGTGCGAAATGGTGTAGCCACTAAACTTGCTCTTCATTTTCTTTATTCGGTCGGCAACTTTCTTGCTGTCAACAACCACGATTGTGCCAAAGCCGTTACCTTTAAGGCTGGTCAAAAGATCAGAAAGTTCGCTTATGTCATAAAACGAGGTCTTGCCAGATGCACCTTCGCTCAAAAATCTGTCAACAAGCGAAACAATGGCCTCTTTTTCTTTGTCCTCTTTCAAAAATATGTCCTTAACAAAAACGTTTTTTAGAATTGCCTGTGGATAGACCTTGCCCCTAAACTCGTTGTTTTCAAGTTCAATAATGATGTCCTTTTTTACTGAACTTCTTAGGGCGTCAACGTGCTTGTCTGCCGAAAATGCAACCATTGACTTGCCCTTTTTTGTCAAAATCTTAAAGTGCCTATAACTTGCGTCCTTCATTTGGTTGACTCTGAGATTTGTGGCCCTTAACATGAGGGTTGGCTTTTCGTTTTTGCAACCAAATGGTTCAAGCGCCGAAAGTTCGTTTATGAACTTCTCGCTTATGTCATCCTCGTCAATTTCTATGTCATACGCCTCGCCTATGGCAAAGTCGCTGAGTTTTGCGGTGCTTGAAATCTCTTTCTTTATTCGCTTTTTGAACTCTTCAAAGTTCTTTTCTTCAAGTTCAACGCCTATTGCCATTTTGTGCCCACCAAACCTAATGAAAAGGTCGGAGCACTTTTCCATGCACGAGTGCAAGTCCACATTGTCAAGACTTCTTCCACTCCCCTTCAAAGTCCCCTCTTCGGTGAGTGTGAATATTATGGCTGGGCGATTATAGTCATGACAAATCCTTGACGCCAAAATGCCGAGCACTCCTTGGTGGAAGTCCCCCCTAAGAAGAATGATATTGTCCTTGCTAAGGTCAATGTCTTTCACTTCTTTTTCAAGGACTTTTGTTCCCTCGCTTATGCACTCCAGCCTTTCCTCGTTGTCCTTGTTTATCTCTTCATAGAGCCTTTTGAGTTCCTTGTCGTCTTCGCTTGAAAGAAAGTCAAATACCTTTTTCCCTTGGCTCATCCTTCCGCTCGCGTTGATGCGTGGCACAAGTTTGAATGTGACGTCTGTGCCACTGAGTTTTTTGAGCCCCAATTTACCCAGCATATACTTGTAACTTTTAAGGCAGTTGCCCTCGTTTATCATCTCAATGCCTCGCTTTGCAATGAGTCTGTTCTCGTCAACAAGAGGAACAATGTCTCCAATAGTTGCAAGCGCGCAGATGTCAAAGTACTTTTGCGCCTCTTCTCTTCCCGAAAGTGCTTCAACAAGTTTAAGGGCAACCCCCGCCCCGCAAAGCCCGTTAAAGCCGTAGTCTTGCCCGTCAAGTTTGGGGTCAACAATGGTGCAGTCGGGAACGACCTCGGTGGGTTCGTGGTGGTCAGTAACAATGATGTCTATGCCCGCCTCTTTGACCTTTTCAACCTCTTTTACCGCAGTGATGCCAAGGTCAACGGTTATGATAAGGTCGGGCTTTGAGCCCTTTATGACCTCGTCTATCATGTCAAACGAAAGGCCGTAGCCGTCGTCGAACCTGTCGGGTATATAAACGTCGACTTTGACCCCTCTTGACGCAAAGTATCTGTAAAGTATAACGCAAGCCGAGATGCCGTCGCAGTCGTAGTCGCCATAAACAACAATCTTTTCTTTGTTTTTTATTGCCCTTTCAACGCGCTCTTTTGCCTCTTTCATGCCCTTTAACTTCATGGGGTCGCGCAAGGCGTCCATGCTGGGCTCAAGAAAATCGCTAATCTCTTTCTCACTTTGGTAGCCCCGAGACTTCAAAAGGTCAATTATTCTTTTGTCTAACTCTCCTCTTTTCATCATAACTCCACAAAAAAAGCCCAACAACAAAACACTTTGTCTTTGGGCTTATTTTTTTACTAAAATTTTTCTCTCTGTTAAACAACTGGCTGGTCTTTCTTGCTTTCTTTCTCTTTTGCCTTCTTTGCCTTTGCCTTTTCTTTTAGTTCTTTGTCTTTCTTCTTGTCTGCTTTTGCCTTTTCTTTTTGGGCAGTGGTCTTCTTTGGCTTTGATTTTTTTGCGACGTCTTCGGGATTTTTCGACACTCTTTGCTTGTCGCGAATCATCTTTATGTCAAGAAGATTTGCATAAATTTCCATGCCCACAAAGTAGTATGAGTACGCGCTCAAGGCAAGGCAAACAATGAATGTTAATGCCGAGAATATGACATACTCAATAGGAAGGCAAAGAATAACAATTGCCATAATAAGTAGTAGTGCACCAAGGTAGATTAGTGGTTTTAGGGTTGCCTTTTTGCTGATGTCAACAAGTTCAAATGCCGACAAGTTCTCGTTGTGTTTAAGTTTTGCGTTCTCGCGTATTCTTTCAAGCGTCAAAACATATGCAAAGATAACAAGGCAAAGCCCCGACAAGATAAGCACGAGCGAGACAAATGTCAGTGGCAATCTTGTTATAACAAGAGCGGACACCGACAGCAAAAGTGCGTGCAAAACGGTGAATGTCAGCGAGAGTCCCGCCATGAGTTTGTATCTTATCCAGCCAAGAACAAAGATGAGAAGAAGTATACAAATAACGGCAACGCTTGTCCAAAGCACTGTCTTTTTCGTTACAAGACCATTGATGTTGTTAAACTCTGAAACATTGCTAATGTCAACGCCAAGTTTTTCTGCAACGCTCTCTCTAACGTCGTCTTTAAGGTCTTTTTTTGCAACTCTAACAATTATTGCTCTGTCAATTCCCTTGTCTTCAACAAAGATTTTTTCGGCAACAAGGCCATGCTCTTTAAGAGCGCTCTTGATTTTTGAGGTCTGCGCAGATGCAGTTTGCTCGCTAGAAAGTTTGACCTCGAACTGAGTTCCTCCACCAATGTCTGAACCAACATTAAAGCCAACGGTCAGCGACAAAACAACTGCCAAAACGACCAAAACTAGTGAAATAATAAGATATAGGCTAAGAAAGGGTTTTCTTTTAGTCATTTTTCTCTCCCTCCATTTCTTTTAGTCTATATGGTTTTATTGCTCCGTCGTTAAATGCCTCAAATATAGAAACAAATCCCGGGAACATAACAAGTGAACTAAATAGCGACAACACTGCAAAAATGCAAGTGATTAAGCCAAACACTTTCAGTTCTGCACCTGCCACAATAGCCACCACGCCAAAAATGACTGTAAGGGCTATGCCTGTTGCAAGAATGCTTGGAACTGAGCGCTTGTATCCCGTTTCGAGCGAGGCGCCTATGGTCTTGCCCGTTTTGTACTCTTCTTTGAAGCGCGACACGAATATCTGCATTGAAGAAAGCAAAATAGCAACGCCAATGCCTATAGCGATGAGCGATGAGAAACTGAGTTCAACCCACTCAAACGCGCAAAGAAGTCCAATCGCGATTATGCCACTAAAGAGAAGAGACAACAGCGCGAAAAGGCCCATGATTCCATTTTCAATAACAAAGTAGCAAATTCCAAACACCGCCAAAGCCGAGATTGCCACTGCACAAATAATCTTTGTTAGCCTTGAAATTGTGGTTTCCATGGTGTCAATCGAGACGGTGTCTTTGTTGAGTTTTATTGGCATTGAACCAAGAGTCACACGCATTGCGAAGTCTCGCGCACTGTTATAGTCGGTGAACGAAAGTGGCATAGACGATGATGCAGTTGCGTTTGAACTATTAAAACTTGTCATAATTTCTCCGCCCATGCAAACATAGATGGTGGTTGTTGCCTCCAAAAGTTTTGCATACTGCTCTTCGCCCGCCTTGTTGAAGTTCAAAACAACATAGATGCTGTCTTGGTAGTTGTTAATCTCAACGTCAGTAACGTGGTCTCTGCCAAGAATGTAGGTGTCGTCTTCTGACGATGAACTTCTAAGTTCAAAATCACCAACAGCAACGGCATTAAGAAGCGTGTACGAGTTCCTAAGAGAACTACTGCTGAGAGGATATCCAATCTCAACCCTTAGTTTTTTGTTGTTGACAGAAAATATAGTCGAGCCCGAATAGCCTCTGTCTTGCAAAACACTTCGAATTGTGCTAATGCTCTTATTGATTTTGTCGGTTGAGAATTCGCCATCAATGTCATACTCTGCATAAACACCCGAGCCAAGGTCAGACGCAACATTAATTGAGCCAACCAGCGAGGTGAATCTGTATGAGCCAAAGTTCATTGGAACAAACGCAAAGAGCGTTCCAACAACAAGAGCAATGATGACAAGTGCAATAAATATTTTAGCGGTTCTCTTTTTTATGGGTTTCATGCTTTTTCGTCCTTACTAGAATTCATTTTGCCCCATTATACAACGCGCAAAAGCCATTGGTCAATCTTTTTTTAAAATTTGTTGTCATAAAGCCATTTTTTATTTTAATACGTCAAGAAAAATTACTTAAAATTGCTTTTGCCCTAGTATTTTCGACAATTTTTCTTGAAAATATAAGTGCTACAAAGCAAAGCAAGGCAATATACTTTTACAAAATAGGAGTAAAAAAATGAAAACAAAAACACAAAACAAAGAAAAATCCGAGGGCATCATAAAAGTTTTAAAGTACTTAAAGAGCCTTTTTATCTCGCTTATTGTCACATTCGCATCAATAATCATCTTTGCGTTTGTTATAAAGTGGACATCCCTTCCCGACTCAGTCATCTCACCCGTCAACCTTGTCATTAAAGGGGTCAGCGTCTTTCTTGGAGCACTAGTGTTAACAAAGGGCTCATCGCATGGACTTTTAAACGGCCTTGTCTTTGCACTTGTCTACACGCTTTTTGCCTTCACAATCTTCTCTGCCCTTGCTGGAGAGTTCTCGCTTTCACTTGGCCTTGTTTTGGACCTTGCCTTCACCGCAGTTGTTGGCATGATTGCTGGCATCATTGGAGTCAACTTGAAAAAAAGATAAATTTTATAATATATCCTTGATTTTACGCCAAAATGTGCCAGAACTCATTGCAAAAATCAAATGGCATTTAAATCTCGCAAAAAGCAATAACTTATGTACAATAAGCCTAAAATATTGCATGAAAAAATCCGCGTTTCCGCGGATTTTCCTTACTTTTTGTTGGTCTTGTTTGATTGCTTTTTGGCGCTTGGCTTTTTCTCTGCCTTTGGCTTTTCTTCTGCCTTTGTTTCAGCCTTGACTTCTTTGACCTCTTCGGTCTTGACTTCTTCTGCCTTTGTTTCTTCGGCATTTGGCTCTGCCTTTGTTTCAGCCTCGGTCTTTTCTGCTTTTACTTCTTCTTTTGCTGGCTTTTCGGCTGGCTTTTCCTCAACATAGGTTGATGTTAAAACAGTTCCAACGGCGTTGATGTCAAACTCCATTGTTGTTTTGCTTCCCTTTGCGCCAGTCTCCAAGATGAATGTTGCGCCGTTTTGGTTCTTTGTTATTTTTGTGACGCGCCCAACAATTCCGCCGATTGTTCGAACCTCGTCTCCAACCCTAAGTCTGTCAACCATTTGGTTGTACTCTTTCATTCTTCTTCTGTTAGAGATTGTTGGAACAACAAGCATAACAATGACAAGCACAATCAAAACAACATATATCCACCAAGTGTTGGCTTTTGCTGGTGCTTGTTCAAGTAAAAAGTTAATCATAATCTTCTCCTTTAATTTGATAAAAAAAGTCTAGCATAAAAATTTCTTTGGTTGCAAGCAATTTTATAAAAAAACATAGATTTATTTGTCGTAGCCCGTCTTTTTGTAAAACTCGTCTCTGAATTCAAGAAGTCTGTCCTCTCTTATGGCAGTCTTGATGTCTTCCATGAGGTGAATGAGATATCTAAGATTGTGGATGCTGAGAAGTTGGCTCCCAAGAATTTCGTCGGTATTGAAAAGGTGCCTTAAATACGCCTTTGTGAAGTTCTTACAACAGTAGCAATCGCACTCGTCATCAAGCGAAGAAAAATCCTCTTTGTACTTGCCGTTCTTAACAACAATCTTGCCCTTTGAGGTGAACGCTGTGCCGTTTCTTGCCACTCTTGTTGGAAGAACGCAATCGAACATATCAATGCCACGAATAACGCCCTCAATAATACAGTCGGGACTGCCAACGCCCATCAAATACCTTGCCTTGTCCTCGGGATAATGCGGAGCAAGAAGGTCAAGTATCTCATACATTCTCTCTTTGGGTTCGCCCACCGAGAGCCCCCCAATAGAAAAACCAACTTTGACATATGGCTTTATGCCTTCAAGCGCTTTGAGTCTCAAATCGTCAAACATATTGCCTTGCACAATGGGGAAAAGAACTTGGTCGTCTCGCTTATGGAAGTCATAACAGCGCTTTAGCCACTTTTGAGTTCTTTCGAGCGCCTTTTTGGCATACTCATGTGTCACCCCTGCAACTGAGCACTCGTCAAATGCCATAATGATGTCTGAGCCAAGTTTGTTTTGCACCTCAATAGACTTTTCGGGCGTGAAGAAGTGAGTTGAGCCGTCAAGATGCGACTTGAACTCCACCCCTTCGTCAGTTATCTTGTTAAGGTCAGAGAGAGAAAAAACTTGAAAGCCACCACTGTCCGTCAAAATTGGATGAGGATAATTCATGAACTTGTGCACCCCGCCCGCCTTTTCAATGGTGTCTGCACCCGGCCTTAGATATAAATGATATGTGTTGTTAAGAATAATCTGCGCGCCAATTTCGTCAAGTTCTCTTGGCTCAACTGCCTTGACCGTGGACCTTGTTCCAACGGGCATGAAAACTGGCGTTTCAATAACGCCGTGCGGAGTCTTTAACTCACCTATTCTTGCATATGTTTTTTTTGATTTTTCTTTGATTTTAAACTCAAATTTTTCCATAATATTTTCTCGCTATATTTTGTATTTTTTTGCTCATTTTAACAAAATTGATGCATTTTTACACAAAAATTATACTATTTTTGCGTTTTTTACTCAATAAACATGGCATCACCAAAACTGAAAAACCTATATTTTTCTTTGACTGCCTCTTGATATATTTCAAGTGTCTTTTCTCTTCCAGCAAAGGCAGATATGAGCATTATGAGTGTGCTTTCGGGAAGGTGAAAGTTGGTTATGATGGCATCAACAAATTTGAACTTGTAGCCCGGGTAGATGAAGATATTTGTCTCTTTGTCGCAAGGGGCAATAACTCCGTCTTCATTAGTGGCACTTTCAAGCGTTCGAACCGAAGTTGTGCCAACCGCAATAATTCTTTTCCCCTCTTTCTTATACTCATTTAGCCTTCTTGCAACGTCACTTTTAACAACAATTCTTTCGCTGTGCATATGGTGACTTTCAATGCTCTTTTCGGTGACCGGCCTAAAAGTGCCGAGCCCGACATCCAAAAGTACCTTTTCTATTTTAACACCCTTTTCTTCAATTTTTTTAAGTAGTTCATTTGTGAAGTGAAGCCCAGCCGTTGGCGCTGCACTAGACCCCGGCACAGATGAATAAACCGTTTGATACCTCTCGCCGTCTTCAAGTTTTTTCTTTATGTATGGAGGTAGTGGCATCTCGCCAAGTTTTTCAAGTTGCTCTTCAAGAGTTCCCTCTTTAACCGAAAAGACAACTTTCTTTCCCCCAATCTCTTCAAGTTCGTCAACAACTTCAAGCGAGAGTTCGCTCGAAAAGTCAACGACCGCTCCAACTTTAACCTTTTTCCCGGGTTTTGCAAGTGCCTCATATGTGTTAAGGTCAAGCCTTTTCAAAAGAAGAAACTCAATCTTTGCTCCTGTCTCACGCTTAACGCCCTTTATCCTTGCGGGAATAACTCGCGTGTTGTTTATAACAAGAACATCATTGGGGGTCAAATACTCAATCAAATCTTTGAATATTCTATGCTCAATTTTGTCACTCTTTCGGTCATAGACAAGAAGCCTCGAATGGTCGCGAGGCTCAATTGGAGTTTGAGCAATCAACTCTTGTGGAAGGTCATAGTAAAAATCGCTAGTGTTCATATTTATCCTTAAAAAACGCAAAATTAACCCATTTGGGGTGTAAAAACGCGTTCAAAATTGCATTTTACATATATTTTTTGTTTAAATGTTCATAAGCAGCGGGCATTGGGACTCTCCCCCTTGGGGTCCTTGCAATAAAGCCTATTTGAAGAAGATATGGCTCATAAACGTCCTCAATGGTGCACTGTTCTTCGCCCGTTGCAGCGGCAATAGTGTCAAGCCCAACGGCGCGCCCGCCGAACTTATCTATCATGGCAAGAAGGATATTTCGGTCAACATTGTCAAGGCCAAGTTCGTCAACCTCCATTGCTTCAAGTGCTCTTTTTGCAATGTTTATCTCAACAACGCCCGTTCCCTCAACTTCGGCAAAGTCACGAACACGCCTCAAAAGTCGGTTGGCAATTCTTGGCGTTCCACGGCTCCTCTTTGCGATTTCCAAACTTGCGTCGTTTGTTATTTCAATATTTAGTATCCTTGCAGACCTCTTAACAATAGAGGCAAGTTCCTCGGTTGTGTAGAGTTCGAGTCTGCAAATGACTCCAAATCTGTCGCGGAGTGGGCCAGTCAGCATACCCGCCTTTGTTGTTGCGCCAATAAGGGTAAACTTTGGAAGGTTGATTCTCACCGAGCGAGCCGATGGACCCTCGCCGACCATAAAGTCAAGCGCAAAGTCCTCCATTGCGGGATAAAGAATTTCTTCAACCTTGTGATTGAGGCGGTGGATTTCGTCAATGAACAAGACGTCATTCTCGTTAAGTTTTGTGAGTATGGCGGCAAGGTCGCTCGCCTTTTCAATAGCCGGACCACTCGTAAGGCTGATTTGCACGCCAAGTTCGTTTGCAATAACAGAACTCAGCGTTGTCTTTCCCAGTCCCGGAGGGCCATATAAAAGAACATGGTCAAGCGCCTCTTTCCTCTTTTTCGCCGCAGCGATATAGACTTTTAAGTTCTCTTTGACCTTTTTTTGGCCAACATACTCACTCATGGTGCGAGGGCGGAGGCTTGCCTCAACAAGTTCTTCGCCGTCAATCTCTTTGTAACTAACTATTCGGTTGTCTTGACTTTCTTTGTAACTTGTAAACTTTTCTTCCATTTTCTACCTTACAAACATTTTCTTATGATTTCTTCGGTTTTGTCGGTTGGCAATGCCTTTAACTTAACCAGCCTTGTTGCCTCTTCTTTCTTTATGCCAAGTTCGATAAGGACTTGCACGGCATCCGCCATTTCACTTGTGAAGTCCACAAGACCAAGATTAGACTCAAAGCCATCCATTGTATTTGCACTTTTAATGTTGATGTCAACCTTTTCTTTGAGTTCAAGCACAATCCTTTCGGCGGTCTTTTTGCCAAGCCCCTTGATTTTTGTTAAAAGGCTGACATCTTGATTAACGACAGCACTCGCAAGGGTTTTTGCGCTCATGCCCGAAAGAACTTGAATTGCCATCTTTGGACCAATGCCCGAAACAGAGATGAGGTTAAGAAACATCTTTTTTTCGCTGAGCGACGCAAATCCAAACAGAGAAACACCATCCTCGCGCACTTGCAAATAGGTGTAGACCGTTTTTTCATCATTTCCACGAGCAAGTTCGTCGATAGCGTTAAGAGAGCAAACAACCTCGTAGCCAACGCCGCCCGCCGAAACAACTATAACATTGTCGTCAACTCTTGTAACTTTTCCAGTGATTGAATAGAACATACTTCTTCCTTAAAACATACTATTATTTTTCAAATCGTTATTGGTTTGCGCGTGAGTCAAAGCAATCGCAAGTGCGTCTGCCGCGTCATCGGGCTTTGGGTCCTTCGCAAGTCCAAGTAGCATCTTTGTCATGTACTGCATTTGCTTTTTGTCGGCTCTGCCCGTTCCTGTGATGGCTTGCTTGACTTGAATTGGAGTGTACTCAAAAAGTCTGCCACACTCTTGAACGGCCGTGCAGACAATGACCCCCCTTGCCTCGGCAACTGCGATGCCCGTTGTTATGTTGGTGTTGAAAAAAAGTTCCTCAACCGCAACCGCGTCTGGCTTAAACTTTTCAATGAGTTCTTTCATGCCGTCTTGAATAATGGCAAGCCTTGTTGGAAACGCCTCGTCTTTGTCGGTCTCTATGGCGCCGTAGTCAATAACCGAGCACTTGCCCGTTCTGTCGTTTTTTTCGATAACACCATATCCAACAATGGCGTAGCCGGGGTCAATACCAAGAATAATCATAACACGCTCCCTATTTATAATATATTTTTAACTTGCCAAAGTCAAACAAATGAGCGCATTTGATTGCAAAGCGCGTAAAATACGCAAGAAAAATAGCCAATCACTGGCTATTTATCTTTTATCTTCAATCGGACTCTTATTCGTTGCCACCTGGCTCGTCGTCAAAGAGGTTCGCTTTTGAAATCGATGGGTCATAAGTTTCATCAACCTCTTCACTCGTGTTTTTCAAAGGCTTTGAATTTTTTTCAAGAGCCTCGCGCTCCTCCATCGCTTTTTTGTGCCTTAGGTACGCGTTGTACTCAGCGTTTGAGAGCACCAAACACTTGTGGGTGTTTTGCCCGGCAGTTCCGCCATAGTCGTAGCCAAAGAGTTTCAAGGCCTCTGGGATGGACTTGCCAATTTTCCCCGAAAAGTAGAAAATCGCGTTGCCAACATTCTTGTCCTCATAAATGTTCTTTATTTTTGTTTGCTCTTTGTACTTGTCCTTCAAAAGTTTTTCGACATACTCATAAGTGAACTTTGTTGGACGCGCCTTGCCGTTATAGGTGTATCCAAAGTAGTTTAGCATCTCCTCAACAGACTTTGTCGCGCCTCCGGGGATACCATATCTATAGGCGCTAATTCTGCTGTATAATTTTTCGTCAATACCAAGCAAGCCGCTCGCGTCGGTATTTGGATAAAAGATGGCGTCAAGGCTGACCTTTATGTAGTCATAAATGTCCACATTGCGTGTCTCTTTCGAAAAGTGAAAACCGCCGAGCGTCTCAAGTTGCTCGCTCATGGTCAGTCCATTGGCTTTTGCCATATTCATGAGATGATAGAGCAAAACGCCATTGCTTTTCAGACTGTCAACGCACCCCGACGGGTCGCTGTAGGTCCTTAAAAGTTCAACCACTCTTTCGGATGGATAATCTTCACTGGTGTTATATGAGCGATAATTGGCTTCGGGAACAAATATCCTTAACGCCTCTTCAAAAGTGAGTCCGCGAAGGTCACTGAGTTTGCTAACGACGTTAAAGACAGAGTGAGAGCGACTGTGAAGGTTAACAACGTAACCATTTTCGTCCATGCAATCCCTTATCATCTTTTCAACGCGCTCGTTGACCTTTGCATCGTCGCCCGAAATGCTGAGACGCCCAAAGCCAAACACAGATGACCTTTGGTTATACTTGTAAGTTCCCTTCTCAACTCCCATGAAGAGGTTGATTGCATCTTCAAAACTGATTTGGTTCTCTTTTGCAATCTTGCCGATGCGATAAGTAACAACGCGATACTTTTTGTCAAGCAATGAGACTTTGCCATTTTTGTCGGTGCACTCAAGTATGCATTGTCGGTAATCATCATCGGTCACAAGCGGAGACTTTTTGCGGGCGCGCTTTATTCCACTGCAGTCATATCCAACCGAGATAATATACTCTTCGGGAGTCATTTTCTTGCGCTTTGCCTTTGCCGAAAGCAAAACCCAAGTTTTTTTGTCGCGCGCGGGAACAATGTAGTTATCAACAAGCATTTTGTCAAGACGCGAGAAAAATTCCTCTTGAGTTATTGGCTCTCTAAACTTCTTTTTGCAAGTGCCCTCGGTCAAAAGAAAGTCGGCCACAACTTCGGGGTCTTTTACATTTTTTGCCCTGTTTTCGCTGTTTTGCATATGTTTTTCACACCTCTTATTGTCAATTTTGCGTTTTTAGTCATCGTCGTCACCCGGCTCAGATTCTTTAAAAGTGCTCTTGTAGTGGTCATATTCTTCTGCGGTCAGCCTCTTGCGAGAAAGCCTACTTAAGTCATCTTTTCCTCGTGGATACTCAAAGCCAAAATGCGAGAGAGTCTGCTTAACGGACTTTCCCAAAACCCCCGAGTAGTTAATTATTGCGCACAAAACTTCAGGATATGCCGTAAGACTGTCGACCTTTCTTTCACCCTTGAAAGTCTCTTCAAGAAGGTTTCTTACATAGTCTTCGGTGAACTTTGTTCCGCGCTTTTTCCCCGAAATGCTAAAGCCCAAAAAATTGAACGCATCTTCCATGCTTGGGAGCGCACCCTCTGGGAAAAAGTCCCTTATTCTTTTCACCGCGTCATAAAGTTCACTATGGTCACGGCTTATGCCGTCAACAATTCTTGTTTCGCCATAAATTTCTTCAAGCCTTGACCTTACGTAGTCAATGTGGTCGACCTCATACATCATGCTTGAAAAGTAAAAGCCACCAATTTCGTCGATGAGCGACTCCATGTCGGCGCCGTTCCTTTCACAAAAACCCCTAAGAGACTGCATGAGCGCTTTGTCTTTTCTTGCCTCGTCAATACAGCCCGAGCCGTCGTCGTAGGCTTTGAGACGCCTCAAAATGGTCTCGCGCGTGTGAACCTTTATGCCTTCCCTTTCTTCATATCTCGCATTTGGAACAAACATCTTGACAATTTCGTTCATCCCTATGCCGTTATATTCTTTTATCGAATTAAGAACCATATAAAGAGAGCGGTTGTTTTTGTCCAGCCCGCTAACAAGCCCGCTTTCATCCATGTTTTGCAAAATGAAGTCAGTGAGTTCTGCGCGAATTTTCTCGTTTTGGCCAATAAAGCACTCATCATTTATGCGGTACTTTGACAACTTGTTGTGTATGGAGCGATAGGTGTATGATTGAAGTTTGTCGCCAAGCAACTCGTTGATTGCCTCGGCGATTGACATCTTGTATTTTTTCGCAAACTTCTTGACAAACTCATAGGTCTCTATGTGGCGCTTTGAGAGGTTGCTAACAACATGATTTTCGTTGGCGCAGTCAAGCAAGTTCTTCGCGTGCTCTTCAAGTGAAAGTTTTTGTTTGTAGACAACAATACCATTAAAGTCGGTGAAACCGCTCCTTCTTATTTCCTCCTCCAAAGAAATTCCGTGCGCCTTTGAGCGAACTTGAAAATACGAGCGAACCGCATGATTTTTTGCAAAGTCAAGCATCCCCTCTTCGTTTCGCAACTGCGCCAATTTCTCTAGCATTTGCTCGCCTGTAAGTTTATTTTTCTCTTTTTGAGTTATATATGTTGCTTCGGGGAGCAAAACAGCAATAATCTCGGCAATATCCACCTTGTCAGACTTGATTTTTCCAAGTTTTTTGAGAGGCTTGTGCTTGTTTTTTAGCCACACCCTTGTCTCGTGGTCCATGCTAGAAATTTTGCCACTTTCATCCATGGACTCGCGCAATTTGGACATCATATATTCGTCCGAATTGGTCGTGTAGTGCCTGCCAGTAAGAAGCATTGTTATCTCATCCATGCCGGTTGGGTTACTGCTGTGCTGTTCGTTGTAGCGTTCGATAAAACGCTTAAGGCTGTTATAGATAGATTTGTTGTGCTTTGCAAGAGTGAAATATTTGCCATTAAAAGAGCCTTCCAAAGCCTTTTGGAAGTCCTCTGCGTCATATATTTGCGTCTTTATATCATCAATAGTTATCTTAGACATATTCACCTCACTCCAACATTATATCACACGCCCATCAAGATTTCAAGAGGTTTTTTCTGTTGCGACCCGCTTGCGGGGCGCCCCTTTATTTCGGAGGCACTTGGGGGGGATACTTATTTCAAATGTCATGCTTTTGCGTTTCTAGTTAATTTTTGTACCAAACTCTAAACTGACATTAAAAAGTTGATATTTTACCTCCCCTTTTGGTGCGTGCCGCACCACCTTTCCTCGTCGAAGTTTCACCTCGTCTCGTCGGCTCACCCGATGGTCGACCCGCCCCGCCTTGGCAAAACTTCTCCTCTCCCCACAAACTTCGCTACTCTCACTCCGCGGGGACCCCTTTACTTCGGGGGCACTCTTTTTGTTGCGAGCCACTTGTGGCTCGCTCCT
>CANQEP010000018.1 GCA_947595235.1 uncultured Clostridia bacterium
GTCTCGTCGGGTCACCCTATGGGCAACCCACCCCGACCCCACAAAACTTCTCCTCTCCCCACGGACTTCGCTACTCTCACTCCGCGGGGACCCCTTTCTTCGGGGGCACTTATGGTGGATGGGCAATTTTTTATGACACACTTTGAGAGTTCTTTTCAATTTCTTTCAAATGTCTTAGTTGCCGTTACTAGTGGATGTTTTATCACCCCTTTTGGTGCAAAGCACCACCTTTCCCCCGTCAAGGGGGGCACTTGGGGTGGATGTACATTTTATATGTCACTCTTTGAGACTTCTCTCTAATTTCTCACTGTTTTCTTATCAACATTTTCAAGTTGATTTTTTTAATGTCTTTCCCAAACTTATATTTGAATTTCTCGCGTCCTAACCAAGTGCCCCCTCCCACGGGGGAAAGGTGGTGCGGTACGCACCAAAAGGGGTGATAAAATATCCTCTTGAAGTGACCAATCACCAGCAAAAACTTTATTTAAGCATAAAAAGTTTGCATATATAAATTTCTAAAAGTTGCAAGATCGTTTCTCTAGCAAGCGCATCACCGGCACCGCAATTAGCGTTATCACCATATAAAGTGGAAAACAATACCATAGGATTGGAGTGTAGCCGTGACCATTAGAGCCCATGAAAATGCTTGGTGTGAACGGCCGCACAAAGCGCTCAAGGAATGTGAACTCGCTAAGAGGCCTCATCATGCAGAATGGGTTGAGTTTATAGAGCGACGCTGCAAGACTCTTTATGCCACTCCCATAAATACCAACGCAGATGCAGACGATGTCGTTGAACAAAATTATTCCCAAAACGCCCAAAAAACACAGCCCAATTTTCCAAAAATCCGTGAACTTGAACTCAACCATGCGCCACGTTATTGGCAGAATTGAGGTTATGAACAAGAGCAAGTGGCAGGTGTAAAAACGCAGAAATTCCCACTGCAAAATTGACTTCCCTATGAACCAAAACGGAACGACCAGCGCGAGCATTGAGCCGATTGTGCCAATCAGCGCAATGCTCTCACGCCAAACGCCCTTAGTCTTACGCAAGAAAAACGGCGTTAAAAGAATCATTGTTGCGCACACGTTATACATCGTGTTAGAAATTGTGAAGCCCGTGCCCGCAAGGTGTGGCCAAACAATGGCCTTGAACAAGTGCTGAAAGACGTTGAGCCCCGCGATGATATAAAGAAAAATCAACTTTGCCCTTCGCGACCGCCCCGCAAAAAGAAAATGGAAAATTGCCACAATTCCAAATGTGACTGCAAGATAAATGAAATATATTGGCGATAAAAGTCTAAATTTCTCCATATCTTATACGCGCATTATAGCACACGCCCTCGTCTCAATCAACACTTTTTACGCAATCTTTCGCCACAATGCCACGCGCTTCGAAAAATAAAAAAAATCACATATGCGAAAGTGAGTACTCAATGCACTCTTGAACAACCTTGTTGAACGATACCCCACTCTCTTCGCTGAGTTTCATGAGTTTGTTGAATGTTGCCTCTTTCAGCCTTATTGTTCTGTTGATGGTCTTTGCCTTGACCTTGTCTTTATCTATCTTAAACTTTGCCATATATTTTGTAACTCCTTTTGTACTAGTTTTAGTATAAATATATATATTTTATTTGTCAACTTAAAATAAACATAAATTTGTAATCAAAATATAATTATATAACTCAAAATTATGTCAAAATCAAAAATTTTAGGCATAGAAAAACGAAGATTATTCATCTTCGTTTTTATAAATTCACTTTATACCACTTACCACCATCTCGATCACTCTTTAGCAGTTGTGCATTGTTATTCTCAATTACCTTCTGAGAGCCTATATTGCCGGAAGCGGCTTTTATAAATACTGGATTGATTTTCAATTTCTTGCATTCATGCAAAGCATATTTTAGCATTTCTGTTCCATAGTGTTGATTACGTTTTGAAGGCCTAATTGCAAAAAATATATTGCCACACCATTTTTTCCAGTCATTATTGATTTCCGTTCTAATTCCTATATAGCCAACGGGCAACTCATCTGCATAAAAAATATACATCTTTGTTGGCGTGTCATAGTGGCTAACTTTTTGGAACTGCCTCGCTAATTGCGATTCTATGTAATTTTGAAAACACTCAAAAGGTATTCCATTACACAAGTTGGTTGAACCATTTTCCTTTGCAGGAATTTCTTGAAACATCTCATATTCATCCCTGCCCATCTTTGTGTTGTATTCTACTAATTTAAACATCTATACTCCCTGCAAAAAATCTTGTTAACTCAAAATGGGTCATTTTGTTTAATCAAAAGATTCTAAATTCAATTTGTTTTTTACTTCGTTTTCCAAAGGCCGTGGAGAGTGCAAAATTCATAGACCTCTTTCACACGCTCGCCTTTTGCAATTGCAAAGGTTGTTTCGGGAGCGTCGGTTGGCTTGAGGTGATTGATTTTTACTCCAAGATTTGTCACAAGAGCAATGAACGCGATATAGTGCTGTTCGGTCATTGGGTGAAGAGCCGAGCCGACAACAACTTTGACCTCGCCAGCGGTTTTTGTTACAACTGGAACGTGCTTCTCGGTTGCGGCATCGGTGGTGTTGGGCTTAAGTTCCTCCATAACAGCGCCACAGCAAATTGGCTTTGCCTTGCCGTCGACAAGTTTAACAATAATATTTCCACAATGTGGGCATCTGTAAAGTTTGAATTTCATGATAATTTCCTCCATAAAAATATTATATCACTTATATGCTCTTTGTCCAAACAATAAGCGAGTGTTCAGAAAAAACCGAGCGAGCATAATGCTCGCCCAGTCCATATTCATAGTTATTTTCTTGGATTTTTGATGTTTGCTTGTGCAGCGGCAAGTCTTGCGATTGGCACTCTGAATGGTGAGCAAGAAACATAAGTTAAGCCAACATTGTGGCAGAACTCGATTGTTGCTGGGTCGCCACCATGCTCTCCGCAGATACCAAGTTTGATATCTTTTCTTGTTGAGCGGCCAAGTTTTGCAGCCATGTCAACAAGTTTGCCAACGCCAGCCTCGTCAAGACGAGCGAATGGGTCTTGTTCAAAGATTTTCTTTGCGTAGTAGTCTTTAAGGAACTTGCCAGCGTCGTCACGGCTAAAGCCATAGGTCATTTGAGTGAGGTCGTTTGTTCCAAAGCTGAAGAATTCAGCAGTTTCGGCAATCTTGTCGGCAGTTAGTGCGGCACGAGGAATTTCAATCATTGTGCCAACTTTGTAGTGCATGTCAACCTTGGCGTTCTTGATAACTTCGTCGGCAGTCTTGACGATGTAGTCTTTAACATAGTCAAGTTCTTTCTTTTCGCCAACCAATGGAACCATGATTTCTGGGGTGATGTTGTAGCCCTTTTCTTTCTTAACCTTGACGGCAGCCTCGATAATTGCACGAGTTTGCATCTCGGCGATTTCTGGATAAGTCACGCACAAACGGCATCCGCGGTGACCAAGCATTGGGTTGAACTCGTGAAGATACTCAACCGTTGCCTTAAGGTCTGCAAACTTGAGACCCATTTCTTTTGCAAGGTCTTTAATTTCGGCGTCTGTGTGAGGAAGGAACTCATGTAGAGGTGGGTCAAGCAAACGAATTGTTACAGGGTTGCCTTTCATCTCTTTATAGATTCCTTCAAAGTCTTTCCTTTGCATTGGAAGAATCTTTGCAAGTGCTTTCTTTCTTTCTTCAACGGTCTTTGAAACAATCATTTCGCGAACAGCCATGATTCTGTCTGCCTCGAAGAACATATGCTCAGTTCTGCAAAGACCAACGCCCTCTGCACCAAACTCATAGGCTTGTTTTGCGTCGCGAGGATTGTCGGCATTTGTGCGAACGCTGAGCGCACGATACTTGTCTGCCCATGCCATGATTTTTCCAAAGTCGCCAGTGAGGGTTGCAGGAATTGTTGCAAGTTGCTCGCCATAAACGTTACCAGTAACGCCGTCAATAGAGATATAGTCGTTGGCGGTGTACTTCTTTCCGTCGATGACCATTTCTTTCTTTTCTTCGTCAACTTGAATAGCAGAGCATCCCGAAACGCAGCAAGCGCCCATACCACGAGCAACAACGGCTGCGTGAGATGTTGTTCCGCCGCGAACGGTCAAGATGCCTTGCGCTTTTGCCATACCCTCGATGTCTTCTGGAGAAGTTTCAAGGCGGACAAGCACAACCTTTTCACCAGCAGCGGCACGCTCGATTGCCTCGGCGCTAGTGAAGCAAACTTTTCCGGTCGCAGCACCGGGAGATGCTGGAATTCCGGTTGCAACTGGCTTTGCTTGCTTTAGTGCGGTTGGCTCGAATGTTGGGTGAAGCAAACTGTCAAGAGACTTTGGCTCAAGTTTAAGAAGAGCCTCTTGCTCGGTCCACATTCCCGCCTTTACCATGTCAACGGCAATCTTAAGAGCGGCCTTTGCGGTCCTCTTTCCGTTTCTTGTTTGAAGCATATAGAGTTTGCCATGCTCGATGGTGAACTCCATGTCTTGCATATCCTTGTAGTGGTCTTCAAGGGTCTTTGAAATTTGCTCAAATTGCTCATAAACAGCCTTGTTTTGCTTTTTGAGAGCGGCGATTGGGCTTGGAGTCCTTATGCCGGCAACAACGTCTTCGCCTTGCGCGTTCATAAGATACTCACCATAGAGTTTGTTCTCGCCCGTTGCAGGGTTACGAGTGAACGCAACGCCCGTTCCCGAGTCTTCACCCATGTTACCAAATACCATGGATTGAACGTTAACGGCAGTTCCCCAACTTGATGGGATGTCGTTCATGCGACGATATACGATGGCGCGAGGGTTCTCCCAACTTCTGAATACTGCCTCAACTGCCAAGATAAGTTGCTCCTTAACGTCCTCTGGGAACTCGGCCTTCTTCTCTTTTTTGTAGAGTGCTTTGAACTTCTTAACAATCTCTTTCATGTCTGAGGCGTCAAGTTCGGTGTCAAGGTGCACGCCCTTGTTCTTCTTTACCTCGTCAAGAATGTTCTCAAAAAGTGGCTTTGGAACTTCCATAACAACGTCGGCAAACATTTGAATGAATCTGCGGTAACTGTCATAAGCGAAACGCTGGTTGCCAGTTAGCGCGGCAAGGCCCTCAACGGTCTCGCTGTTAAGACCAAGGTTCAAAATGGTGTCCATCATGCCGGGCATAGACGCACGCGCACCCGAACGAACAGAAACCAACAATGGGTTCTTCTTGTCTCCAAATTTTTTGCCTGTTTGTTTTTCAAGGTCGGCAAGATTCTTGAAAATTTCTTTTTGGATAGGCTCAGCAATGGTGCGCTTGTCATCATAATACTTGATGCACGCCTCAGTGGTGATGGTGAAGCCTTGAGGAACTGGAAGACCGATGTTGGTCATCTCGGCAAGGTTTGCGCCCTTTCCACCAAGGAGTTCACGCATGTTAGCACTACCCTCAGCAAACTTGTAAACATATTTTTTTGCCATAAAGTAATTTTTCTCCTTGTGTTTTATTGTGTTTTCACAACTATTATTATAACCCACTCTCTCACCAAAAGGCAAACATAATACAAAAAAGTTTTGAAAAGTTTTTTGTTTGGTTGTTTATTTTAAGTGACGCTCTTTGGCGTTTCTTTTCAATTTCTTTCTGTTCTCTTTTTTGTCATTACTAGTGGATGCTTTATCACCCCTTTTGGTGAGTAAACTCACCACCTTTCCCCATCATCAGTGGGGAACTTGATATTGACTCAAGAAATTTATATATGGGTTTTGAAAGAACAATTAAAATCAGACATCCTCTTCTTTCCCTTTGAACCGATACATTCGGAAACGCGAAGGAGCAAGTTGCTCATATTTTAGAAATAAAACTCGCGAACAAGGTTGTCGGCTACACTACTGCTGTGCCGACGTTCTTGTTCGCGAGTTTTATTCTAAAAGATGAGATAAATTGCGGTGAGGTAGTTGCGAGCCATAAAAGGCTCGCAACTACAAATACTTTTCAACGCTACTTATCCTCTCACCTGTGCGGTAGTAGAATTGTTTGAGGCAGATGCCAAGGCAAGAGTTGAGGGAGGCGCGCGGAAGGTCTTTTAGGGTGGCAAGGGCGCTAAGGGGACAATCGTTGATGCTGGAAAGTGTTTTCCACTCATCACTATTAAGATTGACAAAGTCGCCCGACTTATGGTTTTCGCAGAGCGCGCCACTTCCCGTGTAAACAATGCCAACCCGTTTTTCGTCTTTGAGGGGTTTTCCACACTTTTCGCACGTTTTAAGGTCAAAACCAAAGCCCGACAACTTGAGAGTTTCGATAATGAATTTCACAAGGCACGCCGAAGGCTCGGCGTCTTCATATGCCATGACTTTGAGGGTGTTCAAAAGGAGCGTGAAAAGTTCAACATTGCTCTCGCCCGCTTGCGCCAGTTTGCCCGATATTTCAAGCATACTGCACCCAAGAACATACGCGTCAAGGTTATACGCAAGCGAGAAAAAACTGTCAACAACATAGCAGTCCGTGACAGTATAATATCCGTTCTTTTCGGCAAGCATGAACTCCCCCAAACAAAACGGCTGGCTTGCAACAGCCAACTTTGCTTTTGGCTTTTCCACTCCACGAATAACCGCAGAAAATTTCCCCATTTCGGGAGAAAAAATGTCAAGCAGTCTTGCCGCCTCTATTGTGTGCTTTGAAGATTTCAAAACAATTCCCGTTGTCTTTATTATCTCTGCCATTTCTTCCTTTGCTAACTAACTTTACTCCTTTTGCCCCGACAACTCGGCAAGTTCTTCGCGCTTTTTCAACCTTTCGCGCAAAACTTCCCTTTGACCGGCAATAGTGCCATAAACTTGGATGTTCCCGGGCTTTGTGTTGGACTTTTTGTCGCCATACAAGAACAAATCCCATGAGCGGTCAAGCCCCCCTCTTAGTGCTGAAATGCTCCTTTCGTTGTCTCTTTCATCTTTGTCCATTGCCCTTTCACTCCTTTATCTTAATTATAGCCCCAAACTTTGCGCCTTAAACATTCTCGACTTTTATTGCCATTTATTTTATATTTAGTGTTATGTCTGACATAGCACTGCTAAATATCGACAAAATCTACAGTTGTTTTATGTCGTACCCCAGTTCGGCGAGCGTGGACTTGTTTTGTTTCCAGTCGGGGCGAACCTTGACAAACAATTCAAGCATGACGGGTTTTTCGCACAACTTTTCAATTTCGCCCCTACTTGACGAGCCGATTTTTTTGAGCATACTTCCATTGCTACCAATTATTATCTTTTTGTGTCGGTCGCTCTCGCAGATGATGTCGGCGTTGATTTTTATGATGTTTTTAAGTTCTTTGAAGGTGTTTATTTCAACGGCGATGCCGTGCGGGATTTCCTCTTGCAAGAAAAGTAGCGCCTTTTCTCTTATAATCTCCCCTGCCATGAACCTAATGTTCTTGTCGGTGTATTGGTCGCGAGAAAAATATTCGGGTCCCTCGGGCAAAACGTCAAGGAGCGCGTCAAGAAGAACGTCGATATTGCGCTTTCTTAATGCGCTTAATGTAACGAACTTTTTGACGAACCTATACTCATTGAGTTTTGCCAAAGTTGGATACAACTTTTCATAGGAACTTATGTCAATCTTATTTATAACAACAAAGACGGGAACGGGCGACTTTTCTTGCTTTGCAATAAGGTCGAAGTCTGTTTTTGTGACCTTGCCGGCATCCAGCAAAACAACAATGGCGTCAACGTCATTGGTCGCCGACTCGGTAGATTTTTTGAGGTACTTTCCAAGTTCGCTCTGCCCGTTATATATCCCCGGAGTGTCCACAAACACAACTTGATAGTCCTCGCCATTCTTTATGCCGAGTATCTTGTTCCTTGTTGTTTGGGGCTTTGGGCTTGTTATTGCAACTTTTTCACCCACAAGCGCGTTGATGAGCGTGCTCTTGCCAACATTTGGCTTGCCAATAACGGCAACAAAACCGGATTTAAACATCTTTCCCCCTCAATTTTTGTTTTTCAAAAAGTCTTGCATGACCTCTTCTTCAACCTTGTTCATAACGGCGTAGTCGCTGTCTTTGATGTGGTCAAAGCCCATCAAGTGAAGAAGGCTGTGAATGACAAGTTTCACCACCTCGATTTGTAGCGTGTTGCCATACTCCTTGGCTTGCTCCTCTGCCCGTTTAAGGCATATTGCAATGTCACCAAGAAAGGCAGTTCCCTCGCTGGTGTCAATGTTTTCAAACGGCTTAAGATTATAATTTGGAAAACTCAAAACGTCGGTCACGCTGTCAACTCCCCTCATGCGAAAGTTGAGTTCACGCATCTCTTTTTCGCCAATGAACTCGATGTTGACTTCAAGCGCGTCATCTTGTTTGAGGCGCAAAAACACCAGTCGCGACGCAAGGCAAATGTCACTCTTTAGAGACTTGTCTATTCTTTTTTGCAAAAAATTTATTTTCATCTTTTCCTCACAAGTCTATTTTACCATGAGCCGTGTTTTTAGGCAAGTTTTTTCGTCGGCTGACATGAGATTTTAAAGCCAAGCATAGACTTTAAAAGAGGATTTTATTATGGCATTTTTAGACGAAACCGCCGCCGTGCTCGGCATAGACGAAAAAACGGCGACCAACACTTTCATATATCTTTCCCCCACCCACGGCGTTGTTATTGAGGGGCACAAAAAAATCTATGAACTTTCAACGGCGAGCATAACCGTTTTGTGCCACGACGGGCAAAGAGTGAAAGTTGAGGGCGAAAACCTTGAAGTGAAAGAAATTTCTCACCGAGAGATTTGCATCGTTGGAAAAGTCTCTTCGGTGGAAGTGAAGTAAGGGGCGAAAATGAAAACGACCTATAACATAACCGCGAGTGGGCTTAACATCCACCACCTCATCGAGGCGCTTGAAAAGAACAATTTTGAAGTGTCCTCTCTTCTTCGCGTGGACCAAAAGACAATGAGTTTCAACATCTCAAAACAAGACTATAAAAAACTCAAAAAACTCCCCATTTACAGCAGTTACAAGTTTTCTGTGCAAAAGGTTCTTGGTGCGCAGAGCATTTTTTCTCGCTTTCTTAAAAGGCTGGGCATTGTTGTTGGTGCGGTGATTGTTGCCTTTGTTTGCCTTGGGCTTGGAAAAAGGGTGCTAAGCGTGGAGATTAACACTTCGGGACACATCTGCCAAAACGAGGAGTATTGCATCTTTAAGGGGGAAAACTTGGAAAAACTGAAAGAAGTTTTATCTGAGAATGGCATTTTTGAGGGCGCGCAAATACGCTCTCTTGCCAACAATCGCCAAGTTGAGAGGACTCTTATAAAGACCTTTCCGCAAATCTCCTCGGTCACCATTTCGCGAAAGGGCGTGAGGGTGTTTGTTGATGTTTTGGAGTCCAAACTCCCCGCCTCAATGATGACGGGCGACCTTGTTGCGTCCGAGAGCGGAATTGTGCTGAGCATGGACATAATTAGTGGCGTTCCCCTTGTCAAAAATGGAGATATAGTCATCAAGGGGCAATCGCTTGTTAGGGCGAGCGAGAATGTTCCTGTCTCGGCAAAGATTGTGCTCCGCTCGTTCTTTCACGACACCACAATCTATAACGAGAACCAAATTGAGTATGTAAAAACGGGGCGAACGTTCACCTCGCACGAACTTTCGCTGTTCAATCATAAGAGCGAAAAAAAGGACGCGCCCTTCGACCTTTACGAGGCGAAAGTGACAAATGAATATGTCTTTTATAACCTCTTTCTTCCGCTAAAGAGCAAGGTCACCACATTCTTTGAACTTGAGGCAAAAGAGAGCGTTGTTCCCTTTGAGCAAAAAGAGAGCGACATCAAAATGTCGCTCTATAACAAAGTGAAATCCGCTCTTCCCATAAACTGCGAAGAAGTCAACACGACCTACATAACCTATAAAGAGGGCCCGCGAACGCGAGTGGACTGCTATATCGAAGTGCGTTTGACACTTGAAAAATGAGTTTTATCTCTTTCTTCTTCCCCTTGGCTTTGCGACTGCGTCGGCAATGATTAGCGTTTGGGCGTCAATTCTCTTTAACTTGTCTTTTGGAGACTTCTCTTCGGGCTCAATGCCATAGCCCCCACCTTGCAAGAACGCCAGCGGGTCGTTAGGAATTGGGCTTTCACCAAGGATGTTTATCCTGGCGTTTTGAACAATGTCAATTCGCTTTTGATTGAGCCCCTTTTCAATGCTGTCGCTCTTTTCAACCACCTTGGCGATGCCCGTTCCCGACACGCCCGAAAGGTTGTTGTCTTCGCTGACGCTAAGGTGCGAGCCAAAGTTGGTGCGGTCCTCTAGCCTTGGGGAGCGGTTTGGCATCCCCTCCGCCGTTACGCTGTGGTCAGTGAACTCGGGCTCGCGCGCTCCAAACCTCCCGACCTCTATTGGCACGCCCTTATACGTCACCGTCTTCTCGGGCTCGGGGTCATTTGGCGCAGGGATTTCCTCAATTTCGTCTATTTTTTTGCCATTCGCAAAGACCTTTGAAATGCTTGGATTTCGGCTGTCGCCCTTTATGGCCTTTTTGTTTATTTTCAGTCGTGACTGCTTTCTTATTGCCTTGAAATTTTGCTCGGGCATGGTGACCTTGACTGGGGGCTCTTCGGCTTTTGGCTCCTCTTTCTTGCGGTCGGTCTGTATGGCGGGCTCAATGCTCTTTTCTTTTGCCCCGCCGTCTTGCTGTTTCTTTTTTTTGCCCGAAAAGAAGATAACTCCCAGTGCACCGAACACTAGGAGCGCAACACCAACAATGATAACAATAATTGTCGTGCTCATATCTTCTCCGCTTTATTTATAGTTTTGGTCTTGGACGAATTGTGTTGCCCGCAAAGCCCCCAAGAGGTGCCGAGCCACCAGCCCCACCAGACGAGCCACTGTCGTTGTTGTCAGTCTCGCCCGAAAGTGCCTTGCGCATTGCGGTGTCGGCTTGGATATTTTTCATGTTGTAATAGTCCATAACGCCCATTGTTCCCGAATTTAGAGCCTTTGCGAGCGCCTTTGGAACTTCTGCCTCGGCTTGAACAACCATGGCGCGCATCTCTTGGACTTTCGCCTTCATTTCGTTCTCGGTCGCAATCGCCATGCTACGCCTTTCCTCGGCTTTTGCTTGCGCGATGCGTTTTTCTGCCTCGGCGTTTGCAATTTCAAGTTCGGCACCAATGTTTCTTCCAACGTCGATGTCGGCAATGTCTATTGAAACAATTTCATACGCCGTGCCAGTGTCAAGACCCTTGTTAAGCACGGTTGACGAGATAAGGTCGGGGTTCTCTAGCACTATTTTGTGGCTTGCGGCCGAACCAATTGTGGTAACAACACCCTCGCCAACACGCGCAATGATGGTGTCCTCGCCCGCACCAAAAATTTGCATGTGCATATTAGAAATAACGGTAACTTTTACTTTGACTTTAAGTTCGATACCATCCTTTGCCATAGCAGAAACGAACGGAGTTTCGATAATCTTTGGGACAACCGAATTGCGGACGGCTTGATAAACATCTCTCCCCGCAAGGTCAATGGCCTTTGCCGTTTGAACCGACAAGTCCATGTTCGCCGAGTGCGCCGAAATGAGCGCCTTAACAACCCTCTCGATGTCGCCATTTGCCATGTAGTGGGTTTCAAGTTCGTCAAGAGTTATAGTAAGCCCCGCCTTTTTTGCGGTTATATAGGTCAGAACAATCTTGTTGACGTCAACTTTCCTCATTCTCATGCCGATGAGTTTGCCCATGCCAACGTGCGCATTAGAAACAATCGCCCTGAACCAAAGCCTCAATGGAACGTAGCACAAAAAGGTTATTATTGCAGCAAGAATAATGGCTGCGCCAATGGACAATCCAACAATCCAGCCAACCGACAATTGAGCAGA
This sequence comes from uncultured Clostridia bacterium, assembly GCA_947595235.1. GTDB lineage: Bacteria > Bacillota > Clostridia > Christensenellales > UBA1242 > UMGS2069. The sequence continues at coordinate 11,823 of CANQEP010000018.1, forward strand.
TATGAAACTTTTTAAGTTTAACATGACTTTCCTCCTACATCTTCTTTACAATAATTTTTTGAGCAATGACTTTGTCAACTTTGACCTTTGTTCCGCTATAGATATAGCCCTTCATGGTCGTTGCCTCAAAAACGTTGCTGTCCACGCGAATTTTCCCGAGAGGTTTGAGGTCGCTGACCACCTCACCTTCCTTGCCCAAAAGAAAGGAATAATCGGGGTTGCCCTCGGCAGTGAGCGGAACCTTTACGCCGTCGATAATTGCAAACTTTTTGCGGTTAATCCTCAGTTGATGAAGTTTGTATAATAGTTTGGTGATAACAATCAAAAGTAAAAGTATCAAAAGGATATAAACAATAAACAAGAATTTTTGCAGTGATGAATTGTTCCCCGTGAGGCAACGGCAGATAATCGCTCCCGCCGACATAAGTATGCCACCAAGCCCCAATATTCCAAAACTTGGAACCACCGCCTCGGCTATCAAAAGCACAATGGCAAGTGCAAACAAGATATAAAACAGCGCATCGCCTTGACTAAACAAAGTTACAAATGCGTTTATCATTAGTTCCCTCCATTACCCCTATATTATAACATATACAATTCGTTTTATCAATACACTTGGCTCGATTTTTTTCAAAATAGAAAAGGGGCGTTGTTTTCTTTGCCCCACTTGTTTATTTTTCGTTCATTCAAAGTTTCAGCGAACGCCCTCCATAGAACAGATATTGTTGTACTATGCCAGACATAGTACCAAATATGCCTTGAAAATACTCGCTAATCTCGGGCCTTGTCTTCTCCCCAACAAAGAAGTATTTTCTGTAGACCTTCTCTATCCATGTGTCAACCGGAAAGGCACTTGTGCGGTGAAAACCAAACAGCATGATGCACGACGCAACCTTTGGACCAATGCCCTTTATTGACACCAGCCAAGAGTAGAGTTCCTTGTCTGAGAGTTTTTGCTTCTCTTCAAGGTTCAAGTCTGCAAGCAACTTCGCCTCATTCTCCAAAAACACATCTCTGTAGCCCGCGCCAAGGCTCTTAAAGTACTCACTACTCTGCCTTGCAAGGACTTTTGCCGACGGAAAAGACTTGTGCACTCCGTCGATGTCCTCGCCAAGTTCGCTCATTTTTTCAATTATCTTTTGTATGCGTTTAATATTGTTGTTTTGAGAGATAATAAAGAAGAAAATGACCTCTTCGGGCTCACCCCTTGCAATTCTTATCCCCTTTCCAAACTCGATTGCCTCTTTCAAGGCGGGATACTTTTCAAGACTCTTCTTGATTTTTGAATAGTCCTCGTCAAGGTCAAAAAAGTCAATGAAAACTTGCGGGTCCTTTGTCTTTATCTCAACTTTGTTGTCCTTTTCTTCGATGCTGGCGATGTGTTTGCCCGTTATAACGTCGTAGCCCGTTTCGGTCTTATAAAAGCGGAACATCTGCCCGCACTCCAAAATGGACTTGGCGTCAAAGTCATCGCTTTTGTTAAAAGTTATTTTGTCTTTATATACCTTGTATTCCATAGGCAAATGATACAACAAAATTCAAAAATTTTCAAGCCAACCGATGTTTTATTGGACAAAAACAATAAAATTTTATAGAATAAGCATGAGGTTAATATGTTATTTATCTATAGCAAGTTCAAATTGAGAAAGTGGAAAAAGTATACTTCAGTCAAAAGGCTGGAAATTTTGCAAGCGCTAGAAAAAAAACTTGCCCGCAAGCAACACCGAGACCCTATCGACGTTGTTGTTCACGAACGCTCCGACTGGAACTGCCTTGGAATGTTTAGCGTTTCAAACGGCGTGAAAAAACTTTATGTCCACGAAAACTTAATACTCAACCCCGCCTACCGCTTTCACGCGCTTGAAACTATCATCCACGAGGGGCGCCACGCAACTCAATATGTGAACATTTCAAAGGAAAAACTCCACTGGTGGAACTTCCGCGCAAAGAGGTGGAAAAAGAACTTCGCGGGCTACGTCTCCTCTCAAGAGGACAGCGTGCTCTATAACAACCAAGAGGTCGAACGCGACGCGCAACGCTACACAATAAAGATGTTAAAGCGCCTTGAAAGGAAGTACAGAAACGAAAAGGACTTTCGCGTCACCTTGCAAAGAAACATCAACCGTTACGAACGAGCCGAACAGCAAGCGCGCGAGCAATATGGGGCTTTTTATCGCCATAAAATGAGAAAGCGAATTGACAGCCGAGGAGAATGAGCCAACTTAGTTGGCCTTTTCTTTTATGCTCTTCAAAAGTTCGCTCTCGGTCAGCCTCTTTTTCACGTTAAGGTCGCCGTCCACCAGCAAAAATATGGTATAGTACCTTCCAGAAAGAAGTGAAAACATCTTGCTCTCGCTCACCTTTTCGTCAATCATGATTGTTCTTGTTTCAAGTGCACTCTTCTTCACCCTCGCCTTTTTCTTTACCAAAAGCGTGGCGCGCCTATAAACCGCCATTTTGTCTTCACTCACTCCACTTAAAAATAGCGTCACCGACATGAGCCCGACAGAGAAATTCGGCTGGTAGAAAAATGAGAAAACAAACAGCAAAAATAACGCAAAAGACAAGATAATGGTCACCGCACGGCAAATCTTTACTGCCGTTTTTCTTTCTGTCTTTTTGCTCAAAAACGCAAGAAGAATGCGTCCCCCGTCAAGAGGAAAAATGGGCACCATGTTGAAAGCAAATATTGAAAGATTGATGACGCACAAATCAAGCGTATAGTTATAGGTGGTTGGAAAAATCCACCAAAGACAAATCAAGACAAGCGCAACGAAAAGGTTGAAGAGTGGGCCACTTAGCGCAATCAATATCTCATCTGAGAAAGTGAACTCGTCGCTGTCGGCCTGCAAGACCGCCCCCGTTGCCATGAGTTTTATTCGCCCAATCTCATAGCCTCTTCTTTTCGCGACAAATGCATGCGCCCCCTCATGAAGTATGAGGCAAAGCGCATACATCAAAAATAGCACCCCTCTGTCAAAGACAAAACTTAGGGCAAGAAAGACAAAAAATGAGAAGTGAAAAATGAGTTTTGGTGGTTTTATTTTTTTCATAATTTAAGTATTATGTCTAACAATATAGTTTTTGAAATGCCGATAATTTCGGCGTTTCAATGTGCTACGACAGACATAGGTCTATAAGAATGTGAACTCCCCGTCGACTATTGAAAGTCCTGCAAGAAGTTTGTTTTTATAGAGCACTTTGAATGTGACCTTTGATGAATTGCTAATGCCAAGAGGGGTGTTTTTGTCTACCCCGTCGCCCACCTTGACCCCAACGATGTCTATGTTTGAGTAGACAGTTTTTAGGTTCTTGCCGTGAGAGAGAGTGATTGACCTTGTAAGCCCGTCATATTCAATACTCTCTACCCTTCCATTGAGGCACGCCTTAACAACAAGCCCGCCAAGCCCGTCAATGACGAACTCACCCGCGCCTCTTTCGGTCACATAGTTGTTTTTGAAAGGAAGAGAAAATTCGCTCACCGATGCCATGACCTCTTTTTCTCCGTCCCCCGTCACATATTTTAACTTTCCAAGGTCGGCAAGGTTTGGCACCCAAAACGATGTTATGCTCTTCACTTCCTTTGAAAAGGTGGTGTTATTAAGGCTGAGTCCAAAGCAAGAAAAAGTGAGGCAAACAACAAAAAAGAGGGCAAGAAGATGTAATTTCCGTTGATGAAAAATGGCGGAAGTTTGCGTCTTTCCGCTAGCAACAAGTGTTTCAACATCTTTAAAAGCCCCCATAAAAACCTCTAATCAACAATATGAAAGAAGTTTTTTGGTTATTCATACTTCATTTATCACAGAGGATTTTTTAAGTAGCACACGCTTTGCCCTAAAGCAAAATGACACATTGATGTCCCCGCTGTGGTCGGTGAAAATCTTTGAGTAGAACGAGTTTTTGTCTATCTCAAAATATTGCTTTAAAACATACAAAATCTCATTTGAGAGAATGTCCCCAAGTTTTTTTGAGTTGAGTTTGTCGCAAAAGAGCACTTCTTCTGCCTTTAAATACACCTCGTTTGCCAACTTTTTCATCATAGACTCCTTTTCATTGCTCTTCGTATCATGCCAAGTACCCCTTTATAGCGACTTTGGTAGTCATAAATTATCTTTTTGTCGCTTCGCAAGTTGTGAGCAAGAATAGAAAAGATGACCACTTCTTTGTTTTTTGCAATCCTTTCGAACCTGAAACTTGAATAGATGTTTATGTTGTCGCTCTCGGGAACAACCCCCAAAAGCGGAGTCTTTAACAGCCTTGCAACTTGCTCGTGAGAAAGCATCTCGCCTCGGGCGACCATGTCCCCTCTTATGCGGTTAACAACCACGTTCACATTGTTTATTCCCGCGCCTTTGAGCCGTGAAATGACCTTGTCGGCATCGCGGAGCGACGACACATGCGGCGTCACAACAACAATCGTTTCATTAGACGCCTTTATTGCCATTTCAAAGCCCGCATTCATCCCCGCGGGAGCATCTATCAAAACGAAGTCAAACACACTCGAGAGTTTGCTGACTATGGGCTCAATATCTGTTGCGGCGTAGTTTTCTGTGGCAAAGCGAACTGAAGGAAGAAGATACAAGTTCTCAACGCCCGAAAGGTTAACGAGCGCTTGTTTTAGGCGACATTTACCATTTATGCAGTCGCCAAGGTCATAGACCACTTTGTTTTCTAGTCCAAGGTAGACGTCAAGATTGTTAAGGCCGATGTCAAGGTCAACAAGGCAAACACTAAAATTGCTCTTTGCAAGCGCCAAGGCTATTCCGCACGCAATTGTGCTTTTTCCAACGCCGCCTTTACCCGAAACGATACTTATTTTCCTTCCCATACGCACCTCACTTTCTCATTATGAGGCATTACAAAGTTTTCTCAAATCGTGTGGCTTGGTTTTTTTTGGCAAAATATGTGTATTTTAGAGTAATTTTAAAGCAAAAGCCCAATCAAAAACATTTGACTAAAACTTATAAACTTTCTATACTTAATTTATAATAATAGTGAGGTAAAAAATGAACAAACATCTCATTGCCCTTAAACTGGGGTCAACAATAACAACAATCTTCAAGCAAGGCGAAGGACTGGTCTTGAAAGAGCCCAGCCTTATTGCAACGGTTGGCCACCTCAAAGACCGCGAGATAAAGGCCATTGGAAGCGAGGCAAAGCGTATGCAAGGGCGCACCAGTGGGAATGTTAGCATCATCTCGCCAATAAACACTGGAATTATAACAGACAGCGAAATGGCAACCGAGATGCTCAAGGGCTTTCTAAAAAAGATTTTTCCAAGAACCATAATAAAGCCAAATATCAAGGCGCTTGTTTGCGTTCCTATTGGAATAACCATAAACGAGAAAAAGGTGTTCGAAAAAGTGTGCTACAATGCGGGAATTGCCGACGTTGTGCTCATCCCCGCCGTCATATGCTCTGCAATTGGTGAAAACATCAACATCTCGGGAAGCGCCGGCAAACTCATCGTCAACATTGGTGGAGGTTGCACAAACATTGCTGCAATCGCCATGAACAACATCGTGACGGGCATAAACATCTCGGTTGGTGGAACAAACATCAACTCTGCAATAGAGACCTTTATCCAAGAAAAGTTCGGGCTTGAAGTCAGCGACGGAACGGGCGAAAAAGTCAAGCAAGATGTGGCGTGCCTTTTGGAGAACAACACCTCTCAAACCGAAGTGCAAGGCCTAAACGCAAAAACAAAAGAGCCCGAAACGGTCATCGTTTCGTCAAAAGACATCTACCCTATTTTGTCCCACTATTTCCAAAGAATTGTAGACGCCATCGCAAGTGTTATTGGCACTTGCCCGCCCGACATTGCCTCGGACATTGCAAAAGATGGAATCTATGTTTTTGGCGGACACTCGCAAATTAGTGGCGTTGCAAGATTTTTGCGCGACAGACTCAAAATAAAGGTCAACATCAGCGAGTCTGCAAGGGTGGACATCATGGGCGCCGCAAAACTTCTTGACAACCCAACAGAATATAACGACCTTATAAAATCACTATAATATCAAAAGAAAACATCGGCAGTTGCCGATGTTTTCTTGTTTTTATAATATTTCCAACTTCTTGTTGAAGTACTTTTCAAAGTCTTTTCCGCATTCAAGCGCCTTTTGAATTTCATAGGTGTTGTCGGCGGTTGCAATGGTCTTCATGATGACGCTGTCCCCCAAGATGTCGCAACTTATGTCAACAATGACTGAGTTCTTTGTTCGGTCAAGAGCCTCGGCAAGCCTTAGTATAACGCCAAGTTTCATGACCGCATTGATGTCCTCTTCTTCAAAAAGGTCCTTATATTTGACCCACTCGCTTGGCGAGACCTCTCCCCCTTGGTGAAGTGAGGCAACAAAGGCTGCCAAAACAAGTTCGCGGTGCGTCATGCCAAAGATGTCTGAGCCAATAATGACGTCATAGGAGTATTTTGCGTGCTTTAAGAAGTTTATTCTCTTGCCAACATCGTGCATGAACGAGGCAACTCTCAAAACTTTAACATAGCCACGTGGCAGTTTGTGAAGAACGCGAAGTTGCTTGAAAAGAAGGATTGAAAGATTGTATACTTGTTCGTTGTGTTTCTCGCCCTCTTTGTCGTGGAATGAGGTTTCAGAAATGACAGAGAACCCAAGAACATCGCTGATTGGCTTTTCAAGAGTTGACGGGACAACCTCGCCATAGAGTATGCCACGCACAAACGCGTTGGTGCAAATTGTTGCTTGAGGCTTGTTCATCACTTCAAGAAGGCAGTTCATAATCTCTACAGAGGCGGCAAAAACGTCGGCGCGGGGCTCGTTTATGAGTTTGATTTTCTTGTTTTTGTCAAGGTCAAGGGCGGTGACTTGGTCGCAAATGAAGTTGATATTCTCTTTTGATGCAACATAACCAAAGTCACGGTCAAGAGGATACTTTTTGAACTTTCTAACCATTTTGCTGAGGTCAGTTGCATAGTCGCCACTCAAAACAACTTGATACTCCTCTTCAACCGACTTTAGCCACTCAATGTCGCCAAGTTGAGTTGTTATGTATTTTTTTATCTTCGCAAGGGCGTTCTCTTTGCCAAGTTCTTCAATTGGATACATATTAAGAAGGGTGATTGGCCCGAAGTTAAGCACCGCTTGACTGAGCACATTTCGTCTGTTATATTGAACAAAGTGCATACTGTCGGCAGTCAGATGAACAACAACCCCCTTTGGAATGTCAAACGAGTTGATGGTTCCAAGATAGATGTTGCTGTTTTGCTCCTCTGGAGACAGAACAGAAAACCTAAAGCCACAAGTTGCGAAAACTTCATCAAAGAAACTATAAATGTTCTTTGGCTTTGTTTCTCTGAACAAATTGGCAACCGCTATGGTCTTTGTAACGCCATAGAGTTCGCAAATTTTCCTGAAATTTTTGAGCACTCTTATGGTCGCGTCAATTTGAGGCTTTTTCAAAAAGTGGTCATCATCCATTTCAAGACCGAGTTTTATTGGTTCACACTCTTCGTCGTGAAGAATAAAGTAATTATCTTGACTTGCAGAAGCGATATATAACTTTGCAGAATAGGTTTCAACTAAGATAACGGCAATTTTTTCCATATGTTCTCCTAAAGCAAATAAACTTAAAATAGAGGAATTTCCTCTAACTAAGTCAAGTATACCACGAAACCCCAATTTCGTAAATAGAAAAATTTAATTTTGTTTGAAAATTTTTTGCCGTGCCCCCACTCCGCTTGCCCCTCACCTTTTCTTGCCCTTGAACTCGCGCAAAGAAAAAGGCAAGCAGTTGCTTGCCTCTAACTATTCTTGGTCGCCCTCGTCAGATACGTTGCCGCTGACTATGGATTTTTCATATTTGTCTATAGCGGCGTCTATCTTTTCAAGGTCGGTTTTGTAGGCATCGGAACTCACATAAGAGTCAAGGACCTTGCTAACAACGGCTGGATTGGTCTCAAGGATAACGCTGTCATCTCCAAACCTAAACAGTTCAAAAACTGGAGTCCCTCCAAGCCTTAAACAAATAAGATAAGGAACACTCTCGCATCGAACTTTCTTTATGAGCAAATGCCTTGACTTGTCTTCAAGCTCAATAACTTTATCTTCTTCAATAACCATTAATAATCGTCTCCCGCCTCTGGATGAAGTGCTTTTCTGAGTTCTTCGCGCTTACGCTCCTTCTCGGCTTGTTCTTTGCGCAATTGCTCTTGATGTTTACGCATATCTTCAACACGCCTTGCCTCGGTTCTTTCGGCGTCTTTGTCTTTAAGAGCCTCATTACATTTTCTTATCTCGCTAAGAATTGCACGCTTTGCAAGAATGTATTTGACTTCGTATGGCATGCTGTCAAACGAAACGCCTTTATTTTTCAATTTGCGCATGGATGCATTTTTCTTCTCAAGGCCACTAAGAACAAATGCCTCTTCTGCAGTGTAACCCTCATATTTCTTATCTCTGCCTGTCAACTTCTTGGTTGAGCGTTCTTCTTCAAGTTCTTGTTCAACTTCACGCGCAGCATCATCATTTTGGAGGTATTCTAGCATTTCAGAAAATACCTTTCTTCGCTCCTCGGCGTTCAACTCTTTGTTGATTTCCGAAATGGATATTTCACCAGTTTGAAGATGCCCCAATTCATCATGATAACTTGTATAATATCCGCCATATCTTTGGGGATTGATTTGCTCTGTTGCCCAATAAATAGGAGTGTTGCCTATTTTTTTCATGACTTTGTCGCCGTAGACTTTTGATTTTTGGTCAGATGACTTCTTCTTCATATTTTTTCTCCTTTTGTTTTGGTCGAGTCAACTTGCCCATTTTTAGACAATTTGCCCCGCACAACACTAATATTCATAAATATGATACCCCCCCCTGAGTTTGTCAAGTGTTTTAGAGCAATTTTAGAAAAAACTTTAAAAAATCATCTAACAACAAATTTCAATTACATGTCCGCTAAAGCGGAATTACATATCGCCCTTGGGGCGAATTACATAATCGACTATGGCGAAATTACATATCAAACTGCGTTTGAATTGTTGATGCAAGGAATTTGTATGTCAGTTTAGGAAGAACATTTGAAATAAAATATCCACTCCTAGTTCCCCACTGAGAATAGGGGTCCCCACAAAGTGAGAGTAGCGAAGTTCGTGGGGAGAGGAGAAGTTTTGCCAAGGCGGGGCGGGTTGCCCATAAGGTGACCCGACGAGACGAGGTGAAACTTCGACGAGGAAAGGTGGTACAAAGTACCAAAAAGGGAGGTTAAATATCTACTTTCTTCGTTTGTTTTTTAGAAAAAACTATGACTTAAAATATCTGCACCTTTATTCTTTCAAAATAAAAAGAGGAAACTGATCTCAAAGTCTCCCCTTTTGGTGCGTACCGCACCACCTTTCCCCATCATCAGTGGGGAACTCTTTTGGTTGCGACCAACTTATTGGTCGCTCCCCTCTCTCCGCGGGGACCCCTTGTTGTAAATGACTGTCTTGCCCCGCTTGGCAGAAACGACGCCCGTTATCCTTCGTACAATTATAGGGCGAGATTTGCGCCCATTGTTCATAAACTTAGGCGGCAAGATTTAGTAAAAAATGTTGTCAATCCTTCGTACAATTATAGGGCGAGATTTGCACCTAGGGCAAGGCTCGGCGGGTGGGGTCGCGCAGGAGTTTATTGAAATAAATGACTGTGCGACCCCGCCCGCCAGAAACGCAGCCCTAGGCGTAAATGT
>CANQEP010000019.1 GCA_947595235.1 uncultured Clostridia bacterium
GGTGATGGTGTTGTTTTGGATATTGGCTTTCATGGTTACATTTGTGAAGCAAGTGCCGGTGATGATTGTTGTTCCGTCTTGCAAAAAGCCAACGTCAAAGCCGACATTGAGGTTGCTTTGTGTGAATTTGTCGTCAGCGATATTAACGATTATGTTGGCGTCCAATGTCTCGTTTGCGCTAGCAAAACACCCAACAACAAAACAATTTTCTAGCGAGCCGAACATTCCTCCAATGCAGAAATTTTCGTTCGCCGTTTCAGACTCAACTTGAATTTTGCCAAGGTCGGCATAGCAGTATTCAACATGGCTATCTGTGCCCGTTATTCTTCCAACAAGTCCGCCGATATGAAGGGTGGATGCGCCACTGGTGGTGCCCCCAAAACTCTTTGTGTATATTCTTGAAGACTCGGCAGAGAAAAAGCAGTTGGTGATTCTTGAGTCGGTGCTGTATCCCATAAGCCCGCCGATATATGCGGTTGCACTTCCGGTCGTCTTTGCAAAGATGAGCGCACCATTGTTGCTCTCATAGGCGCATTTTTCAAGGCTTCCGCCCGCGCCCGAGACTCCACCAACATATGCAACGCCCGTCACATTTATTGAAAGGGAAGTGTTTTTAACACGGCAATTAGAAATGTTTGTTTGACTGCCCGCGCTCCCAATGATTGCGCCCGCAAAGACCTCATTTGCAGAGGTGACAAGTTCAATTTTTGCCGGCTCGTTATTGAGCGGATAAATTCTGCAACTTTCAATGGTTGTTATGCCAGTGGACTTTGCAACAAGGCAACCAACGTTGACCTCTGCCAAGTTTTCGCCAGACAAAGAAAAGTTGCAAGTTGCGTCAAGGTTCTTTATGTTTGCGCCGTCAACAAGTCCAAAAAGGCCGCACAAGTTGTTAACCGCGGTGAGAGTGATGTTGTCTATTCTGTGATTATTGCCGTCAAACTCGCCAGTGAATGGGGTGGTGCTGTCGCCAATAGGGGTCCACTCAATTCCCGAAAGGTCAAGGTCTGCCAAAAGCCTAAGTTTTTCATTCCAATTTTCGCGGTCTTTCATTATCTCAATAAAGTCCGTTCGGTTGGTGATGACTCTGTAGCCCTCGGCATCAATGCTGGTTGACGCAAACTTTGCATAAAGGTGATAACTTCGACAAGACCTTGCGTCGATATAGGTCACGACTTGCGAGTTGAAGTTGGGGTCCTCGTACCAACCAAGGAACTCAAAGCCCTCTTTTGTTGCGGGTTTAAGTTCGATGTTGCCCTCGTCAAAAGTGAAGAACACGGGGTTTGCGGGGTCGTTTTCGCCACTGTCAAGGTCATAAGTAACAATGAAGATTGTTTTTTCAAACTTTGGATAAAGGTCAATGTTCCCGAAACTCCCCTTAGAGATGTATGAAACGGGAATTGTTCTTTGCTCATTTTTGTACCAGCCCTTGAAGGTGTAACCCGACTTCACAGGGTTGTTCAGCGCAAAGGTTGGGGTGTCAACGTCATAGGTCGTTGGGTTAAGTGGGCTGTTGACCTCGTCGCTCGCCATGTGATAAGTTATGTTGTAGGTCAGTTTTGTGAAAAAGGCAGACAAAACAACATCGTGCTTTGGCATAACAAAGGAGTCGCCCGAGAGCACTTCGCCGTCTATGGAGATGTGGTCAAGTTCGTAGCCATTGTTGGGGGATATTTCAATGTCCACCGTTTCGCCCCCCGCAACATAAAGGTTGTTCACCCTTATCGAACCACCAGTCACTGCATTGACCTCAATTTTGTATGTCTTGTTACCGCACGCCGAGAAAAGCATAGGAAGGCACAGACACATTACCAGACATAAAGTTGACAAAAAGCGTTTCATATAAAAACTCCTATTACTATTATTCTTAATATACAATAATTTATTATATTTGGCAAATGATTTGGCAAAACAAACATTTTTTATATAAAGTGCCTGCGTCCTCAAAAACATGAAATTTTCGTTTAAATTGCCGTTTTGACATGGTTTTTCACATCAAATGGTGGTGATTTTGCGTTTTTTGAGGTAAAGTGACGGGTGAAAAATAGTGCTTATTTAGGGCCTCAAATTTATTGCCATGCCATTTTGAATTGTGATATAGTTATTGTTGAGGTGAAATTATGCTTGCTGTGACGTATAGTTATGGACTTGATGGTCTTGACGGCTACAAGGTTGATGTTGAAGTTGATATTGGCAAAGGGCTAAATAAGTATAATATTGTTGGTTTGCCAGACACTGCCGTTCAAGAAAGCAAGGAGAGGGTGAGGTCTGCGATAAGAAACTCGGGCTTCAAGTTTCCCGCGACGCACACAACTGTCAATCTTGCTCCCGCAAACAAGAAGAAGGAGGGGCCATCTTTTGACCTTGCCATTGCCTTGTCTATCTTGATTGCGACTGAGCAGATAAAAAACCAAAAGAGTGATTATGTTTTGATTGGCGAACTCGGGCTTGACGGAACAATAAGAGCGGTCAACGGACTTTTGCCAATTCTTATTTCTGCAAAGCAAGACGGCTTTTCAAAGTTCATTATTCCTCTTGATAATGTTAGCGAGGCGTGTTACATTGACGGCATTGAGGTCTATGCGTTCGACAAACTCATAAATGTTTTGGCGTTCTTGGAAGGGACCCAAGTGTTTGAGCCCATTGAAAGGCGCGTTTGGAAATGTTCGCGAGGCAAAGAGAGCGAGGACCTTGCTCGCGTCAAGGGGCAGGCTGTTGCAAAGCGTGCGCTAGAGATTGCCGTTGCTGGCGGACACAATATTCTTATGGTCGGCCCTCCGGGAAGTGGAAAGACCATGCTTGCTCACTGCGTTCCATCGATTTTGCCCGACCTTACCTTTGACGAGGCGCTTGAAATAACAAAAATCCACAGCGTTGCTGGTGTTCTTGACCACAAGAAGGGTGTTGTGACCTCAAGGCCATTTAGGTCTCCGCACCACACAGCCTCAAAAGTTGCCTTGACGGGTGGTGGTCGCGATGCAAGGCCGGGAGAGATTAGCCTTGCGCACAACGGGGTCTTGTTCCTTGACGAGATGCCCGAGTATAGTCGCGACACCTTGGAGGCGTTAAGGCAACCGCTTGAAGATGGTCAAATAACGGTTGCGCGCGCGAATGGGAGCGTGACATATCCCGCATCTTTTATCTTGGTTGCCAGCATGAACCCTTGCCCTTGCGGGAACTATGGCTCAAAAGACCTTGAATGCACTTGCTCGCCTTCGCAAATTCAAAAGTATATGAGAAAAATATCGGGTCCACTTCTTGACAGAATTGACCTTAAGATTGATGTTGACCGCGTTGCCTTTGTTGACCTTAAGAGCGACAAACTTGAAGAGAGTAGCGACGAGGTTAAAAAACGCGTCAATTTTGCTCGCGCCATTCAACTTAAAAGATATGTTGGTGAGGGAATTTACTGCAACGCGAAAATGAGTTCAAGGCACATCAAAAAATATTGCAAACTTGACGACGAAACAACCGCGCTGATTGAAAGTGCGTTTGAGAAATTTCATATGTCTGCAAGGGGCTACAACAGAATTTTGAAAGTTGCGCGCACCATTGCCGACCTTGACGGGAAAGAGAACATTGAGTATGAGCACGTTGCCGAGGCCCTTGCATACAGAAACATAGAGAAGGTGCTTTTATGATTAGCGAAAAATCCAAACTTATTCTTTTGCTAGACGACATTGGCCTGCCGTATAAAGTCCAAAATTATGTTTTGGAGTTCTTCAGCGCCGAGGACGTTTTTGCTCTCAAAATTGACGAGGCTCATGCAAAAAAAGTTCTTGGGGAAGAAAATTACAATAAATTAAAAAACGCAATTTTGGACAAAAATATTGAAAAAACCATATCAAAACTTGAAAAATACGGGGTAAAAGCGGTCACAATAGCCGACGACGAGTATCCTGAAAAATTGAAAAATATTTCTTCACCGCCCCTTGTTTTGTACTTTAAAGGTGACGTTTCACTCTTAAAAGAAAAGAGCGTTGCCATTGTTGGAACAAGAAAGCCAACGTTCTATGGTCGCGAGGTCACAAGGATGTTTGCTCGCTCGCTTAGTGAAAGTGGACTTGTTATTGTTTCGGGGCTTGCGTATGGCCTTGACATGGAGGCCGCCCTTGCCACACTTTCAGCAAAGGGAAAGACCATTGCCGTTTTGGGTGGAGGGCTAGACAAGATTTATCCCAGCCAAAACACCAATTTGAGCGAAGAAATTGTTGCATCGGGGGGACTTCTTGTCAGTTTGTATGCTCCACTGCGCCGACCAACAAAATACTCATTTTCTCAACGCAACAGAATAATAAGTGCGCTCAGCGAAGGAACTATTGTTGTTGAGGCGGGCGAGGACAGTGGAACGCTCATAACCGCAAACTATGCCCTTGAACAAAAGCGCGAACTTTTCATTATTCCCGCAAACATAACGTCAAGCGCGTCGCGAGGGTCGAACCTTATGATACAGATGTATCCAAACACCTTCACTTTCAGCCCCGAGCATGTTTTGAAAGTGCTAAAAATTGAGAAAAAACCAACTATTAAAATAGAAAAGAAAGAAGAGGGTGGCGAGGTTGAAAAACTCATTTTAAAAATCTTGTACGAGGGCGAGCAAGATGTTGACACCCTCCAAGAGAAAACAAACCTTGATTCAAAATTGTTGATTAGAAAGTTGACAACCTTGGAAATTAGTGGTTTAATAAAAAAACTGCCAAACAACACTTATACATTGTGTGGCAAGTGAACATTATCTAATATATTATATAGATATAAATGCGCTGAGGAGTCTTATGAAATTAGTTTTGATTGAAGCACCAAACAAGCAAAGTAGTGTTCAAAAATATCTTGGAAAGGGCTACAAAGTCGTTCCAACTTTTGGTCACCTTAGGGATTTGCCTTTAAGAGGGCTTGGCGTTGACATCGCGGGCAACTTTGAGCCGTCATATGTTGTTGAGGGTGACAAGAAAAAGGTGGTTGCACGCCTTGAAGCCGAGGCAAAAAATGCCGACGAAATATTGTTCGCAACTGACCCTGACCGCGAAGGTGAGGCCATTGCTTGGCACGCAGCGAAACTTCTTAATGTTGACGTTTCAAAGCCCGTTCGTATTGAGTTTAACCAAATCAGCCACGACGCGGTTCAAAAGGCGACAGAGCATCCGCGCCCAATAAATGTTGACCTTGTAAACGCTCAACAAGCAAGGCGTGTTCTTGACAGACTTGTTGGCTACAAACTAACTCCTCTTCTTTGCAAAAAAATCCAAAGCAATCTTTCGGGGGGACGCGTTCAGTCTGTAACGCTCAAACTTGTTGTTGACCGCGAAAGAGAAATAGAAAACTTCAAGCCCGTTGAATACTGGACTCTTGTTGCCACCTTGAAAAAGCCAGACAGCAAAGAGACGTTTAGGGCGTCGCTGGTTGCGGGCAGTGAGAAAAAAATCAACACCAAAGAAGCAATGGACAAAGTGCTTGCCGACATTGATGGCGAGAAGTTTGTTGCAAAGACTGTAAAAAGGTCGGTGACAGCGTCGCATCCAAGTGCGCCATTCACAACCTCAACAATGCAACAAGAGGCGGGCAACAAACTCAACATGACCAGCAAGCAAATTAGTTCCACCGCGCAAGGCCTTTATGAGGGTCTTGACATTGAGGGTATGGGGAGGCTCGCGCTTGTCACATACATTCGTTCAGACTCTGTCCGCGTTGCACCCGAGGCGCAAGCCATGGCAAAAGACTTCATCTTGAAAAACTACGGCGACAAATACCTTCCAAAGACCACAAGGTTCTATAAAAACAAGAAGGATGCCCAAGACGCGCACGAGGCAATAAGGCCAATTTCTCTTGATGTCACACCCGAGAGCATAAAAGACAAAGTGCCAAAAAATTCGTATAGGCTCTACAAACTCATCTATGACAGATTTTTGGCAAGCCAAATGGCAGACGCGTCGTATAACTCGCTCAGCGTTGAACTTGAGGCGGGCGGTCACAAGTTTAAAACCACGGGGCGCGCCATGATTTTTGACGGCTACACCGCCATATACAACAACGTTCCCGACGAGAGCGAGGACGACGAGGAAGTCAACAGCAAACTTCCAAACATTAACGAGCAAGATTTGTTTGAGCAAAATGGGCTCAAAAATGAGCAAAAGTTCACCAAGCCACCCGCAAGATACACCGAGGCGAGCCTTGTTAAGGCCATGGAGGACAACGGTATTGGAAGACCAGCGACCTACACCCAAACGGTCACAATTTTGCAGACAAGACACTATGTTGAAAAAGAGGGAAGGCAACTTAAAGCAACTGAACTTGGCAAGGTTGTTGTTGACCTTTTGACAAAGTACTTTAAAGACATCATGGACGTTCACTTCACTGCCGAAATGGAGAACAAACTCGACGACATCGAACTTGGTGGCAAGGAGTGGCAGAGCGTTATAAAACAATTCTATGGCGGATTTGAAAGCGAACTTAAAACCGCCTTCTTGGACGGTTCAAAGAGCAAAGTTCCCGACGAGGTCAGCGACGAGATTTGTGAAAAGTGCGGTAGCCACATGGTTATAAAGAACGGAAAGTACGGCAAATTCTTGGCGTGTCCGAATTATCCAACTTGCAAAAACACTCGTCCACTTGAGGCTCCAAAGCCCGTGCAATATGTTGGTACTTGTCCAAAGTGCGGGAAGAGGCTCAAAGCCCTAAAAACAAAGACGGGCAAAACCTTCTATGGTTGCGAGGGCTACCCTGACTGCGACTTCAAGTCGTGGGACATCCCCGCAAACGAGAAATGCCCAAGTTGTGGCGAAGACCTCATAAAGAAGGTGTACAAACTAAAAACCGTCATATCATGCAAAAATCCAAAGTGTAATTATTCAAGACAAGAGAAAAACGAAACAAATGACAAAAACAGTTAAAATCATAGGTGGTGGCCTCGCGGGTTGTGAGGCCTCTTATCAACTTGCGAAAAGGAATATAAATGTTGAACTTTATGAAATGAAGCCCCGCAAATTTTCTGACGCGCACCACAGCGAGAACCTTGCCGAGGTGGTTTGCTCAAACTCGTTTAAGAGCACTTTGCTCTCAACTGCATCTGGCACGCTGAAAGAAGAGATGAAAATCATGGACAGTTTCATTTTGAAAGTGGCGAGCGACTGTTCTGTTCCCGCTGGTAGCGCCCTTGCTGTTGACCGCGACAAG
Source organism: uncultured Clostridia bacterium (assembly GCA_947595235.1). Taxonomy (GTDB): domain Bacteria; phylum Bacillota; class Clostridia; order Christensenellales; family UBA1242; genus UMGS2069. Next base: position 7,171 of record CANQEP010000019.1, read on the forward strand.
TTCTCAAGCGAGGTGACCCGCCGTCTTGAAAATATGAAAAACGTGAAGATCATTCGAGGCGAGGTGAAAAGTATTGACCTAAGCGAGCCAACCATTATTGCAACTGGTCCGCTGACAAGCGACACCCTTGCAGAAGAGATACAAAAACTTTTGGGCGAAGAGGGCTTGCACTTCTATGACGCGTCAAGCCCCATTGTTGACGCCTCAAGCATAGACTATTCAAAGACGTTTTCCACCTCGCGCTATCAAAAGGGGGACAGCGACTACATAAATTGCCCAATGGACAAGGTCACATACTACAAGTTTGTGGACGAACTCACAAAGGCGACACGGGTGGAACTTCACAACTTTGAAAAGAGCGAGATTTTTGAGGGGTGCATGCCAATCGAGGTCATGGCGCAAAGAGGGGTGGACACCTTGAGGTTTGGACCACTTCGACCCGTTGGACTGGTTGACAATGAGGGCAAAAGGCCATTTGCGGTTGTGCAACTGAGAAGAGAAAACGCGGGTGGAGATATGTTCAACCTTGTGGGCTTTCAAACGAACTTGACGTTTGGTGAGCAAAAGCGAGTTTTTTCTTTGATACCCGCACTTGAGAATGCCGAGTTCGTAAGATATGGCGTTATGCACAGAAACACGTTCATCAATTCGCCCAACCATCTAAACAGCGATTTTTCAATGAAAAAGTATCCACTCATTTTCTTTGCCGGGCAGATAACGGGCGTTGAGGGATATATGGAAAGTACCATGAGTGGACTTGTTGCGGGAATAAATATGGCAAATAAACTTATGGAAAAACAAAAAATTGAGTTCAATAATTTGACTATTACTGGGGCTTTGTGCAATTATATTTGTGCAAAGAACCAAAATTTTCAGCCAATGAACGCAAATTTTGGCATTCTTGCGCCCCTTGAAAGAGACATAAAGGGGAAAACCGAGAAAAAAGAGGCCTATGCAAAGAGGGCCATCGAAGAAATGAAAAAAATTATGGAGAGAGACAATGAACATTAAAGGAACAACAATAGTTGGAGTTGAGGTCAACGGAAAAAGAGTCATCGCGGGCGACGGCCAAGTCACGGCGGGCGAGTCGGTCATCATGAAGGGCTCTGCGCGAAAGGTTAGAAGAATATATAACGACAAAGTGGTTGTTGGATTTGCTGGCTCAACGGCAGATGCCTTCACACTTTCTGAGAAGTTTGAGAAGATGCTGCAAAAATATTCGGGCAACCTCACAAGGGCGGCGGTTGAACTTGCCCAACTTTGGAGAAGTGACAAGGGCCTTAGGCAACTTGAGGCCATGATGATTGCTGCCGACAAAGACGCCATGCTCATAATAACTGGCGTTGGCGACGTCATTGAGCCCGACGACGGAATTTGCGCTATTGGAAGCGGCGGAAACTTTGCTCTTTCGGCTGCAAAGGCGCTTAAAAGAAACACCAAACTTGGTGCAAGAGAAATTTGTGAAGAGGCAATGAAGATTGCAAGTGAGATTTGTGTTTTCACAAACGGCAACTTCGTTATTGAGGAGGTGTAGTATGGAACTTAGTCCAAAACAAATAGTGACCGAACTTGACAGATACATAATTGGTCAAGATGAGGCAAAAAAGGCAGTTGCGATTGCCCTTAGAAACAGATACCGCCGTAGCAAACTTCCTAAGGAGTTAAGAGACGAGATAACTCCAAAAAATATCATCATGAAAGGACCAACTGGCGTTGGTAAAACCGAGATTGCACGAAGGCTTGCGAAACTTGTCAAAGCGCCATTTGTGAAGGTTGAGGCAACAAAGTACACCGAAGTTGGCTACGTTGGTCGCGATGTTGAAAGCATGGTGCGTGACCTTGTTGAGGCATCCATCTTGCTTGTTAAAAATGAAAGAATTGCCGAAGTTAGAGACAAGGCAGAAGAGAATGCGATAAACAGACTTGTCAATGTTTTGTTCCCACTAAAGCGCGACCTTTATGCGGGCAAGAGCGATGAAGAGATAAGAATTATTCTTAAAGCCGAACTTAAAACCGACAAGTTCGACGAAGAAAATGTTGAAGTTGATATACTTGAAGAGCCAAAGCAGATGCCTCTCATGCCGGGAATGGAAATTAACCTTGGCGATATGTTTGGCGGAATGATGCCAAAAAGAAGAAAAAGAAAGACCATGCGTGTTGCCGATGCAAAACGCATCTTCATTGCAGAAGAGAGCGACCGCCTCATCGACATGGACAACGTCAACTCTGAGGCTCTTATGCGCGCCGAACAAAACGGCATCATCTTCATTGACGAAATAGACAAAATCACTGGCAAAGGGTCGGGTGGCTCGTCGCCAGACGTCTCTCGCGAGGGTGTTCAAAGAGACATTTTGCCAATCGTTGAGGGCTCAACAGTCTCAACCAAGTATGGACCAGTAAAAACCGACTATATGCTCTTTATCGCTGCCGGGGCTTTCCATATGTCAAGGGTTGAGGACCTTATTCCCGAACTTCAAGGAAGATTTCCAGTAACCGTGGAACTCGCCAGCCTTGGATATGAGGACTTTGTAAAAATCTTGACCAACACCGAGAACTCGCTAATCGTTCAGTACCAAAGCCTTCTTGGGGTTGACAACATCAATCTTGAATTTGGCAAAGACGCCATCGAAGAGATTGCAAGAGTTGCGGTGCTAGAGAACGAAAATAGCGAGAATATCGGAGCAAGAAGACTTCACACCATTATTGAAAAGTTGCTCGAAGACATTTCATTCAATGCAAGTGGCGACCATCCAGTCATAAATGTCAAGATAGACAAGAAGTATGTAGAGGAGCACCTTGCACACATTCTTAAAGAGTACGATTTGAAAAAGTATATTTTATAGGTGAATTATGATTAACAGACCAAAGGGAACAAAAGACGTTTTGCCAAGCGACGTGTATAAGTGGCAATACGTCGAAAAAGTTGCAAAAGAGTGTTTGAGGCTGAGGGGATTTGAAGAGATACGAACCCCAACTTTTGAGAGCACAGAACTCTTCGTGAGGGGAGTTGGTGAGGGCTCGGACATTGTAAACAAAGAGATGTACACCTTTCTTGACAAGGGCGAAAGAAGTTTGACGCTCAAGCCCGAGGGAACGGCATCAATTGTAAGGGCAATCATAGAGAACGGACTTGATAACGGCGCAATGCCACTTAAACTTTTCACCTTGACCCCTTGCTTTAGATACGAAAGACCTCAGACGGGCAGATTTAGAGAACACTATCAATTCTCTATTGAGACGTTTGGCTCGTCCTCACCGCTGATGGAGGTTGAGGTCATCGGCGCGATAAAGTCTGTTCTTGACGCGCTTGGATTTTCTAATTATATTATCAACATCAACTCCATTGGATGTAAAGAGTGCAGAAAAAAGTATGTTGATGTGCTCAAAAAATACTACTACAAGCACCTTGACGAGGTCTGTGAAGACTGCAAAGTCAGATACGAAAAGAACGCCCTAAGGCTCCTTGACTGCAAAAATGAGGGGTGTCAAAAACTTAAAGAGGGCGCACCAAAGCCACGCGAGTATCTTTGTGACGACTGCAAAAAGCACTTTGACGAACTTTTGAAACTTCTTGACGCAAGCAAGATAAGATATAGAATAAACGACAATCTTGTTCGCGGAATTGACTATTATTCAAGAACTGTGTTTGAGTTCTTGACCGAAGAGAAGGGTGCGCTCAATGTTGTTTGCGGGGGCGGACGATATGACGGTCTTGTTGAAGAACTTGGAGGAAAGCCAATTCCAAGTGTTGGGGTTGGACTTGGAATTGAGCACCTTTTGATGCTCCTTGAAAAAAATTCAATTGAACTTCCAAAGCCCGTCAACCTTGACCTCTATATTGCAACAACCTCTTTAAACGAGTCGTTAAAGGCGGTTGAACTTGCAAGAGAACTTAGAGCACTTGGTGTTGCAACCGAGATTGACACCATGGAAAGAAGTTTGAAAGCGCAGATGAAGTATGCCGACAAAAAAGAGGCAAAGTGCGTTATAATCTTGGGCGAAGACGAGATAAACACAAAGAGTGTAACGCTTAAGTTCATGCAGTCAAAAAAGGAATATAAGGTCAACATTGACACTCATCAAAATCTGCAAAAATTGGCAGAAATCATTAAAAATAACTAATAAAATGGCGAAATTTGGCAAAAAATATAAAAAAGGGGGCATTTTATGAACACCTTAACAAAGAAGAATTTTGAAGAAAAAACAAAGAGTGAAAAACTCACAGTTGTAGATTTTTGGGCGAGTTGGTGTGGACCATGCAGGGCGTTTTCTCCAATATTTGAAGACGTTGCAAGCAAGTATGGTGAGGTGGCAGAATTTTTAAAGTGTAATGTGGACGACGAAAGAGAACTTGCTATGAAGCAAGGAATAATGAGCATTCCATGTATAATTGCCTTCAAGGGGGGCAAGGCGGTTGACCGTCATGTTGGACTTCTTAGCGAAGAAGGGTTTTCTTCGTTCATTGAAAAAAATCTATAACATCAAAAAACGCAAAAAAAGAGGGTTTAAAACACTAAATGGCGCAAAATCTTAAAAATTTTGCGTTTTTTTGTTGAATTGCTATTGACTTAATAAATTATTATGTGTTAAACTAGGCTTAGTAAAGCAAAAGGAGAAAAAAATGGAAAAACAAAGAATTGTTTATCTTGACCATGCTGCAACAACTCCTATGACCAACGAGGCATATCGCGAGATGATAGACGCCTATGGCAAGGTCTATGGCAACGCATCAAGCCTTTACAAAGTTGGCAGAGAGGCAGATGAACTTTTGGCAGCCGCTCGCGCAAAAGTTGCAAAAGCCATTGGTGCAAGCCCAAGTGAGATATATTTCACATCGGGTGGCAGTGAGTCAAACAACTGGGCAATAAAGGGTATTGCTCGCGCAAACAGAGACAAGGGGAACCACATCATCACCTCAACAATCGAGCACCCATCAGTGCTTGAAAGTTGCAAAAGGCTGGAAAAAGAGGGCTTCCGCGTAACCTATATCCCTGTTGACGAAAATGGAGTTATAAAATACTCAGAAATTGTAAAGGCAATCGGGCCCGACACAATCTTGATTTCAATCATGTCTGCCAATAACGAAGTTGGAACAATTCAACCCATCAAGGCCATTGCAGAACTTGCAAAGGCGAATGAGGTCATTTTCCATACTGACGCCGTGCAAGCCATTGGCGCAATAGACCTTAACGTTAAAGACATTGGCATTGGCGCACTTAGTTTGTCTGCCCACAAGTTTGGTGGCCCAAAGGGAGTTGGCGCACTATACGTTAAGAAGGGCATAAAGATTGAAAGGCTCATCGACGGTGGCGAGCAAGAGAGGGGCAAGCGTGCCGGAACAGAAAACGTGCCCGCTATTGTTGGCATGGGGAGAGCCATTGAAGACATAACAAAGAACATTGAAGAGAACAACAAGCAACTAAGGTCAACAAGAAGATACTTTTTGAAGCAACTCAGCACGCTCATTCACAACATTGAACTCAATGGTCATCCAACTCAAAGGCTTCAAAACAATATAAGCATCTCGTTTGAGGGTGCAGAAGGTGAGGCAATTCTCATGATGCTTGACCGTGAAGGGGTTTATGTTTCTACTGGCTCGGCTTGTGCAAGTGGCTCGCTTGAACCATCGCACGTGTTGATGGCTATGGGCAAAGATGTTGAAACCGCAGCCTCAACCGTAAGATTCACGCTTGGACTTTCAACAACAAAAGAAGATGTTGACTATGCTCTTGCAAAACTCAAGAAGATTGTCAAAAAACTTAGGAGCATCTCAGCAATAAGAATTTATAAAAATAAGGTGGAACTATAGATGATGTATAATGAAAAAGTATTAAATGAATTCTATAATCCCGTCAATGTTGGCGTTATAAAAGGTGCCAGCGGAAAGGGGAAAGTTACATCAAATGTTGATAAAGAAATTGTCAAACTCTATATTGTTGTTGAGGGTAACAAGATAACTGAGGCAACGTTCCAAGCCTTTGGTTGCACGGCAACAATAGCATGTTGCTCTGCCATGACAAGGCTAATTTTAAACAGAACACTTCAAGAGGCTGAGGCAATAACCAGCACTGACATAGAGAAGGAACTTGGTTCACTTCCAGAGAGCAAAAAGCACTCTGCCATTTTGGCGCAAGACGTTGTTAAGAGTGCAATAAGAAGTTACGAGAAAAAGCAAGCCGGCGGAAAAGACACCGACGAAGACTAGGCAATGGGCTTGAAAAAAAACTAAGTTTTTAATAGAGGAGATTTTTCTCCTCTGTTTTTTTGCATAATATGTCGATTTTTGTGCACACTAGGTCTAGGGGGTAAAAGTTATGTTAGACGAATTAAAGTGCGCGGTGCTCTCGCTTGGAGTGGGCATGATTGTTGGCGCTGTTTTGACTGCAAACAACAAAAAACTTCAAACGGCAGTTAAAGACGCTCAAAACTTGGCAGAAGAAAAGATAGAAAAAGCCAAGGACGGGCTTGAAAAAATTTCACAAGAGATGAATAAAAGTAAGCAATCAAAAACTTCAAAGAAAAACGCCACTAAGCCTCAAAAATAATTGCTTTTATTTTTTGTATATGGTAAACTCCTTGATAGGAATAGGCAATGAAAAAAATTATTGGTCTTGACATTGGAACAAAGCGTATTGGCATTGCAACAAGTGACCCGCTGGGGATTTTGGCAACCGCCTATGAGGTGTATAACCGAAGAAACATGTATCTTGACACAAGATATATGGCAACGCTAAAAGACAAATTGGACGCCGACACCTTTGTTTTGGGACTGCCGCTCAAACTTGACGGGAGCGCGGGGCAGTCGGTTGACATGGTCAAAGAGTTTGCAAGCGAACTTGAGAAGGTCACCGATGCAAAAATTGTTTTTCAAGACGAAAGGCTTTCAACAGTCTCTGCCGAAAGGATACTTCTTGAAGCAAATGTCCGTCGCGAAAAAAGAAAAAATGTAATTGACCAGATTGCCGCAACAATTATTTTGCAAAATTATTTGGACAAAATGAAAAAGTAGTGTATAATAAAAATATCAAGGCTAGTTCAAAATAAAAAAAGGAGTGTTAACTATGGCAAAAAATGAAGAAGAAAAAAAGTTTGGTGGAGAGGCTGTTCCAGAGTCAATTGACCACATGGAGAACGATGACGACGATATAATAACCCTTCTTACCGCAAGCGGAGAAGAGGTTGATTTCGTTGAAATTGCTGGTATTGCTTATCGCGGAAATTTCTATGCGATTTTGCAACCTGTTGAACTTCTTGAGGGAATGGAAGAAGACGAGGCTCTTGTTTTCAAAGTTTCAAGAGGCAAAGATGGTGAAGACAAGTTCGAAATTGAACTTGACGATGCTATTATCGACGCTGTTTTTGATGAATACAACAAACTTCTTGACGAGGCAGAAGGCAGCGGTTCAGACGGCAATAAGTAAAGCACTTTTCTTTTAAAGTGCGTATTCCTTTTGGATGCGTTGTGTTACTTTGCAAAAAAACTAGTCATTGCGCCCTTAACTTTGGGTGCGTGGCTATTTTTTTGTGCGAAAATTTGGTTAATTATAAAAAATCTATTGCAAAAAAAATGTGAATATGGTATGATTTCTCTATCACGCACCCGCGTGGATAGTTTGTGCTGTTGCCTATATGGTGGCCTTGCTAGGTGAAGCGTGGGGAGGAAATAAAAACAAGGAGGAAAGAAAATGTCTGTAGTATCAATGAAGCAACTTCTTGAGGCGGGCGTTCACTTTGGTCATCCAACAAGAAAGTGGAACCCAAAGATGAAAAAGTATATTTATACTGCAAGAAACGACATTTATATTCTTGACCTTGAACTGACCGTTGGCCTTATTGACGAGGCTTATGCCTTCATCAAAGAGGTTGTTAGTTCAGGAAAGAGTGTTTTGTTTGTTGGAACAAAAAAGCAAGCAAAAGATGCCGTTATTGAAGAGGCTCAACGTTGCGATATGTTCTACATGGGCAACCGTTGGCTTGGAGGAACTTTAACCAACTTCAAAACTATTCGTTCGAGAGTTGACAGGCTCAACAGACTTAACCAAATGGAGAAGTCGGGCGAGTTTGACCTTCTTCCAAAGAAAGAAGTTATGAAACTCAAAGCCGAAAGAGACAAACTTGAAGAGAACCTTGGCGGTATCAAAGAGATGAGAACCTTGCCTGGCGCATTGTTTGTTGTTGACCCAAAGAAAGAGTATATTGCCGTTAGAGAAGCACACTCGCTAGGTATTCCTATCGTTGGACTTGTTGACACTAACTGCGACCCAGATGACGTTGACTACGTTATTCCTGGCAACGACGACGCTATTCGTGCCGTGAAACTCATTGCCGGCGCAATGGCAGATGCCGTTATCGAGGCTCGTGAAGGCGAAGAGGGCCTTGCCAAGAGAAAAGAAGAAGAGGCAAAAGCCCAAGCCGAAGCCGAGGCTGAACAAAAAGTTAGTGAAAATGCTACTGCCGAAACACCTGTAGAGGCAAAAGCACAAGATGATGAGAATAAATAAAAGGAGAAACATATGGCTTTTACTGCTAAAGATGTGATGGATTTAAGAGAAAAGACGGGCGTTGGAATGCTTGACTGCAAAAAGGCGCTCACTGAATGTGACGGCAACATGGAAAAGGCTGTTGACTACCTTCGTGAAAAGGGTATCGCCGCTGCCGCAAAGCGTCAATCAAGAATTGCAGCCGAGGGTGCTGTGTTCTCTTATATCCACATGAACGGCACCATTGGTGTTTTGCTTGAAATTAACTGCGAAACCGACTTCGTTGCAAAGAGTCCAGCGTTCCAAGAACTTGGACACGACATTGCTCTTCACATTGCCGCTGCAAATCCAAAGTATGTGACTGTTGATGAGGTTGATGCAAGCGAACTTGAAAGAGAGAAAGAGGTTTTGAAGGCTCAAGCCCTTAACGAGGGCAAGCCAGCCGCCGTTGTTGAGAAAATGGTTGAAGGAAGAATCAAAAAGTTCTATAAAGATGTTGTTCTTCTTGAACAAGAATTTGTTAAGGACCCTTCAAAGACCATTTCAAATCTTGTTAGCGACGCCGTTAACAAGATTGGTGAAAAGATTTCTATTCGTCGATTTGTTAGATATCAAATGGGCGAAGGTCTTGAAAAGAGAAAAGACGACTTCGTTGAAGAAGTTAAAAAACAATCTGGCATGGCATAAAGAATTTCCCGAACAAAAAGTTCGGGATTTTTTATGCGCGATTATATAATTTGATGAAGTATCCCACAAAAAGTGCATATTCTTTTATAATTTGATTGCTTAAAAGCCTAAAATAAAGTAAAATATAAAAGTATATAATATAAAGGAGAAATTTATGGCAGAAAACAATGACATCGTTGACGAAATATTCTTGGAGTATGAAGACAGCATCGAAAAGGCCACCGCGCACCTAAAACAAGAACTCTTGGCAGTAAGGGCGGGGAGAGCAAATCCTCATGTTCTTGACAAGATAACTGTTGACTATTATGGAACTCCAACTCCACTTGCGCACATGAGCAATATTTCTGTTCAAGATGCAAGAATGCTTGTTATTGCGCCTTGGGACATCTCGCTTGTTAAAGAAATTAACAAGGCAATCATGGCTTCGGACATCGGGCTCACTCCATCAGACGACGGCAGAGTTATTCGCTTGACTTTTCCAGTTCTTACTGAAGACAGAAGAAGAGAACTCGTCAAAAGCACAAAGGCCATTGCCGAAGACACAAAGGTTGCTTGCCGCAACGCAAGGCGTGACGCTCTTGAAGTACTAAAGAAGATGAAAAAGGATGGCGAAATCAGTGAGGACGACATGGCGTCTTATGAAAAAGATGTCCAAAAGACTCTTGACACCGCGACCGAAAAAATCGACACCATGATGGCAGAAAAAGAAAAGGAAATAATGCAAGTCTAGTGGAAAGATATATTGGCATGCCACTTAAAAAAGCAAAAGAGGAACTGAAAAAACAAGGCTTTATTGTTAAAGAGAAAAAGTGCTCTTTGCCAAAGATAAAGACAGATAGCGAATTGGTTGTTAGCATAAGGCAAGACCAAAATATCGTAACGCTATATGTCGGGGATTTCTTAATAGGAGTTTGACATGGCTTGGTTAAAGAAAAAGAGTCCTTGCGGGCAAGTATCTGAAGGCAGAATTCCAAAACACATTGCATTCATTGCAGACGGCAACGGAAGGTGGGCAAATGAGAGGGGGCTACCTCGCTTTGAGGGGCACCGCGTTGGTAAAGACGCAATAAAGAAGGTTATTGACCGATGTTTTGACCGAGGGGTCAGCGTTGTGTCGCTATATCTTTTTTCAACAGAGAACTTCAATAGGCCCAAAGATGAGGTTGAATATATATTCAATCTTTTTAGGCAAATGAGTGGCGAACTTGTCAAGTCACTTCTTAAGCGTGACGCACAATTTAGACTCATGGGCGACCTTAGTCTTTTGCCAGCCGACATACAAGTTTCAATAAATGACATCATCCAAAAAACATCAACTTGTGCTTCAAGAGTGGTGAACTTTGGACTTGCTTATGGCTCGCGTCACGAAATTGTTGGGGCAGTAAACAAACTTCTTGCTAGCGGCATCAAGGTCATAACTGAAGAGAACTTTAAAAACTATCTTGACACGGCGGGGCTCCCAGACCCCGACCTCATTGTTCGGGCAAGTGGGGAGCAACGTCTTTCAAACTTCATGCTCTACCAAGCCGCCTACTCAGAATTTTACTTTCCAAAAAAGTATTGGCCCGACTTTGACGAAAAGGTTGTTGATGAGTGCATCGAGGCTTATCAAAACCGCAAACGAAGATTTGGGAACATTTGAAAAAACGCAAAATCACACACAAAAGAGGTGAAAAACGATGTTAAAACGCTCAATTACGGGATTTTTTATACTTTTGCTTGTCGCTGGCTTCACAGCGTTGAGGCTGGTTAGCGAGTACTTTTTTGACGCGTTTTCTCTTGCTATAATTTATCTTGCACTGACAGAAGTTATTGTAGGGAACAAATTTTATAAAAACATTCCGGCAACAATTTTTGTTTATTTATATCCAACTGCGCTGATGTTTGTCTATATCTTTGGTGGCAGTTTTTCTACCATTCTTCTTTTGCAGATTGCACTTCTCATGATTGAGTTTGTTTTGCTTATGGCATGCGAACTTATACAAAATGCAGTAGAAAGAGTAAAGAGTGCAAAGGCGGGAGAAGAGGCAACTGACAAAAAAGACAAATTACTTCAAACAACTCAAAAGGGGATGCAAATTCTTGTTTATCCCGTGACGCTTCTTGGCTTTTTGTTTGGCATTAACCACATGGGGCTCAACCTAGGCTTTGTTGCAATCATTCTTATATTTGCAGTCACCATGGCAACTGACGTTTTTGCATTCATCTTTGGAAGTCTTATAAAGGGACCGAAGTTTGCTCCCGAGATTTCTCCATACAAGACACTTTCGGGTTCGCTGTTTGGAGCGCTTGGTGGTTTAATTTGTGCGGCTATTGGGTATGTTTTATTTGTGCACCTTGGACTTCTTGGCGACTTATTTTGCCAGAATAGTTTGACCGCGAACATAATAGTATTTATAATAGTAGGGTTGGTTGGAACTTATATGACGCAATTTGGCGACCTTGTTGAGTCGGCATATAAGAGAAGACTTGGCATAAAAGATTTTGGACACTTACTTCCGGGGCATGGTGGAATTATGGACAGAGTTGATGGACTGATGTTCACCACTGCACTTGTGTATGTTGTGTTTGCGTTATTAGTTTTGTAGAGGGGCAAAAAACATGATGACATTTCTTTATATATTGTTGGCGCTTGTAGTTTTGATGGTGCTCATAACCGTTCACGAGTTTGGGCACTTTGTCGCTGGCAAAATTTTTGGATTCAAAATCAACGAGTTTTCCATTGGCTTTGGTCCAAAGATTTTCCAGAAGAAGAACAAAAAGACGGGCGAACTTTTTTCTATAAGACTACTTCCTCTTGGGGGATATTGCGCGTTTGAGGGTGAGGACGAAGAGAACCCCGACAAAAACGCCTTCAATAACAAGTCGCCATGGAGAAGACTTATTGTTCTTGTTTCGGGCGTGCTGTTTAACTTCATCTTTGGCGTTATAACCGCGGCAATATTCTTGATGGTCAATGGATATGGACTGCCATATATCAGCGAGTTCACTCCAGACAGCAAAAACGCCACACTCTTTAGGCAGGGCGACATTGTCACCAAGGTCAACGGCAAGAGTGTTGAGGCTTATAGGTCCATGAGCGATATGCTCAAAAAAATCGAGGTGGGTGAAGACATAACCTTGACCGTCTTGAGAAATGTTGACGGAAAAAAACAAGAGATTGTTTTAAAGGGCATACAAAAGTACAAGACCGAAGAGGCATATTTCTATGTTTCCAAAATGAGCGGACTTGACAATCTTGTCTATACTCCAAACGGCAACGCCATGAGCCTTGATGACATCAAAAGGGCGGTTGAGTCCATAAAGCCAGTAAAAAACGAAGAGACGGGTGAGTATGAAAAGTTCTCAAGCGAGATGTTTTATAAAAAGAACGCCGATGGCACTTTGACTCGCTACGAAAACGACGACTTTATTAAACTTGTTGGTGTGAATCTTGTCAAAGAGGGCGAGACCAGCCTTGGATTTTTGTTCTATAACACTCAAGCGCACTACGGATTTTTTGAAAGCATTTTGAAGGCAACTCCGTTCTGCTTTTATATCTGCGGGCTCATTTTGATGACGCTTGGGGGACTATTTACGGGCGCAACCAAGGTTTCTGACCTTGGAGGGACGATCACCGCCGTCTCTCAAATTGCAGACTACTCAAAGATGGGGCTCAACACGTTCTTGTCGCTTTTGCCACTTCTTAGCATGAATCTTGCCATTTTCAACATCTTGCCAATTCCGGCACTAGATGGGG
>CANQEP010000020.1 GCA_947595235.1 uncultured Clostridia bacterium
ACAATCTCTGCGGGGAGTGGGGGTACGGTCAATAAAAGTTCAATAACTGCCGAACATGGAGCAAGAATTAGTAGTAGTGGAAGGACATTGACTATTGGGAATGAAAGCGTCACCGCAACCGCTAACACTGGCTATACTTTCAGTTCATGGAGCACTTCTTCGGGAACTATAACTGGAACAACAACCATTTATGCATATTTTGAGCAACTGACGTATACCGTGCATATTTATACCGATGGTGGAGGGTATGTCAGTGACGATGTTATTTATAACGTGCCATATGGAACGTCTATAAGCACATATTCTAATAGGCTGACAATTGGCGATACAGACATTTATGCCTATGCAAATAGCGGATATGGGTTTAGTTATTGGTCTCCAAGTAGTGGCCAAGTCACCAGCAACTTGGACATTTATGCATACTTTGAGCGCACGTCGTTCACCGTATACATCTCTGCCGGCACTGGTGGTTCGGTTGACAGAAGTGCGGTCTATGACGTTCCATACAACGCAAGTTATAGCACAAGTGGTAGTACTTTGACTGTTAACGGAACTCGTATACAAGCGACCGCAGACACGGGCTATTATTTTGATTATTGGGACTGCTCATCTTCGGGAAGAGTAACCGATGATATGACCATTTATGCATACTTTGAAGCGTACACCTACACGATATACTTCTATGCTGGAAATGGTGGGTCGGTTAATAAGAGTTCAACGACTGCCAAATATGGAACCAGCATACGAACAAGTAGCAACACACTGACGATTGGTAGTTTTAGTGTTACTGCGACGGCTGATTCGGGCTATTCGTTCGACTACTGGGATATGTCGTCAAGCACTGTAAATGGCGACATGGATATCTACGCACGCTTTGAAGAGGTTACATACACGGTTTACTTCTCGGCTGGCAGTGGCGGAAGGGTTAGCCGTAGCGCGATTTATAGCGTTCCATATAATTCAGAAATTGAGGTTAATGGCAGTGAAATTACAATAGCGGGAACATCGGTTTCTGCAACGGCAAACAGCGGATATTCGTTCGACTATTGGAGCAACACGACGGGAAGAATAACGAGTTCACGCACAATTTATGCATACTTTAGAGAGAGCAACCCAACATACACAGTCTACTTCGACGTTAACAATAGTTCGGGCGGTTCGGTAAGCAGGTCGTCAATAAGCGGGGTTCCTCGTGGCGCGTCTATTGATGTTGATGGCGCAACAATAACAATTGAAGGAATATCTGTAACGGCAACTGCAAAATCCGGCTACAGTTTCAGCGGTTGGGACAATGCAAGTGGCACCATTGTTGGAACAAGAACCATAACTGCCAATTTCACTCGTGACAGTGGTGGCGGTGGAGGTGGAAGCATTGGCGACACCCTTATTGTTGGTATTGATGAAGGAAAAGTTCTTGATACATATGAAAAAGCAACAATTTTGATGTTTAAGAAAATGCTTGATGGAGAAACTCCAACCGACGAACAATTTGCCGAGTTGTTTGAACAAGCCGAAAGACTTGCAATTGGTAAAATAGAATTGGATCCACATGGTATTTGGCGACAGTTAGGAATTGAATTGAGACAAGAAGATTGTGATGCTTATTATGGCGATCTGCAAGATACTATTCACTTGTATTTCCCAAGTGCATACAGAGTTGATAATTATGGTGTGGTGCCAATTAGGGAATACTTTGGCGATATTTATCCAGATGCGTATTATGGTATGATTGACGATGGTAATTTAATTTTAACATCAGAGGCCGACGACTTTGTCACGCTTGGACAAGGCATTGCCTTTACGGAAGGTTATTACGATTACGGATGGACCGACCCTACGAACTATAAAGTGTATTTATTTGTTGATACATATGAAGATCATGAATCCTCAGCCATCGAGGCATTGTATCCGCATTTTGATGTAGGTGGCTCAGAAAGAGAATATGTACATTTCGATTCTTCATTTAGTAGTGATATGATTGATGCATTTGAAAGAATTTTGGGAAGTCATAGCAGTGGTTATGATGTCTTTGTTATGACTACAGATACTTTCTGTCGTGCCATCTCAGTACTTGATAAGCTTTCAATGGATATGATTGATCGTGGTGATGGCGCTTGTTGGTTGAGCGACACGGTTGAAGATTTTTGCGATTTCAATACTAATGGAGTTCATAATGTTGTTCATATAAGTCAAAGTTTTAGCAATTACCTAGAGAATAATTTGTTCATAAATTCAGTTGATTTGCAAAATCTCTTTGATTATACCTATTTCATTAATAGGACGAAAAGAGAATTGTTTGCGAGCAAGGTTTACATCGCCGCACAGGATAGCATGGTAGATCCATCACTTAATGGCTTTTTGGAACAGTTAATCGGCTACTAGTTCATTTGGTTTTTTGGGGCAAGTCGCGATGCGACTTGCTCTTTTTTTGTGGGTGGTTTGAGAGCCGCATACAATTTGTGCTTTGGGGCAAAATAGGGATATGAGAAGAATTGGGGATGAAGAGGCTTTGAAGATTGCGTACAATAATTTGTATAATTCTAGGCTTGGGAAAATTGACAAGAATTTGGACGCGTTTTTGAAGGCAAAAAAGTTCATTTCGAGGAAAAATCGAAAAAAATAATTGGATTTTAAAGAGTAAATAATTTGTCTTGTTTTAATATTTATGTTAGAATAAAAAATAATTATTAAAAGGATGAATTATGGAAGAGAGTTTTTACAAAATAATATTCGACCTTGACCCCGGATGCGACGATGCGATGGCCATGCTCATGGCATTTTATGAGCCAAAGTTTCAAATAAAGATGATTAGCACGGTCTTTGGCAATGTTGGGCTTGAGCAAGCAACGAAGAACGCTTGTTTTCTTGTTGAAAAGTTTGCGCAAGTGGACTACCCCGTCTATTATGGCGCTGACCATGCTTTAAACACCCCACCGCAAAACGCCATGGAGGTTCACGGAAAGACTGGGCTTGGCTCAAAAATTGTTGCAAAAAATGTTCACAAGCGCCCCGCAAACTACAAAAACTATGGCGCAATCGAGGCCATGCGCGACTACCTTAACCGCGAGCCAAACGAGATTGTTATTGTCTCGGTTGGACCAGCAACAAATGTTGCAAATTTGCTTTTGACTTATCCCGAAGTGAAAGACAAAATCAAGCGCATTGTTCTTATGGTTGGTTCAATGGACGGAAAGGGGAGCATAACGCCATATTCAAGTTTCAATGCCTATTGCGACCCCGATGCCGTTGATATCGTCATAAAGAGTGGTGTTCCAATAACCTTGACAACAAAAGAGATTGGAACAACCGCCTATTTTGAGCAAGACCAACGCGAAAGGTTTGCAAGGTGCGGAAGAGCGGGGCAATTCGTGTATGACCTTTGCGAGGGCTACAAAGACAAGATTTTGAAAGACGGGCAATATGCCGTTCACGACACTTGCGCCCTTCTTGCACTTCTTAAAACCAACATCTTCACAAGGCAAAAGGTGGACATGGTCATCAACACGACTTTTGACAAAAAGCGCGGTCAAACCAAGTTCACTCCAAACGAAAACAGCCACATCACCCTTGTTACTGGCGTGGACAAAAAGAAAGTTTTCAAAAGAATGGAAGAGACCTTGTCGCGAAGTTAATTTGTGCGAAAAATCGCAGTTTTTTCTGCGATTAGTTTTTTTTTAAAAAGGGTATTGAAAAATCAAAAATAACGTGATATAATAATGCCACAAAAGAAATGTGGCAAAGAGTAACCTTAGGAGGAAACAATTATGCCAGAGCAACCATCAACATTCAGAATGGAGGGCGGTGCGCAATCATATTCACTACTTTATAAGTATTCAGCAGCAGTGCGTAGTATTTTCGGCGGCAATGCCGAGGCCCTCACAAAACTAAGAGAGGGGAGTCCCGAACTTTTCGAAAGGGACAGCATAACCCTTAAAGCGGGCATAACAAGAAAACAAGTTCTTGACGCCCTTTATAAAGAGCGCAACCAATTCGGTTTGTCGGGTATCAACAACAAAGCCCACTTCAACCGCATTTCTACCTATGCAATCGAGGCAACTGGCGGAACAGACATTGCTCCACTTCCAGCGCAGATTGACCAGATGCGTGCCAACTATATGCGCGAGAATTATTCAAGAGTTCAAAGCACTCAAGAAACCTATAAAAACAGAACGCAAGACATAAAAAAAGACAAGAAGGCCCTAAGAAAAACAAGATGGGCGCTCGCTGGAAAGATTGGTGCTGGAATTCTTGGCACAGTCTTGACCTTGGGAATTGTTGCCGGCATTGGCGCCAGCATATGGGGAGTTGTTGCAAGCGCACTTAGTGCTTCGTTTGGCATAACTTCGGGCTTTGCTGTTGGTGGCGTTGCATTGGCACTTGTTTTTGGAAAGGCTGTGTTCACTGGTCTTGGCAAAATGTTTTCTGCCATTCGTAACACAAAACAAGCCTACAAAGACCACAAACGCGACTATAAAAACGCAAAAACCGGTATGCGCACAGCACAGTATGTGCAAGCGGCAAACAATCAATACGAAACTCTTAACCCATACCCAGGGGAAAGGCTTGAGGACACGGCAAGTGCTCCTTCTCCCGCAACGGCTCCCGGTCGCACCAGCATTGAAGACTTCCTTGAAGGCGAAGTTGTTATCACTCCAGAAGAAGAGCATGGCAAAGAACCATCTCGTGGAACTGAACCAGAACCTGGCAAAGATGAACCAAAACCAAAACCTGGCAAAGATGAACCAAAAGAGCCAGAAAAGAGTGAAGAAGAACCAGAAGATGGCAAAGGGGAATATGAAGAAGTGCATCCTATATTGCCAGGTGAATCTGAAGAAGACTATGAGGCAAGAATGGGAGACATCATATATCCAGAAGAAGATAAAGATGACGATGAAAAGTCTCTTGAAAACGCTGACGACGGTGACGACGATGGCGACGATTCTGCTGACGACAAGGACGGAGTAGAAAGTGATTTGAGCGACGAAGAGAAGGGCAGAAGAAAAGGCAAAGCCCCTGAAGTTGTAACAGACACAGACGACGACAAAGACGATGCAGCAAAAGAGGCCGCAAGAAAGAAGGCTGAAGAAGAGGCAAGAAAGAAGAAGGCAGAGGAAAAGAAGAAGAAAGCCGAAGAACAGAGAAAGAAAGAAGAGGCTGCAAAAAAAGAGCGTGAACGCGAAAAAAGAGCACAATTCGTTAAAGATTGGGGTCGTGTTGTTGGAAAGCATGGCGGAAAGTTGACCGACTCTAACTTGGATGAAATCAAGGGCGAATTTGTTTCGGCATACACCGACGAAGAGGCTCGAAGTGCCGCCGAGTCGTTTGCTGACGACAGAATAAACACATTCAAGAAAAGCAGAGCAAAAGAACCAGAAAAAGAAGAGCCAGAAAAGAAGACCCCTTCACCAAAGAAGCCTTCTAAAAAGACTCCAACTTCTGAAGAAGAAAAACGCGCCCAAGAAACAGAAAGAAAGATTGTTAGAAGTTGGCGTGCTACTGCTCACAATCAACTTATCACTGCAGAGAATGTTGAAGACTATGTAGACGAGTTCATGGATAAGTACAAGGACAAGTCCGCTGAAGATCGTGAAATGGCAGAGGCATACGCCAACAGAATACTTGAAAGATACGGAAAGGCTCCAAAGAGTTTTGAAAAAGAAAAGGAAGAAGTTAAACCATCTTCTGAATTGACTTATGCAGAACTCTATGCAGAGATTTTGAGGTCTCATGCCGACAAGAGTTTCAACAGTGGCAACAAAGAATTGACTGCAAAGGACATTGAAAACGCCGAGACAGAGTTCGAACATGAGGTTGGCGAGAGAGTCCAAAAGAGCACGCCAGACAAGTTGTATAAAATTAACGGCAAACTTAAACTTCCTGATGAAGTAGAAAACGAGATGAAGGGTATCGACAAAGCATCTATTCAAAAGATGGTTGCTGCCGAGATGTCTGCTCGCTCTGCAGTTAGAGGGGAAGAAAAGCCTAAGCGAAAGAAAAATAGCAATAAGCCAAAAGGCAAGGGAGAAGAAAAGCCAGAAAAGAAAGACCCTGCCGATGCAAGTGAATACCTTAAATATATTGTTGACAAATATGGTAAAGAACCAGAAAAAGGCGACAAAAAAGACCTTGAGAATATTGCCCCTGAGGATGAGATAACAAGACAAGAAAAGATGGAAGTGACGTGGCAAATTATCAGTGAAGAAATGGGTTTAAGGGTAGATGAAATCGGGGGAAATTTAAAAGAAGAGAAACTTAATAAAGCCATTGATGAGTTTATGACTAGATTTGATGCAAAAACTCCTGAAGAGGAAGAAATGGCAAAAGAGTTTGCAGAGAAGAAGCGAGGGGACTATAAGCTTAGCAAGTTAAAGGACGAAGAGGTTCCCGAGAAGGACAACGAAGAGAAGACTCCTGAAGAAATTGCTGCCGAAGAACAAGCAAAGAAGGACCCTGAAGACGACAAAGAGAAAGGGTCCCACAAAGAGGGCGCGTATTTGGATAACTTCAGAGAAAAATATCTTGAAATCTTTGATAGGGTTGCTGCTGAAAGTGATGGACCAATCAATGAGGATGCTCTTGTTAGAATTGAAAACGAGTTCAAGGAAGAAATATACAGGCAAGGACTAGAAGAAGAAAAAGAGAGATATGGGGCAGAAATTGACAACACACCAAAATCGGGCATAAGAAAGAAAGTTGAAAAAGCAATCAAGAAAGTTAGCGGTGCGCTTGACAGAATTCCAGTAATTTCTAAACTCAACGGCAAAGTTAAGGCTAAAGTTAATACGGCAAGAGAAGAGCGCAGAAAAGCCAAAATCGAAAAACTGGCGGAGGCCTCTGTTAAGGCTGGCTTGACTGAGTCATTTGATTATTTCTTTGGCAAAGAAAAATTGGGCGAATCTGTTCGTATTGCTCTTGACGGAAGGAAAGGCAAATTGAGCGAAGACGCAATTAAAAATTATCTCAAGTTGCGTAACGCGACGAACGAAAAGAAAAAACCAAAAGAAGATGAAGGTCCAGAAATGGAATAATATGCTCTTTAACAAAGGAGGTCAATTATGAAAGAACGTAAAATAACAAATTTAACTACAAATTCAACCGATGAGTTGGTGGCACCTTTGACCAGCGTGGCTCCTAGTGAGCCAGCCGGCGAGGGCGAGGTTGTTGACTTTCTTAATGCAAAGTTAGCGGCGGGCGATATCTTTGATCGCGACAAAGATGCCCTTGCGCTAAACGTTGAAAGTGGAATGACCATTGCCGATGCCAGCAAAGATGTCTTCAAAAGGTTTTATTCAAAGTTGCAATCATCTTTGCAAGGAAAAAAGAAAAAAGCAAGTAAGAGGCTTGAAACCCTCTCACAAAAGCAAGAAAAGGCCACCGAAGACAACGCAGAAATCGAAAAGTTGAACGCAGAGTTGGGTAGTTTAAACGGTAATATTGGCCGACTAAAAATTTACAAAAAAAGTTTAAAGGAGTACATAAAAATGAAAACCGAAGAAAACAAGATAACAAAAGGAGAGGCTATAGAAAACGCTCCAGTCGAAGAGCAAGAGTACTCGGTGGACGAGACTGAGAATGCTCTTATGCCAGAGGCCCTTAAAGTCGTGATGGAGGCTGGCACGGCGTCAATTTCTTTAATTCAACGTAAACTTGGCGTTGGATATGCGCGTGCGGCTCGTATTCTTGACCAGATGGTGGACAAAGGATATGTTGAAAGTACTATTGGCGCACACACTGTTAAGATAACCAAGGAACAATACAACGAACTATTTGGAAACGCAGAAAACGCTCCAGTCGAAGAGCAAACCGCTGATGTTCCGGCCAACGAAGAGCCAGTTGAAGGAACTGACACTCCAGTTGAAGAACCAGTCAACGAAGAGCAAACCGCTAAGGATAAAAAAGTTGAAGACTTCATTGCAAGCCTTGACGATGAGCAGAAGGAAGCACTTGAGGCTTTTAGTCTTGAGCGGGGATATAAGACGATAAATGATACTGTAAGATTCTATGCGGGTACAGACGAACTTGAAGATTTAAGTGTATATCTTGACCACGAGGTTGCGATGGCAGAAGGATTTACTCTACTTAGTGAATCAATCACTGATGTGGGGGCTATAAGAAGGAAGAGGTTTTATGATAGTCTTGACGACGAGCATAAAGAAGCACTTAAAGCCTTGGCAGAAAAGATGCACACCACCGTAGGACAATGTGTACGCAAATATAATGTACATAATTTGTGGTCACTTGATGCTATTAAAGGTAAACTCGACGAAGAGGTCGCAAAGGCAAAGGAAGAAGCCAATGCCGAGGCGCAAAATGTAGAGTCAGTCACCGAGGAACCAGTAGTTGAAACCGAAGAGCCAACTGCTGAGGAACCAGAGGTTGTAGAAGAACCAGTTGCTAAGACTGAGGAACCTGCCACTGAAGTGCCAGTCGCACCATCCGAGGAACCAGTTGAAGGACCAAAGTATTTGTTCACAGAGAAAGAACGCAAATTGCTTGCTTCTGTTGGATACAACACTGACGAAAAGATAAATTCTTATGTTGATGAATTTGGCTATGATACTGTTAAAGAGCATCTCGAAGAACTTGCCGATAACACTCCAGATGAAGAGCCAGTCACTGAAGAACCAGCCGAAGAACCAATTGCTGAAACAGAGGAGCCAGCCACTGAAGAACCAGTTGTGGGCGAGGATGAAGAAGGTCCATACGATGAGGTTGACGAAGACGAAGAACTTGGCGAGGATGCATACAACGCACTCTTCAATGATGACACCGCCGACGAAGATGAGACTGAGGAAGAAACCGAGGAGCCAGAAGTCGAAGAAGATGAGACTGAGGACGAAGAACCAACCGCTGACGAATACGAGGCTGAGGACGAAGAAGAATTTGCTGAAGAGGGCGAAGTTCCAGTTGAGGAACTTGCCGAAGAGGTTGAAGAGCCTGTTCTTGACCCTAAGTATACATTCTCAGACGAGGAGCGCAGGGTGCTTGCGTCTGCCGGATACGACTCTGACGAAAAGATTGCCGAGTATATCGACCAAGTTGGCTATGGCGCTATAAAGTCGGGCATTTATCTCATTCTTGAAGCAGAAAAGAGACTTGAAAAGAGCAAAAAGCACAACGAAGAGGAAACTGGAACTCCAGAACGCGAGTAATTTGAGCAAAAATTTATCAAAATCGGTCAAATATGGCCGATTTTGTTTTGCAAAAGATAATTAGGCAAAAAATCACTTTTAATTTTAAAGAAGATGTGGTAAAATCAATGAAAAGCGAGGTTTTTTATGAAAGACTACAAAGCAATTATCAATAATCTTAGTGCCAAGCTGACCAGTGTCAGCCACTGCCTTTGACATAGACAAGCAAAAGGCAAGAAAGAGCGAACTTGAAAGCCAACTTGCGCTCCCCGAGGTCTATAACGACTTTGAAAAGTCCAGTGAACTGAGCAAGCAAGTGGCGAGCGTTGAAAGGATAATTTCCTCATACGAGAACGCGCTCGGCAACCTCAAAAACGTGAGCGACCTTCTTGAACTCTATGCGGGCGACATCCCCGAGGACGACCAAGCCTCGTTTGACATTGAACTTAATAGCACTTCAAAGATAATTGACGAACTCTACATCGACAGCCTCTATAGTGAAGAGAACGACAACTGCAACTGCCTTGTTGAAATTCACTCGGGTGCTGGGGGTGAAGAGGCTCAAGACTGGGCGTCCATGCTTGAGCGAATGTACCTTGGCTATGCTGACATCATGGGTTACAGCGTTACGCCAACCTTCAAAAATCGTGGGGACGGCGCGGGCTTTAAGAGTGCGTCATATATCTTTTCGGGCTTCAACGCGTATGGCAATCTCAAAAATGAAAGAGGAGTGCACCGACTTGTGAGAATCTCGCCGTTTGACGCCAACAAGCGCCGTCACACCTCGTTCGCCAGCGTTGAGGTCAGCCCTATTGTTGACAAAGAAAAAATAGAAATCAATCTTGCCGACGTGAAGGTGGACACCTTCCGCAGTGGGGGTGCTGGTGGGCAAAACGTCAACAAGGTTGAGTCCGCCGTGAGGCTCACCCATATTCCAACTGGAATTGTTGTTTCGTGCCAGAACGAGCGTAGCCAACTTCAAAACAAGGAAGTGGCTTTTGAAATGCTCTATGCCAAACTCAGCGAACTGAAAGAAAAGCAAGAGGAAGAGGCAAAGGCAAAAAAACTCGGTCAGCAAATGAAGAACGAGTGGGGGAGCCAAATACGAAGTTACGTGCTCTACCCCTACAAAATGGTGAAGGACCTTCGAACGGGCATGGAGACCAGCGACACCGAGGGCTTTTTGTCGGGGCGCATACAAGAATTTATCATAGCAAACTTAGAGAGAAAATAATGGAAAAAGATGTTTATATTTTGGCAATAGAGAGTTCGTGCGACGAGACCAGCGTTGCCGTTGTTAAGAACGGGCGCGAGGTCCTTTCGAACGTCGTGTCAAGTCAGATTGACATACACAAACTCTATGGCGGGGTTGTTCCCGAAATTGCCTCGCGCAACCATGTCATCAACATTGACGGCGTCTGCGAAGAGGCATTGTCGCGCGCAAAAGTGGACATAGAAAAAATTGATGCAATCGCGGTCACCTATGGTGCGGGGCTTCTTGGCGCGCTCATTGTTGGGGTCAACTTTGCAAAGGCGCTTTCGTATAGACTAAAAAAACCATTGATTGCTGTCAACCACATTGAGGGGCATATTGCCGCCAACTATATTGCGCACAGCGACCTTGAGCCTCCGTTCGCTTGCCTTATTGTGAGTGGGGGTCACACCGCGCTTTGCAAGATGGAGACCTATACGCGCCGCGTCTTGATTGGCACAACGGTGGACGACGCCATTGGCGAGGCGTTTGACAAGGTGGCGCGCGAGTGCGGACTTGAGTATCCAGGGGGACCCAACGTCGACAGGCTGACAAAAGAGGGGAAAAAGTGCATAAATTTTGTTGTTAAGCCACATGAAAAACTCAAGGACTTCAACTTTTCATATAGCGGACTAAAAACCGCGGTCATCAACTACCTCCACAACAAAAAGCAGCGCGGGGAAGAGGTCAACATCGCCGACGTCTGCCGCTCGTTTGAAGAAGAGGCAGTGGACCAAGTGGTCTACAAGAGTATTGAGGCTTGCAAAAAATTTGGGCTTAAGACTCTTGTTCTTGCTGGGGGCGTAAGCGCGAATAGTTTTTTGCGTGAGGGTGCCGAAAGAGAAGGAAAGAAGGCGGGCGTAAAGGTGCTTTATCCTGAAGTTGGACTTTGCACCGACAACGCCGCGATGATTGGTTCGGCAGCGTACTTTTGCTTTATCGAGGGGAAAAATATTGCCAGCAACTTGACCCTTGCGCCAAAGGCGAACGTAGATTTGTAGGCACAAGGCTATATTATATATTGATAAAGGGCAATGATTTTAAAAAGCAAAATTGATTTTTAGATTTTTACTTGACAACCACGGCGCCGTGTGTTATTATACTAACGCACCGAGTGGGGTGTTAATTTTTTAGGAGTAAATTTTTATGAGAACTAAAATTACGCTTGAGTGTACAGAATGCAAGCAAAGAAACTACGATAACTACAAAAACAAAAAGAACGACCCAGACAGAATCCAACTTACAAAGTACTGCAGATTCTGCAAAAAGCATACAGTTCACAAAGAAGCCAAGTAATTTATAGGAGTTTAATATGGCAAAAGTAGAAAAAACTCTTGCGGACGGCGGGACTCAGGTCAAAGAGAAAGAGACCAAGAAAGCCAAAGCAAAAAAATCCACCAAAACCAAAGAGCCAAAACGCTCAAAAACAAAAGCAACTATAAGTGAACTCAAAAAGGTGTCTTGGCCAACATTTGGAAAAACCATGAAGCAAACTGGCATGGTTATTTCTGTTGTTGTCTTGTTTATGCTCGTCACTTTGGGAATCGACAGCCTTTTAAGTTGGCTTCTTAAACTCATAACTAATATCTAAGGGGGGATACTCATGGACGATGAAGAAGTTTTAAAGAGCGAGCCAAAATGGTATGTCCTTCATACCCTCACTGGCTATGAAAGTATGGTAGAGAACAATCTTAACAAGACCATTGAAAGTCTTTCACTTCAAGACTATATCGTTGAGGTCAAAGTTCCAATGGAAGACGCCATCGAAGAAAAGAACGGCAAGAAAAAGGTTGTTCAACGCAAAATGTACCCTTGCTATGTTTTCATAAAGATGCGATACACCGACAACCTTTGGCACACCGTTGTTAACACGCGCGGAGTGACGGGGTTTGTTGGCCCTGCGGGAAGGCCTATTCCTCTTCCAGACGAAGAGGTCGCAAAGATGGGTCTTGGCAAAGTCAAAATCAACATGAAGGTCGAGGCTGGCAACAAAGTCAAGGTTGTTTTGGGCCCTCTTGAGGGATTTGTTGGCGACGTTATCTCTGTTGACACCGAAAACCAAAAGTGCAAAGTTGCTGTTGAGATGTTTGGCAGACAAACACCAGTTGACCTTGATTTCTCACAGATAGAGATTATCTAAGGTCAATCTTTCAGTCCTGCGCGGCGTTTCTGCCAAGCGGGGCAAGACAGTCATTTATTTCAATAAACTCCTGCGATGTCTCACCCGCCGAGCCTTGATATAGGGCAAAATCTTGCCGTTAAAAGTACTAAGGATAAGTAACGGCAACAAAAACTGCCAGTGGGTGCAGACCCACCGAGCCTTGCGCAGAACTAAAATCTTGACCTTAGAGTGTACTAAGGATACGAGGGGGAAACCCCGAACAGCCTGTGGGCTAACAAATGCTTTGGAACGGAAATGTCACCAAAAGTCGCCTGCAGGTGCAGACCTGATTTAATCTTTCTTTCGTAGGGGAAGGAAAGTTTAAATATATGTGGGAGAGGTAAATCTTTCTGCCTCACAAAACACCACAGAAAATACCAAAAGGAGTAAATTATGGCACCAGTTAAAAAAATTACTGCTGTTGTTAAACTTCAACTCCAAGCCGGAAAGGCAACCGCTGGCCCTCCAGTTGGTTCGTCGCTTGGTCCTCACGGAATCAACATTCCAGCATTCGTTAAAGAGTTTAACGACAGAACAGCATCTCAAGTTGGATTCATCATCCCAGTTGAGATGACAATCTACCAAGACCGCTCATTCTCTTTCATTCTTAAAACACCACCTGCTGCTGTTTTAATTAAGAAAGCCATTGGAATTGAAACGGGCTCGGGAAAAC
Source organism: uncultured Clostridia bacterium (assembly GCA_947595235.1). GTDB lineage: Bacteria > Bacillota > Clostridia > Christensenellales > UBA1242 > UMGS2069. Next base: position 13,218 of record CANQEP010000020.1, read on the forward strand.
CAAATTCACAAAAAGTCGGAAAAATCACCAAGGCTCAAGTTCGCGCTATTGCAGAACAAAAAATGCCAGACCTCAACGCCGCAAGCATTGAGGCTGCCATGAGCATGGTTGAGGGAACGGCACGCTCAATGGGCGTTACTGTTGTTGACTAAGGAGGTTAAGTTATGTTTCGTGGAAAAAAGTATAGAGCCTCCATGGAGAAGTTCGACAAACAAAAACAATATGACATTGCAGAGGGCTTGAACCTTGTTGTTGCAACCGCTCCTGCAAACTTTGACGAGAGCATTGAAGTGCACATCAAACTCGGCGTTGACCCTAAGAACGCTGACCAACAAGTGCGTGGCTCAGTTGTCCTTCCAAACGGAACCGGCAAGTCAAAGAAAGTGCTTGTTATTGCAAAAGGTGACAAGGCAGAAATTGCAAAGCAAGAAGGCGCAGACTTTGTTGGCGCTGAAGACATGATTGACAAAATCATGAAAGAGAACTGGCTTGGCTTTGATGCGTGCGTTACCACCCCAGACATGATGGGTCTTGTTGGTAGAATTGCGCGCGTGCTTGGACCAAGAGGTCTCATGCCAAACCCTAAGAGTGGAACCGTTACCCCTGATGTTGCAAAGGCCATCAAGGATATCAAGGCTGGTAAAGTTGAGTATCGTCTTGACAAGTTCGGTATCATCCACTGCGTTATCGGCAAAAAGAGTTTTGGCGCTGCCAAACTCCAAGAGAACTTTGACACCTTGATTGATGCAATCATCAAGGCAAAGCCTCAAGCCGCAAAAGGAACTTACATTCGTAGTATTTCCCTTGCGTCTTCAATGGGACCCGGAATTAAGGTTAAATATTGATTTTAGCGCTTCCAACAAAGACAACAAAATAAAAGCCATGGCTAAATTGCCATGGCTTTTTTGTTGGTTAATATTAGTTGTCGCTGTCGGGCTCGGTGACGACGTCGTGGAACTTGATGATGGGGGACTTTGAAAGTTTAAGAATGTCTCTCTTATAGATTGCCCAAATCTCAACGTCGGTTGATGGTTTTCTGCGGACGCACGCGTCATAGCCAAGGGCGACGTCGAAGATGCTTCTAACGTGCATGGCGTCGCACCTTTCAAGGTCGCAAAGAAGCTTATAGTCTTCGGGGTCGAAAAGTGGCTCATATTCTTCGAGGTTGCAGTCAACATAGTCGTCAACGCTTATCTCGTGAATCTTTGCGTCTTCCGAAAGGGTCGCCTCGATTATTTCTTCGGGAGCAAAGTCGTCTCCGCGCATCTGTTCAAAGAATGGCAAGTTTCCAAAGTATGTGGCAATTCCAGCGACATTGCTCGTAAATCTTCCAGGATTCATATCACCATTTGCAAGGGCATTGCAGATTTTTCTTATGTCACGTTTCATCTCTCCCGTGGAGTGGTAGATAGTCCTTTTCCCGCTGGGACTCTCCTCGATTGTTGCGCGAGAGTCGTTAAGGCCATACTCACTTGTGAAAGTTTTCCCAACAACTTCAAGTTGGCGGTTGTAGGCGTCTTCGCACTCTTCCCATTTTTTTTCAAGTGCTTGCTCTCTCTCTTTTTGCCTTTTGCCCTCTTCGGTTAACTTGCGAGGCTCAAAGACGTTGTTTGAATTGTATCCAGGCTCGGATGGGGCCGGGGGCTCATAGGAATAAGAACTACTGCAAGACAAAAACTCTTCTCGGGCTTTATTGAAAGCTTGATAGATTTCATGCAACTTGATAAGTTCCTTTCTTGTCTCGGGGCGAAGTGAAATTGCCATTTATTTTCTCCTTATAAAAAAATTATACAACAAGCGAAAGTTTTTTGCAATAGATGTCTTTTTGTCTGCCAATTTTATGGCAGGCTTTTTTAGAAATTGTGGGGCGGAGAGCACAAAAAGAAAAATAAACTTTTTTGTTAAAAAGCCTTGACACGCACCCGTGTGTTTAGTATAATGTGTTAGTCATAGTATGGGAAGATGCGGAAGGTTACTCATGAGCCTTGATTGAGAGAACTTACGCGGACAAGTCTAAACATCGATTTAGGCGCTTGGCAAATGCCACCACTTGTGTTAGCCCCAGACAATAATGCTATGGCGGGGCGGTGGAAATGTCTGCCAACAAAATTTTACTTGGAGGTATAAAATGGCAACACAAAAAATGAGAATTAAGCTTCGTGCTTATGACCACAACCTTGTTGATGAATCTGCTGCGAGGATTGTGGAGACTGCCAAAAAGGCAGGTGCAAAGGTTTCGGGTCCTATCCCTATGCCTACCGACAAAGAAGTTGTTACTATTCTTCGCGCGGTGCACAAAGACAAAGATTCAAGAGAACAATTTGAAATGAGAACTCACAAAAGGGTTATTGATATCTATAATCCGTCAAGCAAGGTTGTTGATTTGCTTATGAAAATCGACCTTCCTGCAGGCGTTGATATCAATATTAAATTATAAGGTCGGAGGAAAAGAAAATAATGGATAAAGCAATTCTTGGCAAAAAAATTGGTATGTCACAGATTTTTACTGGCTCTGGCCAAGTGGTTCCTGTAACTGTTGTTGAGGCTGGTCCTTGCCACGTCTCTCAAATCAAGACAGTTGAGAAAGACGGATACAGTTCAGTTCAACTCGCTTTTGTTGACACCAAAGCAAACAGAATTTCAAAGGCTGAGGCTGGTCACCTTAAAAAGGCCAATCTTGGCGCAAAAAAGTACTTAAAAGAATTTAAGATTAGCGCAGAGAACTTGTCTCTTGGCAGCGAGATAAAGTGCGACACATTCGCTGTTGGTGACAAGGTTGACGTTTCGGGCTACACCAAAGGTCACGGATTTAGTGGCGTTATTCAAAGATGGAACGCTCACAGAATGCCAATGACTCACGGTGCTGGACCTGTTCATCGCGCTCCTGGTTCACTTTCTGCAAACTCAGACCCATCAAGGGTATTTAAGAACAGAAAACTTCCAGGACAATATGGTAACGAAAAGGTTACTATACAAAATCTTGAGATTGCAAAAGTCGATACCGAAAGAAATCTTCTTCTCATAAAGGGTGCCATCCCTGGGGCGAAGGGTTCAATCGTTACAATCTGCTCTGCAGTTAAGGCGTAGGTTAGGGGGATAAAAAAATGCAGACTAAAGTTTTTAATGTTAAAGGCGAGGAAGTTGGCAAGGTTACTTTGAGCGACGAAGTGTTCAAGGCTCCTTATAACGAGGCACTCATTCACCAAATCATCGTTGCATATCTTGCAAACCAACGCCAAGGAACAAAAAGCACACTCACCAGAACCGAGGTTCGTGGTGGTGGAAGAAAACCTTGGAGACAAAAGGGAACTGGCAACGCGCGTCAAGGCTCAATCCGTGCTCCTCAATGGATAAAGGGTGGAGTTGTGTTCGCTCCAAAGCCAAGAGACTTCTCTAAGAAAGTTAACAAGCAAATGAAAAAAGGTGCGTTTGTTAGTGCCATCTCAACCTGCCTTGCAGAAAAGTGCTTGGTTGTTGTTGATGAACTTGGCTTCGCTGAGCCAAAAACAAAGGCAATGGTTGAGGTTCTTAAAAACCTTAAACTTGACAAGAGAGTTGTTGTTGTTACCGAAGCAAACAACGAAAATGTTGTTTTGTCGGCATCAAACATTCCAAATGTTACTGTTACAACTGCTGCTCAACTCAACACCTATGACATTGTTAATGCAGACAAGGTTTTGATAACAAAAGAAGCAATCAAACTTGTTGAGGAGGCAAACAAATAATGGTAGCACACGACATTATAATAAGACCAATCATCTCTGAAAAGAGCCTTGCAAATGTTCAAAGCAAGAAGTATGTTTTTGAAGTTGCAAAAAGTGCAACAAAAACGACTGTTAAAAATGCTATTGAAGAGATATTCAAAGTAAAGGTTGAAAGAGTAAACATCTCTAATGTTTACGGCAAGATTAAAAGACAAGGAAAGCACGAAGGACTTACTGGCAACTACAAAAAGGCATATGTAACCTTGACCGCCGACAGCAAATCTATTGAGTTCTTCGACAGCTTATCATAATAAAGGGAGAGTAAACTATGGCAATGAAGAGATATAAGCCGACAACTGCTGGTCAAAGAGGAAAGACCACACCTTCCTTTGACGAAGTAACCAAAACAAAGCCCGAAAAGTCTTTGCTTGAAACAAAGAAAAAGACTGGCGGGCGCAACAACACCGGAAAGTTGACCGTTCGTCACATCGGTGGTGGAAATCGTCAAAAATATAGAGTAATCGACTTCAAGAGAAACAAAGACAACATTCCTGCAAAGGTTGCAAGCATTGAGTATGACCCTAACAGGTCTGCCTACATCGCGCTTCTTCACTATGTTGACGGCGAGAAGAGATACATCCTTGCACCCGTTGGCCTCAACGTTGGTGACACCGTTATGAGTGGTGAGAATGCCGAGATAAAGGTGGGCAACACCCTCAAACTTGAGAACATCCCAGTTGGTAGCGTTGTTCACAACATTGAGTTCCATCCTGGTCGCGGTGGCCAAATTGCAAGAAGTGCGGGAATTTCTGCACAATACATGGCAAAAGAGGGCAAATATGCAACACTAAGAATGCCATCGGGCGAAATGAGAAAAGTGCTTGTCACTTGCCGTGCAACAATCGGTCAAGTAGGCAACGTTGAGCACGAAATTGTCTCGCTTGGCAAGG